>SLJM01000125.1 GCA_007135085.1 Myxococcales bacterium
GCCGCCGGTGAGCAGAGATTGACAGCTACCATAGCCGATCATTCTGATTCACCGCCGGCGCGAGACCGGTTGGCGACCCCGGCTTGGCCTTGTGCCGCCGGTGAGCAGAGATTGACAGCTAGGGAGGTGGGTTTTGAGCGGAGAACGGAGAACGGAGTTCGGAGCACCCGAGCCGCGGAAGCTCTACAATTATCTTGCGGCTCCATCGCGAATATGGGACTGTGCCATGGAGTATTAAAAGTGTGGCCATCGCGAATTCTTGCGACAAGGGGTTAGTCGACCACTTCGGCAAGGCCAGCACTGCGCGATCACCATGGACACCTGATAGCTTTTTTCGGCGGGATCTAGACGGCGATGCTAAAACAATTTCTCAAATTTTTCCGAAATAGCGACGATCCGTCGGAGCAGTTGGAACACCCGCACCTCAGCGCGTTGAGCCTGCCCGAGAACCAGGGCAAGACCTACGTAGAATTTCTTTTTGAGAAAGTTCGACCGCGGGTACAGAGGCGGCTCGACGAATTTCCCGACAGCGATCCCCTCTTGGAGGTGGCCACGGGCATCTTGTTGGAGATCTTTCCCGACTATTGGGAAGAACCCGTCGGCGCTCTGGTAGATGATTGGTCTCCTCAGGCCCAGGCGCCGCCGCCGCCCCCGCCGGCTGCTTCCGATTCCCCAATCCCACCGGCGCCGCCCGTCAATGACGAGGACAGCGAAGAGAGCGTCGATGAGGCAGAAGAGGAAGGCGAAGACCTGGATGTCGTCGAAGCAGAGGAAGTCGAGGAAGCGATCGACGAATCGGGCGAGGAAGAAGAAGAGGCTGAAAAAGAAGAAGAGGCTGGGGAAGAGGGCGGCGACGAAGAGGAAATTGCCGACGAAATAGTCGAAGAAGAGATCGTCGCAGAAGAGATTCAGGAAATCGATGACCTGGGCGCTACGGAAGAAGCGACGGTAGACGCCGAGCCTCCGGCCGGTTTTGTCAGCGCCATGGACGACACCGTCGAATTCGAGCCGCCGCCCATCATGCGCAGCGAGGAAAAGAAGGGCTCCATCTGGCCTCGGACTCTGGAAGAGCCATCGGTTTTGCACGGCGCCCGGGTATTGTTGGCGGTGCTTCTCGACAACGACCGGCTGCCGCCGTCGGAACAACTGGAGACGACGGAAGTCCTGCTCGCTGCAGAGTTGTGGATTCATCTGGTGGCTCAGGCCACCTCACTCGATGATCGAGTCCAACGCCTGGCGCGTCTGGTAGAGCAGAAATTCGGGGCCAATCATTTCAGCCAGGCCCGGCTGCTCCTTCAGATCTTTCCCGCCAACCGAGAGACCAGGCTCAATAACGACCGACAGCTCTTCTACGAGGATATGATCCTTCGTCTGGGAATCCGCCGGCGCACGCCGTTGGCCTCAGATGATCTGGAGGGGCTCGCCGGCGAGCTGGGAGAGTTGAGCCTCGATGACGATGACTCGGCGCGAGAAACGCTGGCTCGGTTGGGCCGTGAAGCGGGCTTGAAACTACACGCCTATACGCGAAGACCCGAAGAAGTCGACAGTTGGCGCCAGCTCGCCGAGCGCAGCAGCCGCCCCGGCGCGCCGTCGTATCTGCTCGGGTTGATGCCGCCCCGGCGTTGGCGGGAGGTCAGCGATCAGACGGGACGGACGGTGCGCACCATCCTTCGCGAACATATCGTGCGTCCCATGGTCCGCGACCACGTCATCGGCCATATCAGAACCTGCTATTTCGTCCTCCGCGCTGTGGGAGACACCGGTCTGGAGCCCTACCTGGACTGTTTTTTCGACTGGTCGAAAGAGCGATGGGATATCGATGGCACGACCTTCCTTCCCGAGATCCACAACGGCGTGGCCGGCGGACTGGATATGATCGGCGATATCTTCGAGTCGGTCTACGGATATTATTATCGCGACGCCGTCGAAGAGGTGCTCGATGAGATCGACGACGCCGCGCTGGACAAGGCCTTTGCAAAGGCTATGGCCAACCTGGCCGAGGCGGACCTGAGAGAGGTGGCGGCGGGTAATTTCGATCTGGGCGGCTTCGTCCTCGACGCGGCGCTCGGCTTTGAATACCACACGCCCGGTTTTGCGTTCCGGATGCATCGACTGACATGACGCGCTTTGCGCGTCGGGGACCGGGGATTATAGGTCGATTTCGTAATCTTTTAGTTTATAGAGTAGGGCGCGGTGGCTGATCTCGAGCATCTTGGCGGCGTGGGTGCGGTTGCCCTCGGTCTTGGTGAGGGCTCGGGTGATGAGGATTCGCTCGAGCTCGGCCGATAATTTCTTTATCGATAATTCGTCGCTTCTCAACAGCGCATCCAAGGGGGTGTCGGAGTCGCGAATGCTGCCGGGGAGGTCTTCGACGTCGATCGCTTTGCCCGACGACATGACCATGCCCCGTTCGATGCAGTTGAGGAGCTCCCGTACGTTGCCCGGCCAGGAGTGTTGGAGGAGCACGTCCATGGCCTCCGGGGTGACGCTCTCGACGCAAGTTCCGAGGCGCTGGTTCTGGAGGGTGAGGAAATGGTCGACGAGCAGGGGGATATCGTCGATGCGTTCGCGCAGGGGCGGCAGCTCGATGGCGATGACGTGGAGGCGGTAGAAGAGATCCTCGCGAAAGAGCTTTTCCTCGACCCGGGCCTCCAGGTCGTGGAGGGTGGCGGCGATGATTCGAACGTCCACCGGTTGGGGCGTGGCCGCGCCGACTCGGCGGACCTCCTCTTCCTGGAGGACCCGCAATAGTTTGACCTGCAGTTGGGCGGGCAGCTCGGCGATTTCATCGAGAAAGAGGGTGCCCCCGTCGGCGGCCATAAACAGGCCGTCTTTGTCGCGCACCGCATCGGTAAACGCCCCTTTGACGTGACCGAAGAGCTCGCTCTCCAACAGTTCTGCCGGGATGGCGCCGCAGTTGATGGCCACGAAGGGGTTGTCGGCCCGGGGCGATAATTCGTGAATCGCCCGGGCGGCCAACTCTTTTCCCGTCCCGGACTCGCCAGTGAGTAAGACCGTGGACTTGAAGTCGGCCACCTTCTCGATGAGAGAGAAGACCTCCTGCATGGGTTCGCTCTGGCCCACCAGTCGGCCCAGGCCGCTGCGCTTCTCTACTTGCTCGCGCAGGGCGGCGTTTTCGCGCTGCAAGCGCAGCCGCTCCACGGCCTTGACCACGGTGAGCAAGATCTCATCTCGCTCAAAGGGCTTGTCCACGTAGTCATAGGCTCCCGCTTTGAGGGCCTTGATGGCCAGCTCCCGGCTGCCGAAGGCGCTCATGACGATCACCGTCGTATCGATGCCCCGACCTTCGATCTCAGCGAGTAATTCCAGTCCCCCCATGGTGGGCATGCGCACGTCGCATAGGACCAGATCGTAGTGGTTTGCCAGAAGTTCCTTGAGCCCCTCCTGGCCGTCGTCAACGGCCACCACGCGCCAGCCCTCATTGCCGAGCAACATGGCCAGCATATGGCGAATGCTCTCTTCATCATCGATGACGAGAATCTTGATATCTTCCACGACGGCATGCCCGGGGTTCAATGAGTGTCTTCCCGCCGCTCAGACTACGACGGCCCAGGGGGCTGCCGCAACCGGGAGCGGAGAAAGTGGCGAGTCTCGAAAATTGATGATGGGTCGGCTATTGTCTGGCGTATGCTAATTGTTCAAGGCTGATTTCAGATATAGTGAGCAGACGATGATCAAGCGACTTGCCCCTATTTTACTCGTCCTATTCGTGCTGGCCGGCTGTGATGATCCCGTCGATCAGGGCGAGGCCGATGTCGGTGCGGACGTCGCCGATGATGCTGAGGTTGATGGTGATACCGGCGGGGAACTGGAAGGTCTGCTGCGACGGCCGGTGGAGGTATTTTACGATGAGCAGGGCATGCCCCATATCTACGCCGAGACCTTGGAGGACCTCTTCTTCGTCAACGGCTATGTGCAGGCCCGTGACCGGCTGGGACAGATGGAGTTCTATCGACGGGTATCGACGGGCAAATTATCGGAGGTCTTCGGGGCCTTCGACGATGGCGTGGTCGGCGTGGACACTATGTTTCGCATGCTCGGTCTGGGGCGGGCAGCCGAGGCCTATTGGGCGCAAAATTACGATCCCGAAAATGAATCCCATATCGCCCTGGAGAGCTTCTCCGCCGGGGTCAACGCCTTTGTCGACGCCTGGCGCGAGGGCGATGAGGAGATTCACTCGTCGATAGCGCAGATATTCATCGAAAATGGCTTCGACGAGTGGACCCCCGTCGACAGTTTGGCTATCGGCCGGCTGCTCGCCGTGGAGTTGACCTATTATACGCCGGTCTACCTGGAGATGACGATCCTTCGGGAGCGGCTCCTCGAGACCTTTCCGCCCGACTCCGACGACCCGGCCATCGCCGCTCGTTCTGGAGTCTTTCAGGATGTGGTGCGCTTTTCCCCATCTGCGGATGCCACACATATCGAGGGCTTCCCAAATGCGCTGGTCGACCAGGTTCGAGGGCCCCGTATCGGAGAAGACCTGCTGATGAACGGGTTGAACTGGCACCGGGGCATCGAGGCCGTGCCCGGGGTCATCGAATCCTTCGATCCCTTCCACCGAAACTCCGACTTCTTGCCGGGCAGCAATAATTGGGTGGTCAGCGGCGATTATACCGACTCGGGCTATCCCCAGGTGGCCAATGACCCCCACCTGGGTCTGCAGCTTCCCACGGTGTTCTATCCCATGAACCTCGTGCTCGAGGATGACCTCGACGGTCGGGCCGATCTCCGAGTTCAGGGCGCTGCCTATGTGGGGGCTCCGGGCATCGTCATCGGCCGGACCCCTCATATGGCCTGGGGGACGACCGTCGGGTTTTATGACTACGTCGATCTCTATCACGAGGAGATCACCGATCACGATGACGGTGCGGCCACTGTTCGATTCAATGACGAGGACGTGGCCATCGAGACGGTGATCGAGGAGATCGGCATCGGCCAATTCGGCAATGTGAGCGACACCGTGGACTATACGGTGGAGATCGTGCCTCATCACGGACCGCTGATCCCCGAGAGCGACGGCAATATTCCCGTGGAACGCCAGGGCTCGCAGGCCATCTCCGTCAAATGGGTGGGGCTGGAGGCCAATAACGATTTCGACTTTCTGATCCGCCTGTGGCGCGCCGAAGATGTCGACGACGTTCGCGAGGCGCTGACTTATTATAGTGTGGGCTCGTCGAATTTCGTCTTCGGCTTTACCGACGGAGATATCTATTATTCGGGGCGTTCCAATATCCCGGTTCGCTCCGAAGGAGCGCTCACCTTTCATCCGCGCCACAATATCGAGGGCAACGCCCCGGCGTTCGTACTCCCCGGCGACGGCTCGGCGGAATGGGAGGGCTTTTTGGCCGACGAGCATATTCCCCACGCCCATAATCCCGAGAAGGGCTACGTGATCACCGCCAATAACGACCCCGTGGGGGTGACCCTGGACAACGAGCCCGTGGGCGCCGAGCACTATCTGGGGGTCTTCTTCGATATCGGCTTTCGCGCCGAGCGCATCGAAGAGCGAATCCAGGAGTTTATCGACGAGGGCCGGCCCATGACCGTTGAGGATCATATCGAGATTCAAGACGACCCCTACGACGGCGTCGCCGCCCGAACCGTGCCCCATATCGTGGACGCCGTGGACACCGTCCTGGACACCTCGATCAGCGATGATTTCGCCCCCGACCTGGCCTCGATTCGCGCTGAGATCGCCGGCGATGAAGAGATCCTCCAGCAGCTTCGCGACCTGCTCGCCGGCTGGGATTTCAAGGCCCCGGGAACCCGGGAGCCCACCGGTGACGACGTGCTTCGAAGCAGCGCCGCCGCCTTGCTCAACGTGACCCTGGTCTACGCCATGCAAAATGTCTTCGGCGACGAGATGAACCGGCTCGGCTATTATGAAGACGGCGAGTGGTCAATTCCCCAGGGGGGCCAGGTGCTGCCCCGGGCGTTGATCTATCTGCTCGACGAGCCCGAGGACGCCGTCAGCTATGATCCGGACGTGGGCGACAGCCTCTTCTTCGACGATCTGGACAACGAAGAGGTTACGGAGACGCGCTATACCATGCTCGTGCGCTCTCTATTACAGGCCCGGGATCGGCTGGCCAACGCCAGTGAGTTCGGCCGCCGCTTCGAGCGAACTATCCCGGGGCCCCAGAGCACAAATCCCGACGACTGGGTGTGGGGTAATCTACACGGCCTCTCTCTGCGCGGGTTCTTCCCGGTCATCGAGTCCAGCTTCAACCGCCCCGGCTCAGGCCTGCCCTTCTACGAGCGTCCCGGCGGCACGCACACCATAAGCCCCTGCGGCAACGGCTACCGCCATTTCAACTTCACCTGCGGCGGCGGGGCCTCGCTGCGCATGGTCCACGATCTGAACGCCGACGATCCCGTCACCTACAACGCGCTCCCCGGCGGAGCCTCAGAGAATCCCAATAATCCACATTTCGACGACCAGATCGAGCGCTGGAATCAGGCCGATCCCTATCGACTCATCGATGACCGCGCACAGATGGAAAGCACGGCGGTGCGCCATGAGGTATTTGATTAATCGCCGTCGATGAGAGGGAAGTGATGGTCAGTCGCTGGTCGAGGTCTTCCAGCGGAGCTGGAAGTGGGCGCCCCGGTCGCTTTGGATGAGGCGCAGGTCGCCGTCGACGCGGGTGACCAGGCGGTGGGCGATGGCAAGTCCCAAGCCCGTGCCGTCGCCGGGGGCGCCGGTGGTGAAGAAGGGATCGAAGATCTGGTCGGCGATCTCCTGGTCGACGCCGGGACCGGTGTCGACGACGTCGACGATGACCTGGTCGTCGCGGTGGGCGGCGCTGATCTGGAGGCGCTTCGGGGAGTCGGGCTGGTCGGCCATGGCCCTGGCGGCGTTCAAAAAGAGGTTGACCAGAACCTGCACTACTTCGCCGGCGATGGCCTGGACCTTCGGCAGGTCGTCGGGCACGTCGAGTTCTATTTCGATATCCCGGGCCGCCGGGGTGGCGCGCACCAGATGGAGGGCCTCGTCGATGCAATCCGATAGCGCCACCGCCGTGGGCTCGTCCTGGGAGTCCTGCCGACTATAGTCCAGAAGCTGGCGAATGATCTTTCGGATTCGCCTCAGCTGGGTCAGGGTGCGCTCGGCCAGGTCGCGGGCGGCCTCGTCGTCGAGGGTGCCGTCGCCGAGCATCTCCGTATAGCCCATGACGGCGGCCAGGGGATTGCCCACCTCGTGGGCGATGCCTGCGGCCAGGTGGCCCACGCTGGCCAGCTTTTCGGAGCGAACCAGCGAGTCCTGGGCCTGCTGCAATTCTCGGTGGGCCTTCTGCAATTGCTCGAGCTTTTCTTCCAGGGCGGCGCGCTGGTCGTCGAGGCGCTCCAACATGGCGTTAAATTGGCGTCCCACGTCGCCGAATTCATTGCGGGGAAGCAATGTGATGGGACTGGCTAGATCGCCCTCGGCGGCGCGGCTGGTGGCGACGCTAAGCGCTCTCAGAGGGCGGATCACCACGTAGGAGAAGAAGCCGTACCCCACGACGGTGACGAAGAGGAGCGTCGAGAATAAGAAAACCAGAAGGGCGCGGCGGCCGGCGTCGATAGCGGCCTGAGCCTCGCTCAAGGATAGGATCACCACCAGATCGTCGTCGCCGTGGGCCCAGATAGCCGATTGGTCCTCAAAGTCGGCGATTCCCGCCTGGCCGGGCGCCAATTCAGGCCCCTGTTCACCGGCCGGCTTTGGTCCCACATGTAATATACCCGGTTGCTCGAGCAATGCCTGTGCCGCCGGTTCGCGCTGCTCGGTGGTGAGCTCCGAGAGCCAGGCGGTGTGGCGTCGGGCCTCGTCGGCCACGGCCTGCTGGACATGTCGGTTGTGAAATTGAACCGTCGCCAGCGCCAGCAGAGCAAGCGTCAGCATCAACAAAAAGATCAGCCCCACCAGAAGTTGTGCCCGCAGGCCGCCGACGCGACCTCTGCGCTGGCTGCGTCGCATAGGGCTCACGGTCCGTAGTAGAGATAGGCCATGGACAACCAGTCCGGCAAAAACTCACCGAGGAAGAAATACTGCACCGCCGCCAGGGCGATAAACGGCCCAAATGGCACCGCCAGCGCACCCGGAGGTTGCTCGTCCCCTCCTTCCTCCACGACCTCGATGGTGCTCGTTTCTCCCTCGTCTTCCTCCTCAGTGCCCTCGTCTTCCTCTGTGCCCTCGTCTTCCTCTGTGCCCTCGTCTTCCTCCTCCTCAGTGCCCTCGTCTTCCTCCTCAATAACCTCCCCATCCTCCTTAGTGCTCTTCGCGCCCTTCGCGGTTTCATCGCGGGGGTCGTCCATCGCCATGATCTCATCGGACTCCTTGAGAAAGTCGGCCCCGAACAGAGCACCCAACGCAGCGGCGATAAGCCCCTGAATACTGGCGGCGAAGAAGATGAAAATCAGCGCCGGCCATCCAAGCCAGGCGCCCATCAAGGCCATCATGGTCACGTCGCCGCCGCCGATTCCCTCGATGCCACGGGCGGCGAAATAGAGATAGAAGATGGCCACCACCGCCAGCCCGCCGGCCAATAATCCGATCAGACTGGAGGCGATGGTCACGGGGGGCCAGAAACCGGCCAGCGAGCCGGTGGCCATCAAACCGCTGTTGAGGACCAGGGCGGCGATGACGCCCACGGCCATGCCGGGCAGGGTGAATTCGTGGGGGATCAGATAGTGATCGAGGTCCACGAAGGTGATCACCACGAGCAAGGCCAAAAAGAAGAGATAGAACGCAAAAATGACGAAGAGGCTAAACCAGGGAAGGGCCGCCACGTCTGCCACCGGCGGCGGCATGCCGGGGACTCCCGGACCACCGACGACCTTGAAATGGGGTCCCGCCACCTTGATCCACAGCGCGGCGGCCAAAAAGCCCGTCAGGGCCTCGATCATGGCGTAGCGCGGTGAGAACTCGGCGCCGCATTCGCGACACTTTCCGCCCAGGATAAACCAGGAGAGGATGGGGATATTATCGTACCATTTGATCGGCGTCTCGCATTTGGGACATCGACTTCCGGGGCTGACGATCGATTGGCCCGCCGGCACCCGGTAGATCACGACATTCAAAAACGAGCCGATCACGGCGCCCACTGCAAAGGCGAAGAATACGAGGAGGTAGAAAAAGGTGTCGGGGGTCATCGGCACATCATCGAAGGGAGACTGCGTGGCTACTGCACTTGGCCCTCATTTTCACTATCGAGCTGCTTTTGTCGATAGCCTCGCCCGAGATAGACCACATGGGTGATGATCAGAGTGAGGCTCAACGTGGTCAGAGCGGCGGCGAAAAAGAGGATCGGCTGAGCGCCGCGAACCACGAGCTCGCCATCGACGGGGACCGCCATGGACGTACTTCGCACGGCGGTGACCACCGACAGCGAGCCGGCGGTGACGCCGCACATAAACAGCGAAAAATACTTCATCATTCGCCGCCGGTAGCGATAGGCCACGCCGTAGACCCAATACCAGCAAAAGAGCAGTCCCCACCCGAAGAAGGTCATCAACGGGCTCAACTCACCGCTGTCGAGCGAATAGTGGGTGGTCAGCAGCGCGGCTGCTCCCACCAGGGTATAGGCGGGGTAGAGGACCACCGATTCGGGAAGTCGCCCGGGCAATACGCGAACCGCGGGCCGCTCCTCCTCGCTTCCCCGATCGCCGATGATGACCGCCGGCAGCTCCAGAGAGCGCTCCGTGATCGGCGCCAGCTCGGGGACCTCCTGGTCCTCGGGCTGCTGCTCCTCATCTGGTTGTGGTGGGACTTCGTCTTCAGACACGGTGGCTTGCTCGGTGGCGCGGGCCGTCAATTAGCGCGTCACGATCGGTAGCATGTGGACCGTCGATCAGCAATCTTTTGACGCCGCCACCTCACAACTTATTCCATGCTATTTGACGACGCGCCGCCGACTCCGGGCCCAAATAGTTGTCCTCCGCATCAGGTTGGATCTGATTTCGTGAGTATTTTTGAGGGGAGGGCGCCGGCCGGCTGAATCTATGGAGGAGCGATGAACGAGACCGACCGCGAGATCAAACTCTTCTTCGCCGGCGATGTCATGACCGGCCGGGGCATCGATCAGATCCTGGCCCATCCGGGGCGCCCCGAGCTTCGCGAGCGCTTCATCAAAGATGCCAGATCCTATGTGGAGTTGGCGGTCAGACGTCACGGCCGCTTCGAGACACCGGTGGAGCCCTCCCATATCTGGGGAGACGGGCTGGAGATTCTGGCAAGTGAAGCGCCCCATGCGTCGGTGATCAATCTGGAGACGAGCATCACCAGGAGCGACCAGTTCTGGCCCCTCAAATACGTGCATTACCGGATGCATCCCGACAACGTGGGCTGTCTTCTGGCCGCTCCCATCGACGTGTGTACCCTGGCCAATAATCACGTCATGGATTTCGGCCGGGCCGGATTATTGGAGACTCTAAGGACGCTGGAGGATGCGGGCCTGATCTTCGCCGGCGCCGGGCGAGATCTGGAGGAGGCGACGAGGGCGGCGGTCATCGAGCTGGACGGTGGGAGTCGACTCTTTGTCGTCGCCTGCGCCAGTCCCACCAGCGGAGTTCCACATAGTTGGGCGGCCGGTCGCCAGCGGCCGGGGGTCAATCTGTTAGACGATCTGTCGCCTGGCGACGCCGACGCCGTCCTGGAGGCCATCCCCGACGATCGCGGCGACCGCGACCTGGTGGTGGTCTCGATTCACTGGGGGAGCAACTGGGGCTATGAGGTCCATGATAAACAGATCGACTTCGCCCACCGCCTCGTCGAGGGGGGAGTGGACATCATCCACGGCCACTCCTCACACCATATACGTCCCCTGGAGGTATATCGGCGAAAGCTGGTTATTTACGGATGCGGCGATCTGGTGACGGACTACGAGGGGATCGGCGGCTACGAGGACTGGCGCGGCGATCTGGGGGGGATGTATTTTGCGACCTTCTCCCTGCCCGAGAAGAAGCTCACAGACCTGCAAGTGGTGCCGACTCAGATGCGGAAGATGAAATTGAGGCGGGCCGGCGCCGACGACGCCCGGTGGCTCGCCCAGACCCTGGCACGGATAAGCGAGCGCTTCGACACCGGATTCGAGCTTCGCCGTGGCGACGTGATCGGCCTGCGGTAAGTGGTGGTGATGAAAGGATAGAACGAGACGGCATGCCTCGCGCTAAACCTTCCAGCGCCATGGGGCCGAAAGTCTCTGAGGAGCAAAAGACGACGGCCAGGCTAGGGATGGCCTGAGGACCAAAAGACGACGGCCAGGCCAGGGATGGCCTGAGGACCAAAAGACGACGGCCAGGCCAGGGATGGCCTGAGGACCAAAAGGCAGCTCGGCCTGGCAGTAAGAGTAGTGAAATGGTCCACAGGCCATCCCTGGCCTGGCAGTAAGACGTCTCAGCGATTTCGAGCTTCGCCGTGGCAGCGGTAAGTCATGGTGACGAAAGGAAAGAACGAGCACGGCATGCCTCGCGCTAAACCTTCCAGCGCCATGGGGCCGAAAGTCTCTGAGGACCAAAAGACGACGGCCAGGCCAGGGA
>SLJM01000006.1 GCA_007135085.1 Myxococcales bacterium
ATCCACTTCACTCGATCTTTGCAGGCCGACCTGACCCGCACGAGGCCGCGAACATCGAGTCGCCAAATACCGATTCCGCTATGTTTTAAGCGGTCGTGAGTTGATTCGTATCGAGTGGGCTTCAGGGGGAGATACCGAACGAGCGCAGCCTTTATTCAAGATCCTCTTCGTCTTTGATCGCCCGAAGCGTAGGTAGGCGGGCCCGATCTTTCTCTCGCGGTGACGACTCTTTTAGTTCGATATATTTACTCAAGCTCAACACGTCGAACCGAATCTCGTCGGGGGAAAACTCCACCGCAAAGGGCTGGAGCTCCTCGTAGGTCAGTCCATCTTCGATGGTCCCCAGAATATCGAGGGGACCGAATTTGGTACTCAAGAGCTGATGGCCGTCGGACCTGAGATGCTCCGCAGCGGGGACAAGTTTTTGTTCTCCCCTTCCACGATAGGATGCCTCGAGTCTTACCAGGGCCTGGAGGAGGCGATTGATATTTCGCTCGTCGCGCTTGTGTACGATGTCGAGGTCGAAGGTCATGATCGGGGCGCCTTGAAAGACGGCCGACAGCGCTCCGACGACGATAAATTCCACCTCTTCTTCGACGAGGACCCGCAAAATTTCCAGAAAATCAGGAGCGCTGACGCCCATTTCGCACCTTTTCTACAGAAGCAATATAGCGCTCCACCATTCGGAGTCTCTCCAGCGGTGTCAGGCCCAGAAACCAGCGAATCAGCGTTCGATCGACGCCGTCATCGTCGACCGGTGCGTCCGCCGAAGCGGGCTTCTCGTTCTCCGTTTTGCTCATCTTGTCTTGGTTCACCACAAACTCCGGCTATCACCCTGATCTGGCTCTGTGAAGATAGGCAGTCCCGGCGGTGATGTCCACGGGCGGCCTCTGTCGCGCCCCCCACCGCGCCTAATCGAAGCCTCCCCCCAAATTGCAGTTTGGCGACCTGAATAGACGATGGTTGATCAACCTCCGGGCTCGTCACCCCTCAGTCTCGGAGGGAACGATATTTTGATTGATTTGAAAGAGGTTGTGCGGGTCATATTTCGTTTTCAATTGAACCAGGCGCGGGTAGTTGGCGCCGAACGCGACGTCAACCTGATTGCCTGCATCGGCGATAAAATTGACGTAGGTGCCGCCCGTGCCGTGGGGAGCCAGTCGGGAGTGTCCTTGTCGGGCCCACTGAAGGCATTCTTGGTCATCTTCCGGATCTTGCCAACGCGCTCCGAGGGCTACGTTGAACTCGGCGTCGCGATGGAAATAGGCCGTCGCCTCGGGAGCTACGTCGTTTATCGCACCTCCCAGGTGGGTGACGAGAATATCCGACTCCGGGCTGGGAAAATGCGACGCCAGATCGACGATGATATCGATCACTTCATCGTTGAGGGAAGTGTAATTGTGGGATTTCCAGTAGTTGCGCATGCCTGCTGCGTATTGCTCGTCAAGCAGGCTCTGAATCGCCGTATACTCAGTAGGCTGCAAGAGGTCCGCGACGGGATTGGCAAGATTTCGCAGGGGGGCCAATATTTTCTGCCCCTCTTCGATAGGGCCGATGAAGGTGGGATTGATGATCACTATTTTTTTTCCGTGGATGTGCTCTGGCAAAAAGGGCGCCGGCGGTGCCGTGAGGCAGACCATGGCGACGAAACACTCCCGTGGAGCTTCCACGGCAAAATCGACGGCCTTGCGAAGAATGTCTCGCGCATCATCGAAGGGATAGAAGATGGGCCCGGCGAGCAATTGGGGGCCCACTTCGTGGAGCTGGAATTCAAATGAGGTGACGATACCGAAGTTGCCTCCGCCGCCGCGAAGTCCCCACAAAAGATCTGTATTCTCCTCTTCGCTGGCGACGACCAGTCGACCGTCGGCGGTGACCACTTCGGCGCGCAGCAGGTTGTCCGCCGAGAGTCCCCACATACGGCTGAGCCGTCCAAAACCGCCTCCCAGAGTCAGCCCGGCGACGCCGGTGGTCGAGACGAGCCCATTGGGGGTGGCCAGGCCATATTCTTGTGTGGCAGCGTCGACGTCGGCCCATGTGGTACCGGGCCCTACTTTCGCCGTCTGTGCTTCGGGATCGACCTCAATATGATTCATCTGCGACATGTCGATCATCAAAGCATCGTCAGCGACGGCACCACCGGCGACGTTGTGGCCTCCCCCCCGAATGGAGACCAGCATGTCCTGGTCAGCAGCGAAGCGGACCACAGCCTTGACGTCCTCGACGTTTTGGGGACGAACGATTGCCGGTGGGGAGCGATCGATCATGGCGTTCCAGACGCGGCGGGCCTTTTCATAGCCGCTGTGGTGGGGCAGAAGCACGTCACCAGAGAAATGCTGCAGGAGCGAAGAGATAGTTTTTTCGTCGGAACGAGGTTCTTTTTGCATCATAGTTTTTCCAAATGTTGGGTTGCAGTTCAAAGTCTGCTGGCGCAGGAGGTCGTGCGCGCAGCGTGGTAAAAATTTAATCATCGGAGGCTAAAACCCCAAAGAGGAGAACTGCCCCTGGAGGATCAGCAATGCGACCCAACTCCGGTGATTTGCAATGGTTCGGTACCGGACCGTCGAGAGCCCGCCCGGTGGGTAGCACTACTGATGCTCCCCACAAGCCAAAGCGCAGTGGGGAGCTGTCGAGCGCGTCGTTGGCGCTTCGCGACTCGAGGAGCCGCGTGGCCTTCGGCCCGTCGGATGGTCCGCCAATCGACCCGGCCGGTACCCCACCCCGACAACCACCGAGGTCCGATGAGTCGTGGGATGTTTTCTCACCCTTCAGGGGGAGATACCGAACGAGCGAAGCGAGTGAGGGAGAGGGGGCCGGTGGCATAACCAAAAACGATCGAAAACATGCCGCACCGCCTCGAAGGTTCAACCTACCCCTCCGACCGCTCGCAAACAGCGCTCGCGCCCACCTCCCCCGGTCCGGGGAGGGTCAGGAGTG
>SLJM01000480.1 GCA_007135085.1 Myxococcales bacterium
ATGATCGCACCTATCCCCGGCCGCCTCACCCTCTCCCTCACCGATGAGGCCCCCACCGACCTGGCCCGCCTCAAGGGCATCGGCCCGAAGACCAAGAAACGCCTCCAGGCGCGGGGAATCGCCGACCAGCTCGACCTGCTGCTCTACGTGCCTCGTAAATATCGGCCCACTTATCGGTTTTTTCCGGGGCCGGAGATCCTCAAAGACCAGCCCGATTGGGTCCAGGCCGTGGGCCGCGTCGAAGGGGTCATCCCAAAGAAGAGCTATAGTCGGGCGCCCTTCGAGGTTCGCCTCGTTGTGCAGGGTGCGCCATTCAAATTATTGTGGTTTCACGTGCCCTACCGCGGCTTTGAGCGCTCCTTTAAGCCCGGCGCGTTCGTCCTTTTCGAGGGCAAGGTCGACTATGAGCGCGGCGTGGCTTCATTGGCTCATCCGACGGCCAAGACCGTTAAAGTGCCGCCCGATCGGCCACCTCGCGCCGAATTAGCCCCGGTCTACGGCGGCATGGAAGACGTCAAAGAGTCGGTGGTCGCCAGGGGGGTGGCCACAGCCTGCAGAAATCTGGCGCCTCTGCTCGACGAGGGCTTACCTCAGGGATTGCTCAAGGCCAACGATCTACCCACCATCGCCGAGGCCTTTCGCACGATTCACGTCATCGAACCCGTCGACGATATCGACCGCTTTCGACAAGAATTGTCGCGGGCCCGAGACCGGCTGATCTTCCAGGAATTTTTCGACCTCCAATCGGCGCTGACCCGCCGCTACGTCAGGGAGCGCCGGTCGGCGAAAGCCCCGCAATGCAGAGAGCGCGAGCTCGGACGCCGCCTCGTTCGAAATTTGCCCTTCAAGCTAACGGGCGATCAGAAGAAGGCGATCGCCACCATCGCCGATGAGATGCAATCCCGTGTTCCTATGCGAAGGCTTCTTCAGGGCGACGTGGGAAGCGGCAAGACCGTGGTGGCCATGATGGCCGCCGCCATCGCCATCGATAACGGCGTGCAGGCAGCGATGATGGCGCCCACGGAGATTCTGGCGACCCAGCATCTCCGAAAGGTGCAGACCCTATTTGGCGATCTGAAGGTGCCGGTGGCCCAGCTTACGGGATCTCAATCGACGTCGGAGCGTCGAGATGCGCTGGAGGCGATCAAGAATGGCGAGGCCCGACTGGTCGTGGGCACTCACGCCCTCTTTCAGGACAGCGTCGAATTCGAAGACCTGGGGCTTATCATCGTCGATGAGGAACATAAATTCGGGGTGGAGCAGCGCGAAAAGCTCATGAGCCTGGGCCGCGATCCCCATCTCCTGTCGATGACGGCCACGCCCATCCCGCGCACGCTCGCCCACGCCGTCTTCGGCGATCGAGACCTGACGGTAATTCGCGAAAAGCCGCCTGGCCGAAAGCCAATCCGAACGGTCCTTCGCGATCGCACCCGCGCCCCCCGGGTCTACGACTATGTGCGCGACCGAGTCGAATCCACGGGAGAACAGGCCTATTTCGTCTATCCCCTGGTCGAGGCCAGCGAGAACGCCCAGAACCGAAAGAGCGTCGTCGAGACGGCTGAACAATTGGCCAACGGACCCTTTAAGGGGCTGCGGGTGGGACTCCTCCACGGTCGCATGCCCGGTGAGGCCAAAGATTCGGTGATGCGTCGCTTCGCCGCCGGTGATCTCGACGTTTTATGCTCGACGACGGTCATCGAGGTGGGCGTCGACGTATCGAACGCCACGGTGATGGTCATCGAAAACGCCGAGCTCTTCGGATTGAGCCAGCTCCATCAGCTGCGTGGCCGCGTCGGACGTGGCGGCACGGCCTCGATGTGCGTCCTGCTGGCAGGCTTTGGCCTGACCGACGACGCTCGCCAGCGCCTTCGCGCCATGGTTCAGACCGACGACGGATTTCAATTGGCGGAGATGGATCTCAAAATCCGCGGCCCCGGAGAATTTTTGGGAATGAAACAGGCGGGCCTTCCAGAATTTCGATTTGGCGATATCCTGCGCGACGCCGATCTGATGCTGCGCGCCCGAAGCGACGCCCGCCGCCTTATCCTGGGAGACGCATCGCGATGACAAATTTAGCAAAATACGCGCTCGTCGCTCTGGACGTCCCCCTCTTTACGGCGCTGACCTATCGAGTTCCACCTCAGTTAGCGCAGCATCTGGAAGTGGGCCATCTCGTACAGGTCCCCTTTCGAAACCGCTCCAAAACGGGACTTCTCGTAGGGCTGACCAATGAATTGGACGACCCCGAACTGGAGCCGAAGCTAAAATCCGTGGTCGACGTCCTCGATCCGGAGCCCTTGCTGTCGGAGACAGACGTTCGCTTCCTCAATTTCGTCGCCGATTATTATTATTCGCCCATCGGCGAGGTGGTGAAGATGGCCGTCCCCTCGGCGGTCAGAGTGGAGGGGATGAAGCATTATCGACTGGCCGACAAGCCGCCAGACGCCGCCGATCTGGACGAAGCTCTGCGGCCCGTTGTCGACGCGCTGTCGCAAGGCGAAGAAGTGGCGATAAAGGAGTTGCGCGAAAAATTCTCCGACCTGACCTATCACCGCCTCTCAGAGCTTGAAAAACAGCGATTCGTCGAGGTTTCCTATCAGGAGAAAAAGGGCCTCAAGCCGAAGACCGATTTTTTCTACGAGGTGGTGCGAAAGCCCGAGCCTGACGAGAGACTGGGAAAAAATCAGGAAGTGCTCGTCGAGCACCTCGTCGAATGTGAAGAAGCTGTACCCCGCTCGGAGCTTCGAGAGATCGTCTCCAGCGCCTATTCGAGCCTAAAGAGCCTGGAAAAACGGGGCATCCTCCGCTCCGAAGAGCGCGAGATCTATCGCGACCCCTTCGCGGAAGCGACGGTGACTCCTCCCGGCAACTTCGAGCTTACGCAAGACCAGGCCCGCGCCGTCAACGCCATCGCAAAGGCCCGCCAGGCCGGGCGATTCGAGGGGTTTGTCCTTCACGGAGTGACGGGTAGCGGCAAGACCGAGGTCTACGTTCGGGTCATCAAAGAGACCCTCCAGGCCGGGCGACGGGGGTTGGTCTTATTGCCCGAGATCGCCCTGACCCCCCAATTCGTCGCCACCTTCAGGGGTCATTTCGGCGACCGCATCGCCGTGCTCCACTCCGGTCTGTCTCCGGCCGAAAAATTCGACCAATGGCGCCGCATCAAGCGCGACGAGGTCGATATCGTCATCGGCGCTCGCTCGGCCATCTTCGCACCCGTGAGAGACCTGGGGGTCATCGTCGTCGACGAGGAACACGACACGAGCTTCAAGCAAGAACGTGGGCCTCGATATAACGCCCGTGACATGGCGCTGGTCAGAGCCAAGCTCGAGGGCGCTCAGGTGCTCTTAGGCAGCGCCACGCCGATCCTCGAATCCTATCACAACGCCAGGACCGAGCGGCTCACCTACCTGCCCATGCCCGACCGCGTCGCCGACCGGCCGCTTCCGGAAGTGGAGGTCGTCGATATGCGCCGAGACGGCGGCGCCGAGTCGGATCGCTCCGATGTGTTGTCCCGGCAATTACTCAACGCCATCGATGACACGCTGCGCGCCGAAAAGCAGGCCATTCTCTTTTTGAACCGCCGCGGCTATTCGCCCTGTGTGGTCTGCGATTCCTGCGGCCACCTCTTTCAATGCCCCAATTGCGATGTCTCCCTGACCTACCACAGGCGAATGGAGGCTCTGCGCTGCCACCACTGCGATTTCTCACTTCGCATGCCCGAAAAATGCCCGGACTGCGAGCACGACGGCATCGGCCGAAAAGGTACGGGGACGGAGAAGCTCCAATCCCACCTGACCGAGCTCTTCCCCCGGGCCCGCATCGCTCGGCTGGACCGCGACACCTCAAAGGGCCGCGGCCTTCGGCGTCTGCTTCGCAAGTTCAGAAACCGGGAGATCGACATCCTCGTGGGCACCCAGATGGTCACCAAGGGCCACGACTTCCCCCACGTCACCCTGGTGGGCGTGGTCCTGGCCGATATGAGCCTCAACTTCCCCGATTTCCGCGCCGCCGAGCGGACCTTTCAGCTTCTCACCCAGGTCGCCGGCCGCGCCGGTCGCGCCGACACGCCGGGCAAGGTCTTCGTCCAGACCTACCTGCCCGAACATTATAGCCTGACCACGGCGCAACGCCACGACTTCGAGACCTTTGCCGAGCGAGAGCTAAAGAGCCGCCAGGCCCCGGTCTACCCGCCCTTTGCCCATCTGATCGCCATCAAATTCGAGGGCGCCAGCGAAGGGGCCACCATCCAGGCCGCCCGCCGCTACGCCACGGCGGCCCGCCGCCTGTTCAAAGCAGAGGAGCGCTTCGGCAAGTCCATCGCCATGCTCGGCCCCGCCATGGCCCCCATCGCCCGCATCAAAAACCGCAGCCGCTGGCAATTGCTCCTCAAATCGCGCAACCGCAAGGTCCTGCGCCACTTCGCGGCCCGGATGCTCGAACTGGCCGGCCACTTCGAGGTGGGCGGCAATTCCCGGGTCCGCGTCATCGTCGACGTCGATCCGATCAGCATGCTCTGAACTGCAGCGGAGGAGCGGAGGAGCGGAACGCGGAGGAGCGAAAGAGCGGAACGCGGAGGCGCTGAGAGCGAAGTAGCGAAAGATTCGAACGAATGAGAGCGAATGAGCGGATAAGCGAAGAGGTGGGACGCTTTTGACGTGATGGGACGCTTTTGACGTGATGGGACGCTTTTGACGTGATGGGACGCTTTTGACGTGATGGGACGCTTTTGACGTGATGGGATGCTTCTGTTAACCGACCAGGCAAAAATTACCCGAGCCACCGGTGAGCCAGTTTGTTCACTAGAAGGTCCCATGGCACAGGGGTTCGCTTTTTCGCTCTAATCCATTCGAATCTTTCGCTACTTCGCGCTCAGATACTTTGCTTCTCCGCTTCTCCGCTTCTCCGCTTCTCCGCTTCTCCGCTTCTCCGCTTCTTCGCTTCTTCGCTTCTTCGCTGCTCCGCTGCCATGAGTCTCGAGATGTCTCACGAGTCGTCCACCCTCCTCGCCATCGACCTCGGCCTGCGCTCGGGGATTGCCCTCTTCGATAAGTCCGGGCGATTGCTGCGCTATCGGTCGACCAATTTCGGCTCTCGCGGTCGGCTCAAAAAAGCGGTCTATCGGCTCATCCGTGACGCCGGTCCGCCGGAATTTGTGGTCGTCGAGGGATCGCGCGATCTTGGGTCTATCTGGGAGAAGGCAGCCGCCAAGCAGGGCGCGACGGTCATTGATGTGACGCCCGAAACCTGGCGAAAAGTGCTGCTCGAGCCGCGGCAGCGCCGCAGCGGCGTCGACGCCAAAGAAGCGGCCGACGAGCTTGCCCGCGAGATTATCGCAGCCCACGGCGGCGACTCCCCCACGTCACTTCGTCACGACGCCGCCGAGGCCATCGCCATCGGCTATTGGGGGCTTATCGAGGTTGGCTGGCTAGAAAGATAAGCCCTTCACGGCACCACGTATCCAATGCGCCAGCGGCTCTGACCTTCCAACTCCACTGGGAAAGTGATCTTATTCGCAAAGGGAAGCACCTCCCCTTCTACCCGCTGCCATTCCCCGTCATCGCCCTCGTAGAAGGCGTCCAGATACCAGAGCTGCCCCGGCATGACCAACTCTCCGTACCAGCTCTCCCAGGGAGTGTGGCGCCAGTACAGGGTCATCTCCCCCGAGGTGGGCTGCGAGACGTCGACGATCCACTCCCGGTCGATACGTCGGTCTTCCTCGTCTAGCTCGACCAGGTCCACCGACCACTCGACGCTCGAGCCGTCGTCGGCGACAAATTCGGCGACCGTCCAACCATCTTCGTCGATGATCTGCGCGCCCGAGGCCACCGATTCTTCTTCTTCGCCGAGATAGTGAAGCACGTAGGCCCGCCGAAGACGCACGAAGTCCTTCAGTGCCCGCTGGTGAGACTCCCACCAACCCAATTCGCCGTGATGCTGACCGGGATGAATCTCGTAGGAGCCCTCGTCTGGAATGCGAGCCATGGCGGGCGCGATCTCGTCGGCGATCTGAGCCATCTTGTCGGCGAACCATTGGTCCGTGAAGACCTCGGTGACGAGCTCGTGGAGTCGCTCATCGAACTCGGCGCGAATTCCAGGCGATGCCAGCGCCTTTCGAATCAAATCGTTGCCCAGATAATTGATAAAATCCCGATCGTAATCGAGAAAATCGTTCACCCCGCGAAAGCCGCCAAAATAGTGGTGCCCGAAGGTCAGGTTTTTATCCCAGGGGATGAACTTCCACCGACCGTCGTCGGCGTCTTCGGCGTCGTCGCGGTATAGCCAGAAGTCGATATCGAAGGAATCGCGGTCGTGGGTCAACACGTGTACAGCCACGAAGTCGATGAAATTCTGCACGTCCACTTGCTCGCGGAATCCCTGCTCATAGGTCGCCCCCGCGGGGGTGGCGTGGACCCATTGCACCAACTCGAGGAGGCCCTCCCAATTCTGGTCCTCTGTCTCACCGCGATAGCGAAAGATCTCTTTGAACGCCTCTATGGCAGCTTCCTCACTGCCGAATGCAGCGACGGCGTCGGTGCCGAAGATCGAACGGCTCGAGATCTCGTCGAACTCCTGGCGGTACGATTTCGACTCGTCGCGGACCATCGTAAACTCGCCGCGACTGCGATTTAGCCCCCACCGGCGTATCGCCTCTCGGTCAATTCGCTCCAGCCCGATATAGAGTCCTTCGAAGACCCCGTTGAAGTAGAGCTCGGTGAAATAATAGGTAGGCGCGATGACGCCTAACTCGTCATACATCTCGAAATTCAGGGCCTCCCGCATCGCCGTCGGGTCGGTCCACAGCGCGTTGAGGGCCAGGCGATTGCCGGCGCGGCGGTCGTCGCTTCGAAAATTGAAGTTGGGATAATCCTCTAGCTCCGGCCGGTCTTCGAGGCGAATATTGAATCCCTTTTTGTCGTAGAGCCGGGTCGTAGATCCGCGAAACCTTATCCCCTCGACCTCGACCTCCGGCCCGTCGGAGGCTCCCACGAATAGCCGTGCATCGAGGCGGTCGTCATCACGGGGATCTCGCTCGTATAGTTCAGCCAGATCGTCGGGATCCATCTCCACATAAAGCGACAAGAGTTCGTTGCCTGTGGGCGTCGCCGACACGACCGGCGACGTCACCTCCCGCCCCTCATCGCCGATGGCTACGACCCGATAAAACCACTCCTGGCCGGCCGTCAGGCCGCCATGAACGGCTGCTCCCTCTTCGGCGAGTGAGACCTCCTCGAGCTCATCGAAATCATCGACTCGACTCGCTTCGACTCGGTGGTCATCTGCCCAGGGCGCCGGCGAAAATCTCACCAGATTCTGCCCCTCCCCGCCGAGGGCAGCCACACCGCGCGGCGCGACTTCTTCGCCCTCCCAGGGAATCTCGTCGTCTCCGGGCTCATCTCCGCAGCCAGGGGCACTCATCGCAAAAGCAATCGCGCAGAATACTAACAAAAAGCGCCGAGGGTGAACCATATTTCCACTCCAATCTCTTCGTGAATCCGCAAATTCGCCATTCTCATTCGACGAGTATTACCGATTCCACTTCGAGATGGAAATCATAGGTTCCGCCATCAGAATGAGGGGCCGTTCCCTCTTCTTTGCGGAAGATACCGACGATAGATTCCAACTCGTCCACCGGCGCCGGGGCACAGACCTCGCTGCATTCCTCACCTACACAGCCCATGGTGGTCTTGTAGGTGCCGGTCATATTGGTCGCTTCAACTTCTTCTAATTCCGCCCCGTCGGCTGCAGTTAACACCACGCCATCTCCGTATTCCTCAGAACATGAGAAGACGTAGTCCACCCACACGGCGCCACAGCAATCACAATCGCCGCCGCCGGAAATACTTTTCACCGCCTCTAGCCCCTGAGCCGATACCTCTACGGTCAACCCGTCCATCCCGTCCGGATCGGCGCATAACTCCTGGTAGGTCGTCTCAACGGGTTCGTCGTCGCTCTCTGCATCGACGGAATCGCTGCAGGCCAGATTAAACGCGGCAAATACTACAAGAAGCCCCAGAACCCAGGAGTTCAAAGTCAAAACTCGGTCCGATGCACTCATTTTTCCTCCAGAAAATTATTTGATTTATTTTGATTTATTCTGCTCAATTGACCGTATCAGACGGCCCACCGCGCTTCCAATTATTCAGGGACATCGGTTGTTCGCGATGATTCTCCGATGGAACTCGGGGGTATTCGATCGGCAAAGAAAACAAAAACCACCCCCGTCCCGATCACGACTGATCGAAAAATCTTTGCGGACTGGCAGCCCGCGCTCCACAACCTTGGCGGACTGGCAGTCCGCGCTCCACGCCCCTTAGGGCGAGTCTCACAGCGCCAGGCTCGCCACCCTCGGAGCGGCTACGCGACGAAGAAAGTCGCGGTTGTCCTCGAGATCTTCGCGGCGTTTGATGGGCAGGAATCGCGATTCCTGGCCGCGGCGGGGAACCTCGAGAAATTGCGCCTTCAAGAAGGCCGACAATTGGCCGGCGAGGCGCTCGAATTGGATCGCCTTTTTGCCCTGCACCGTCTTCTCGACGACGAACCAGGTCAGGTCGAACTCCTGGTCCAGGGCGTCGGCGGTGAACATAAACGTATTGGTATTGTAGACCGGGATGGCCGACACATCGAAGCCTTCGGGGAACCGAAAGGCCTCGACGACCTGTAATTTACCGTCCACCCGGGCGGGCATACCACCACTGGTGCTTCCCTGATTATCGACGGTTTCGATGGTCATCTCTACGCCCTGCGCCTCAGCGGCCGCCACATGGGCGCCGACGACGATAGGGTCCAGGCTCGCCAGGACGTTGTCCACGTTGGACATGAGCAGGTATTTGCCACCTCGGGCCCGGAATTCGTCGAGGACGTCGCGGCGCAGCGCATCTGCCACGTCACCATGGCCGGGAGCGTAGAGCGTCTCGTCGTCGATGGCCTCGAAGAGCTCACCTTCGGGGGTGAGCCTGAGGCTGATATTTTGCGTAAATGTGGTGACCTTTGAGGGAGGAAAACCAAAATAATTATGCTTTTCTAAATGCTCTCTGGTCTTCTCGTCGGTGGCAAAGCTATTCATCAAGAGCACGGGCACCGACGGACCGCGACTGGCGGCGTCTGCCAGCTTGAGGCCGATAAAGGAATATCCGTCGAAGACGGGTACGCAGCCCTTGACCACGCTGCCAAAGCGGGTGGCCATGCCGCCGTTGAGTACCAACGCCCCCACCTCGCCCTTTTCCAGGGCTTCTCGGCCAATCTCAGCAAGCCGCTGCGCTTCTTCGCTATAGGCATCGGGCAGGGGCCGAATATCGCCGTCGGCGGCCAATTCGACCTTATTGGTGATTCGATTATCTGCCGTCGACCACTGGCCCTCACAAAATCGGCGACGAAGTTTTTGGAATATCGCCGGGTCAAAATTGTGGCTCGCCAATAGATGGCGCTCTCGGGGGCTCAATTTGTCGAGATAATCGTCCATGATCGCCGTCCTGTTCCCGTTCGTGACCGTTCCCACGACGCCATCGCCGCGGCCATACATCCAACCAGGGAAAGCCTTACCAAGGTACTTTGCCGAAACAAAGCCACGCAAATCGCTGCGTCAACCAGAGAGTTCCAAATCTCCATCGCAGCTCCTTTGGACCTCGCCCCGTTTGGGCGCTACACTAAAGGAGTATCACAATGGGGAATTGGAATTGAACAAATCAATCGATGATTTCGTCAAACCATTGACTCGTTCGCAGTAAACCCCCTCAGGAGTTCGCCATGCGCGCGTCTAATCCGGCCCTTTCCATTGCCATCGCCATCATGGCGCTCCTCATCGCCGTTCCCGTGCTGGCTCAGGAGCGTGACTCCGACGGCACACGCATGCAGGCTCGCCACGTCGAGCTGGGAAGCGTCCACAACGACTCCCTCTCTCCACCGGTCGATCGAGCCGATTGGCGAATGATTCGCCTCGAGGAGGACGCTACGCTGACCCTGGAGCTATCGGTTCAACCGACGAACCGCTCGGCCACGCTGACCCTGACGGGAGCCACAGGCAACGAATTAGCCAGCGAGCGCGCCGGCAGCAACGCCGCCAAAATCGAATCCTCTCTCGACGCCGGCATCTACTATATCGCCGTCGAATCATCACAAGAGTTGCGCTACCGCCTGGAGATCAACTGACCTGCGGCGGCTCCTGGACTGCCACAGCGACAGCCAGATGATCTGCCCGCTCAAATCGAAATAGTCTGGCGATGAACACCTCCGGAAAATGGTCGATCCGCGTATTATATCGCTCCACCGAGTCATTATACCCCTGGCGCATCAGAGCGATCTCGTCTTCGACCTCGGCCAGCGCCCTCATGAGGCGCTCCACCACCTCCTGGCTCTTCAACTCGGGGTAGGCCTCCACCCGCGCTGTCAATTGCCGACGAGCCTGCGCCCCGGCGGCCAATTCAGTCTCATCCGGTGAACGATGATCGGCGCTCTGCCGTGCATTTCGTGCCCGAGTCACCGCCTCCTGCAATTGTCGTTCATGCCCCAAAAACTCCTGAACCACTTCATTGAGATTACCGATGAGGTCGAACCGTTTTTTGAGGGCCACGTCGATATTGGACCAGGCCCTGTCCACCCGCTCTCTGAGGAAGATCAAGTCGTTATAATATAGCATGACCAGCACTGCCAGCAGATAGCTACAAGAGATGGCCGCCGCCGTCACATAGAGCATGGGCCCGAATGACACGACCATGGCCGCCACGGCGATCGCGGCGGCCATGGTGGCCAGGATTCCGAAGTTCAGCGCCAGCAGCCCCCGATAGGCCTTCTTGAGCATCAACTCCTCTTCCGTAAACGACGTCAACAAAAGCGGCGTCTCGTCGTCCTCGCTCAAGATAAGCTCATCATGTTTATCGGGATCGATGGTGGCCGCCCCCAGGGCATAGATCGGCTCCCCGGGAGCAATCACCCACTCGGAATAACGCATCCTCCCCCGGCTATCGACCCGCCTCCGGGCCGGTATATATTTAGCTCCCCTGGGGTTGACCAGGATCCGACCGGATTCATCGCGGCAATAAAAAGGCACCTCCGCCGTATCATCGGTGATGGTGACCCATCGGCTATTCTTCCCGGAGCCACGATGTTCTTGAACCAGGTAGCGGTAATAGACGCAGGGACATCCCGTGAGGGGCCCCGCTAAGACCGCGTCGCACTGGCGCCCCTCGACTCGCCCCTTAATCTCGGTCATCCCGAAGACCGCCCCCGCCGCCGGCGAGGTGGGCACATTTTCGATGGTCCGCTTGAGCTTGATCTTCTTGAGCCCCGTGAGGGTGCCCAGGATCGTTCCCAGAAGCCCCACGATAATGCCGATGAGCGCCCACCCCACGCCCAGTCGAGCCGGTCGATAATCCGACTCCAGAGCTTGCGCCTGGGCCATCTCCTCGGCAGGCAGATCCACCTCCGGGATCGGATGCACCCCGATGAGGGGCCCTACGATAA
>SLJM01000258.1 GCA_007135085.1 Myxococcales bacterium
TCAAATTTGATATTGCCGGCGGTAAAATAGTCGAGCACCGTGCTCTGATAGTCCGCAGAAAGAGTTCCCCGCGCGTCGTAGAGCATGTTGCGCTCCCCGTCGTCGTCAGGGAAGACCATTCGTCCACCGGCTTCGGCGCGGATCCCGTCGACTTCGGCGATGACCCGATCGACGGTAAACCCCTCGTTGACCCATCGCCAATCATAGACCTCGAAGTTGTCGACGCGAAATTCCCAATCGCCGCGCTCTTCGGGAAATTTGAATAATTGGTGGCGAAAACGAAAATTGGCACCTGGCAGCTTGAGTTCGTCGACGGACATGATCACCGCCGTGGGTTCGACGGAGATGGAGGCGCGAGGGATATCGGCGGCGTCGACCTGAAAATCAAATCGAGGGTCACTAAATTCGAAGACCACGTCCTGGAGCTCAATATCGCGAAACCCAACCGCCTGGGATCGACGCTGCTCATCGTCGTCTTCCCGATCCCGGGACCGCATCCGCTCGTAAATACCAAGGGCCCTCAACAGATTGAGCTCCCCATTGTCGTCGAAGGCCAGGCGCACCCGGGCACCGTCGACGCGGCCATGGGAAAACTCGATGCGCTCGGTCATCAACATCAACGGGTTGAGCCTGGCCTGGACGTGATCGGCGGCGATGACCGGCTCTCGCTCCTCGGTCAGGATATGGGCGTCATAGACCTCGACGCCGGTCAAGGTGGGGCTGAATTCCACGTAGCCCAGAGCGAAATGCCCGCCCATGACCTCGTGGAGTTGAAGCTCCGTCGCTCGCCAGAAATGCGGGGAATTAACGTGAAAATAGGCCAGCGAAAAGGCGCTTAACAGGGTCAGCAAAGGGACAAAGAAGATCAGCGGAAGCTTGATATAGCTTCGGTATACCCGAACCTGAATTTCGTCAAAAATCGCCATGGTCGTCGAAGGTTACGAGACATCCCGCTGAATTCACTACCTGCCCGCGGGGCGGTGCATTGTAGCATAAGAGTGAATTTTTCGAACGAATTTCACCGCCGCCCGCACAGTCAGGAGCATCTTCGAACAGATTTCCATCGAATTAGACGCAGCGAAAGTGCTTTTTAGTCAATTCAATCCCAACTCAAAAGGTCATCTGGTTTTCATCGACCCGGTTGACAAAGCGTAAATCCGCGGCGTACCTTCAAGTTGAAGCAGTCGCCACCATCGAGACAGTACGAGGCACTCGACGCCCATGGCAAAGCAGAAGACGCGACGGCGAACCTCGAATAAGCGCGGAGCCCGTAAGGGACTTCGGCGCAGTAAGACGATCGCCAAGAAAAAACTCACCGAAGCAGAGCGCGCCGAACTCAAGACTCTGCTCGCCGGAGTGGAAGAAGATCGGCCTTCCCATCGCAGCGAATGCCGCCTGGGCGAACGCCCCTGCCCCTACGTATCCTGTAAATATCACCTCTATCTCGACGTCAATCCCAGGACGGGATCGATCAAGCTGAACTTCCCGGGCCTCGAGGTCTGGGAGTTGACCGAGACATGTGCCCTCGACGTGGCCGACCGGGGCGGCATCACCCTGGAAGAAGTGGGTGAGATGCTCAACCTGACTCGCGAGCGAATTCGCCAGGTGGAATCGAAAGGCCTGGAAAAGCTGCGCGAAGTTCACGAAGAATAAGACTCTCCTCGAAAAACTCGGTGGGATTTAGTTGGGTTTAGATTTTTCGGCCGACCCAGTTGATGAGACCGCCGGCGGCGATAATCTCTCGTTGACGCGGCGATAGATCATAGGTCACGGCCAGTGTTCGACCGTCCTCAGTGGTCACTTTCGGTGGCGTCCCCTTGTCGAGAGCGAGGTCAATTTCGTCGACGCTCAGTCGATCGCCGGAGGAGAGCCTTTCGTAGTCTTGTCGCTCTTCCAGACGGAGGGGGAGGATTCCGAAGTTGACGAGGTTCTCCCGGTGAATGCGGGCGTAACTCATGGCGATGACCACTCGAAGGCCGAGAAATCGCGGGGCCAACACGGCGTGCTCGCGACTTGAGCCCTGGCCGTAATTCTTGCCGCCGACGACGATATGTCCGCCCTGGTCGCGAACTTTCAGAGCCCGTCTGTGATAGGTGTCGTCGATGACGTCGAAGCAGAACTCGCTGATGGCCTCAATATTGCTGCGGTAGGGCAATACCTGTGCGCCGCCGCGTAAGATCTCGTCCGTCGAAATATCGTCGCCGACCTTCAGCAAGATCGGCAACGACATCCTTTGGGGAGGCCCCTCAAATTCGGGGAGGGTCATGATATTGGGACCTTTTCGAAGCTCAACTGTGGCCGATTCCTCTGGCGAGGGCGGGGCCTCGATAAGATCGGTATGGATGATGATCTCATCGGGCTCACAGACGTCGGGATAGGCCATCTCCAGATCACGGGGATCGGTAATTTGTCCCGTCAGCGCCGAGGCCGCCGCCGTCTCGGGGCTGACCAGACAGACCTTATCCTCTTTGGTGCCGGAACGATCAGGAAAATTTCGAGGTACGGTTCGAAGGCTGATCGTGTCGGTGGCCGGCGCCTGGCCCATGCCGATACAGCCGTTGCAGCCAGCCTGGTGGAGTCTGGCTCCGGACTTCAACAGGCTGAGCAAAAACCCGTCACAGGTGAGGTTTTCCAGGACCTGACGAGAGGCGGGATTGATGTCGAGCGAGACCGCAGGATCGATCTTTTTATCTTCCACGATCCGCGCGACCACGGCCAGATCGCGATACCCGGGGTTGGCAGAGGAGCCGACGTAGGATTGATGGATGGTCTCTCCCGCCACTTCCCTGACGGGGGTCACATTACCGGGGCTGGAGGGCATGGCGATGAGCGGCTCCAACTCCCCGAGATCGATCTCGTCGACCACGTCGTATTCGGCGCCCTGGTCGGCCCGCAGCTGGCGCCACTGATCGCCGCGGCCGTTGCGCTCCAAAAAGCGACGGGCCTCCTCATCGCAGGGAAAGACCGAGGTCGTCGCCCCCAGCTCGGTCCCCATATTGGCGATGACGTGGCGATCCATGGCCGACAATTCGCTCAGGCCCGGTCCGAAATACTCGAGGATGCGCCCCACCCCGCCGTCGACATCGTGGCGGCGCAATAATTCGAGGATTACGTCCTTGGCGCTGACCCAATCCGGGAGCTCTCCCACCAGGCGAATCCCCCACACTTTCGGCATATCGAAATAAAAGGGCCTGCCCGCCATGGCCATGGCCACCTCAAGACCGCCGGCACCGATGGCGAGCATGCCGATACTGCCGGCGGCCGGGGTATGGCTGTCAGAGCCCAAGAGGGTCTTGCCGGGCACACCGAAGCGCTCCTGGTGAACGGCATGGCTCACCCCGTTTCCTGGCCTGCTGTACCAGAGCCCGAATCGGCGGGCCGCGCTATGCAAAAAATAATGGTCATCGGCGTTTCGATAATCGACCTGCAACAAATTGTGGTCCACATATTGAGCCGACAGCTCGGTCTGGACCCGATCGAGGCCCATGGCCTCCAATTCGAGCATCACCATCGTGCCCGTGGCGTCCTGAGTCAGCGTCTGGTCGATCTCGATGCCGATCTCCTCCCCGACGGTCATCTGACCGTCGACGAGATGTTCGGCGATGAGCTTTTCGGTCACCGTGGTCGCCACGAGCTGCCTCGACGTCGATATGATTGTCGCCACCTCCAACCGGGGGGCCATAATCTTAGACCCCGAGCCAGCTCCACCAAGCCCTCAATTCGAAAGATCCCATTCCGGAAAAGGATCGTCGAAGGTCGACCAGAGGTCGTGGCCCTGCTCCCATTCCTCGTCGGTGACCAGACAATGGTCCATGGCTTCCTCGACCTGTTTGGGATCGAGCCCGACACCGATGAATACCAGCTCCTGACGGCAATCGCCGACTTCTTCATCCCAGATGGAGTCGATCCAGGCCCTGGTTTCCTCGTCGTCTGGCCAATTATCACGTGGCACCATGGCGAACCACATGCCGACGGGATCGTAGCTGATGGACATTCCCGCCTGGGACCATCGGCCAATCAATTGATGTCGACTGGCGAGCCAGACAAATCCCTTGGCCCGCAACAATCCGTCCCAGCCAAGGGAGATGACGTCCCAGAAACGCTGGGGATGAAAGGGACGGCGAGCCCGATAAACACAGCTCGAGATGTCATATTCTTCGGTCTCGGGAATATGTTCACCGTTGAGCTCGCGAACCCAGCCCGGAGAGCTGGCCGCTTCCTCGAAGTCGAAACGACTCGTCCCCAAAATCGACTCCAATTCCACCTGCCCGTGAGCCATGGCAATCACCTCAGCTCCGGGATTGAGCTTGCGCATCATGGCCACCAAAGTGTCCCGCCGCGCCTGGTCAATCTGATCGGCTTTGCTGACGAGTATCACGTTGGCGAATTCGATCTGATCCATCAATAAATCCGTGATGGTCCGATCGTCGGTCTCGTCGAGAGCCATATCCCGATCGGCAAGATCGTCGAGGGATTCGAAGTCCTCGCTGAAATTGAGCCCGTCCACAACGGTGACCATCGTGTCCAGGCGGGCGACGTCGCTCAAACTCTTGCCCTCTTCGTCCTCGAAGGCGAATGTGGCAGCCACCGGCATGGGCTCGCTTATCCCCGACGACTCGACGAGCAGGTAGTCGAAGCGTCCTTCCTCTGCCAGCCGCGCCACCTCGACGAGCAGGTCTTCGCGAAGAGTGCAGCAGATGCAGCCATTGGTCATCTCCACCAGTTCCTCGTTCACCTGGGTCAACGTGGAATCGCCGGCCTGTTTGACGAATTCGGCATCGATATTGACCTCTCCCATATCGTTGACGATGACCGCCACCCGTTTGCCCTCCTGGTTTTTGAGGACCTCGTTTAAAAGTGTCGTCTTTCCCGCCCCTAGAAACCCGGAGAGGACGGTCACCGGCAGTCGTTGATCAGCTTTGGTTTTAAGATTTACTTCCTTCATCGTTTTTCCTCATTTCTTACGAGATTGATTTGCGGCCTTTCCAAACATACCTTCGCGCTATCCAAGGGCTTTTCGAATTCGCCGTGCGGTCATACGGGCCCCGGCGATATTTCGAGCTGCCGGTCCCAACTCCAACTCGGCGAGCGACCCGCTGACGAAGAAATTGGGTGCCCATTGCAGATGCTCATCGACGATAGGAAAACCACAGCGCGCGCACTTCAGCCCCAATTCGTCGATGGTCGAGGCCAACCAGCTTTGGTCGGGCCTTGGCTTCTCAAAGCCAGTGGCCAAAACGACGGCGTCTACCGTGAGTTGTTGGCCCTGTTTCAACGCCAATTGAATCTCTTCGGACTCGCCAATGACGGCCGATTCACAGCCCCCCTTGTGCAACTGGAGTCGACTCCATTGCTCCATCTGAAGCAATGGACGAGCCACGTCGATGGGCATGGTCCCGCCGTGACGAGCCTCGTCGATAATCTCGCGCCTCTTCTTCAGACACCGTCGACGACGAAAGGAAACCTGGCATTTTGGACCGAGCCAGCAGGGATCGCTGTCGAATTGCTCGACCCTCACGTCGTGACGAGCCACGACATGGACTTCTCGATCCCCTCGTTGAGCCAGATGAGTCGCCAATTGGGCCCCTGAAATTCCGAGACCAACGATGGCGACCCGATGAAAATCATCGAGCATGGAGCGGTGAAATTCATCATCGAAGATATGCCATGTGGGGGCCCCATCGGCTCTCAATTTAAGAGCCCACTCCGGCCACCGACGGCGCTCTCCCATCCCCGTGGCGACGATGATCCGACGAGCCTTAATCGCCCCCTGGTCGCTGTCGACACAGAATAGATCCCCCTCTTTGCAGATATGACAAGCCCTCCCTCGACTGCGCAATTCGTATAGCCCGCCCGATTCAAAGACCTGCTGACAATGGGCATGAAATAGGGCCAACGAGGGTCGGTCATAAGGTGGCCGAAATCCCGATCCCTTACTCTCCCCCTCAGCGCGGGCGTAATGGAGCAGTTCCATGGGCTCCAGTCCGATATGATGCACCGCCGGGGAGCGAAGATGACTCATTGAGGTGTTAGACGTGCAATGGTTCCAGCGCCACATCGGCTCATCATGGGGATCGAGCACAACCACTCGATCGGGAGGAATATCCAGGCCGTTGACCAATACGTGAGATAAATGGGTACCGTGCACTCCCCCGCCGATGATCAGCCACTCCAGTTCACCAATTTGATTCATCTCAAAACCCAGGTCGGCAATTCACGACGAATTGTTTTCTCCCTCTTTATTATTGCAAACCCTTTGCATTTGCAATAGCGGCGCTGATGAATACCCAAAAGTTGTGCCTTCGTCCCGATCGGCTACAATTGGGGCGGAAGCTCGCGAAGATGTGTAAATCACGAGGAGATTCGTTGGTGTTGACCCGTTCTAAAATCATCGTCGTCGCCGGGATCGTCGCCATCGTCGCCGCTCTGGGACTGGGCGGGCTGGTCTGGCTTTTGGTCAGCGCCGGCGGGGAGACGCCGGATACGGAACAGCTCGTCGACGATCTGGAGGCCCCGTTTACCGCGCCGACGGCATGGTCCGACGACATCTCGGCAGACCAACTGATCGTCCAGATATGGCAGGGGCCCTCCTGGCAGACCAGGGCCGGTGCCCCGATCTTTGAGGGCCCGGCGGCCACCAATCGCAATACGGAGTGGCTGCGAACCGCCGTCGATGATTGGAATGTGGTCCTCGGTCGCTCCACCGAATCGGGGGTCGACCTGAGCACTCAGATCTGGTCGGCACCAAACGCCCCTGTGGTCATCGTCGATCTGGAGGCCACCATCGAAGCCGATGCGCTGGGAGAAGAGGTGGCCGTGACCACCACTCATCCTCTGGCCCGCGGTCATCTCATCACCAGTGCGCTCGAGGAGGTCTCACTGGCCGACTCCTTCGACTCCGTCGAGATTCTCGGTGCCATTTTGGAATCCGATTATATGCCCCTGACGATTCAATCGATGGGAGCCGCCCGGGGCGTGGCCAGACCCACCGCGGGAGGGCTCGAAGTCGATTGGATTCTGTGGCCCGGTCTCGACGATGCCCCCGATTGTGGTGGTGGCGAGGCCGTTGAAGAGGAAGAACAAGTCCTGGTCGTCTCGCTGAGACTGGTCGTGCAATTCGGGGCGGGCGCCCTGGCGGGGCCGATGCCCGAACAAATCTCATTGGAATCGGCGGCGACCCCGATCTTCGTCGATCCTCCCTCCGTCCACGGTGACCCCTGGCTCGACGGCAGCGCCCGCGACGCCGGCGATCTTGCCCGTCGTCTGCGCGCTTTGGCCTTTGGCCATTCCGACCGCGACGATCCTCGCTACGGCAACGGTGGTCTGCTGGCCACCGGGCTGGGCGCCGTCTTCGCCGTGCCCGGTCAGTGGTGGGAGGAGCCGCCCGTCGCCGAATTGAGAAGCTCTTTAGAAGGTACGGCTATCGAAGTGCTCCCCCTGACCGATGATGGCAATTCCCAGAGGTCCGTAGCTTTTGGCGATGACTATTGCGACTTGCTACACCGCAGCGACGGGCGACAGGCACCGACGATCTTGGTTTCATCCGACGACGACCAGATGTTCAGCGCCGGTCTAACCGCGCCGTTGCCACCGGTCATCGAAGTCGGCCGGGGCCCGATTCATCGTGACCGCCTGCTGGACCGGCTCTTTACACCGGACCGACAGAATAGCCTCTTTTTCCATGGTGAATATCGGATTCAGCAAATTCCGGTCGTCGCCACCCGAAATCCCCTGGAAGATATTGCCCATCAGGCTATCTTGAGCCCTGATCGAGGAGGCCATTGGACTCTCGACGACACCCTGACCCGGCGGCTGAGCAGGTGGGACTTCGAGCCCACAAATGACGCTCGCAAGTTCCTGGGATTTCAGGATCTTCACCAATCGCAACGGTCCGACAAAATCCCTGAATTCGGCGACGGACTCGACGCGGTGGAGATCGTCTTTACGCCGTAGAGGTTTGCACCTTTAGTTGGGAGGCTACCTCGTCCAGGACCTGCTCGCTCCACTGATCGCTTTGCTGATCTTGTGCCATCTCCAGCAGCCGTTGAGCCTGCGCCGCGTCACCGCGACGATATCGCACCAGCGCCCGCAGGGCCGTCAACTCGGCCTGCCGATTCGGGATTTCAGCGACCACCCGGGCCTCCACTCCGTCCAGAATCTGTAATAATTCCTCCGTTTGAGCGTTTTCTTCTTCGTATTCGATCATCGCCAGGGCCCGGCACAGCGTAGCCCGATAATGATCGGATTTATGCCACAGGGCGTCGGCCATTCGCTCCCGGAATGCCTTCTGCTCTCCCTGGCGAATGGCAAGCTCTGCCCCACATGCCAGAGCGGCCACCAGCTCGCCACGGGCCGAAGATTTTTGATTCGGTTCGGCGACGACCAACCCCTCGGCCTCCTTTCGATCGTCTCGGCGAAGGGCGAGTTCCAGAAGCCACCGACGGGCCTCTGTAGCGTAGGGTCCGGGCAACCGACGGTGTTGTCCCTCCAGGAGTTTACGGGCCTCCTCATAGCGTCCCAACCCCACCAGGGCCCGGGCACAGACCAACCGGTGGTTGGCCACCTCCCGCCGACTGCGAAGGGGCGATGATTTCACACGGGGATGAGCGTACTCATAGGCCTGGTCGAAGGCCTGGCGGTGAAGCAAGAATCGCCCAACGTGATTGCGGGCCACCAGATAGCTCACCAGCAACGTATAGGGCGGGATCAATAGATAGAGCGCCAGGGGGACGAAAAATTCGGCCCACTGCTCACCGGCGGGCAAAAAGGCCAACACCACCCCCACCAGATAGGTCAGGGTCAACCCGAGGCTGATCCCTCCCATGAGGGTGACGATTTTCGGATAGAGACGCTCCACCAGGTGGCCTTTACCGCAACAGTTTTAGAAGTCCGGCGTGCGCAAACGGTCGCCGCCGTCGACGACGATAAGCGATCCCGTTACGAAGGCGCCGGCCTCGGAGGCCAGAAATTGGACCAGCGGAGAGATATCTTCGGGCCGGGCAAAGCGGCCCAGGGGAATGCGGGATTCCAACTTTTTCACCGTCTTTTCGTCGGTCCACAGCCGCTCGTCGCTTCCCTCGGTGCGCACCGGTCCGGGGAGGATGGCGTTGACCGTAATCCCCGCCCCGCCCCACTCGACAGCCAGAGTTTCGGTCAGGCTATTGATGCCGGCCTTGCTGGCGCCGGAGTGCGCCATCAGAGGCGATCCGTTATGGGCATTGGTGGCGCTCATATTGATGATCCGCCCCGGAAACCCGGTGGCCAACCACCGCTTTCCAACGGCGCTGCTCATCAAGAAGGTGCCGTTTAAGTTGATGTCGATCACCGTGCGCCACCCGTTGGGACTCATTGCCGAGGCGGGGCCCACGAAGTTGCCGCCGGCGTTGTTGATCAATACGTCCAGATGATCGTGTACGTCGAAGATCTCTTCGACCATCTCATCGATACGCTCCTCATCGCGGATGTCGACCAGATAAAAGCTGCCCTCTCCGCCGGCCTCCTCGATGAGTTCAACCGTCCCACGAAGGGGCTCCTCACGTCGGGCGGCGACGATAACATGAGCCCCGAGGCGGCCGAAGTCGACGGCCATCTGTCGACCGATGCCAGTGCCTCCGCCGGTGATCAGCACTACCTTGTCTGCGAATAAGTCGTCGTGAAATACCATCTGCACTCCAGCTTCGTCGTCGTTTTGGTCACCAGTTTTGTTCACAAGTTTGTTCAGAAGAGCGATGGGGTTCAGAGATGATCGAGGATTCGATATCCCGCCGCTTTGAGATGATCGCGAAGGCGCTCGATATGCTCGGAGCCCCGGGTCTCCAATTTGAACTCCACGTTGGTCTTACCCACCGGGGCGCCCTCGGCGAAGGTGCGATTGTGATGGATCTCGAGGACATTGGCGTTGAGCTCGGCGATCGAGCCCAGGACCTCGGCCAACGCTCCCGGGGTGTCGCGAAGCTGGAGGTCAAGCCGGTAGATGCGGCCCGTGGCCACCAGGCCCCGCTCGATGATCCGGGCCAGGACGTTGACGTCGATATTACCGCCGCTGATGACGGCGCAGACCCGTTTGCCCTGCACGCCGGCGACTTTGCCCGCCGACAGGGCAGCGATCGTGGCGGCGGCGGCCCCTTCGGCGATCATCTTTTCGGTCTCCAACAATTCCAGCACCGCTCCGGCGACCTCTTCCTCGCTGACGGTGACGATGTCGTCCAGGTAGTGAGAGAGCAAATCGAAGGCGATAGTTCCCACTCGTCGCACGGCGATGCCGTCGCAGAGGGTGGTCGCCGGGGGAAGCTCGACCCGCGATTTGGAATCAAGCGATGCCTTCATCGACGACAGGACCTCAGCCTCCACGCCGATGACCCGGATCTTTGGATTGGTCTCCTTGATGGCCACTGCAATTCCGGCGGCCATTCCCCCCCCACCGATGGGGACGAGCAGGCAATCGAGATAGGGGTTTTGCTCCAATAACTCGAGGCCGATCGTGCCCTGGCCGGCGATGATCGCCGGATCGTCGAAGGGGTGAATAAAGTGGCGCCCCTCCTCTTCACCCATCTTCTGGGCGTGACCGTAGGCCTCATCGAAATTGGTGCCCTTAAGCACCACCTGACCACCGAAATTTCGGGTCCGCGTCACCTTCACAAGGGGCGTGCCCTCGGGCATGACGATCTTGGAGTGAATCCCGAATTTGGTGGCATAGAGCGCCACCGCCTGCGCGTGGTTGCCCGCCGAGGCGGCGATCACCCCCTGGCCCTTATCCTGCTCCGGCATCTGGAGGAGCCGATTACAGGCCCCACGCTCCTTGAAGCTGCCCGTCAGGTGCAGGTTTTCGAGCTTCAAGAATGTCTTACAACCAAATTTCTGGCTGAATAACTCACTATAGGGACAGGGCGATGCTTTGACATAGGAGGCGATACGATCGCGGGCGGCCTCGATATCTTCAAAACATACCGCTGGACCTGGATCTTTGGCTGCTGTCGCCATGGGCGCTCCAATGGATGACCATTCAGTAGGTGAACTTCCTATTCAGTCGTCTGCCAGGATTATTCACGAGATCGCCCATCCTGGCAAAGGGCAGCGGCCACCCAATGGCAAAAGAAAAACCAAAAAACCCCCATCTGCGACCGATCTGATCGCAAATGGGGGTTTTGATATGGAGGATATCGGGCTCGAACCGATGACCTCCGCCTTGCAAAGGCGGCGCTCTCCCAACTGAGCTAATCCCCCGTAGATCCCGATGGGCCGCGAGGGGACCGCGAACCGGGGATCAACGAAAACCGGCGCCTGTCGAGACAAATTCCCGACAGGCGCCGAAAGTGGACCTGGCTGGACTTGAACCAGCGACCTCACCCTTATCAGGGGTGCGCTCTGACCACCTGAGCTACAGGTCCATGACAGACTTTCTTAGGAATCCAGACAGGGCGCCTCCAGTCGTCGGA
>SLJM01000465.1 GCA_007135085.1 Myxococcales bacterium
AAGATCTTGGAGTTATGGCGAATATCGACTGGAAATTCATCGCGCAACAAGAAGTGATCGATCTCTTTGGTATGCTCGAAGGCGGCGCCGATCTCGCGTAACTCCTCGAATAATTCCTGCCTCCCCGTACCGCGGTGCTCCTCTTCCAGCTCAACACAGAGCACGGGCACAACCTGCCCCGCCTTCTTCACTCCCACCAGAGCGGTGCGAAATACCCTGGGGTGGGTATTGAATACGGCCTCGTAGGGCACGGTGTACATCGTCTTCTCGTCATCGACGACGACGCGATGTGATTTGCGGCCGCAGAACCACACCCGGCCCCGGTCGTCGATATAGCCCAGATCGCCCATGCGATGGCGCACCTGGTCGCCGTCGTTGATCTTGGCCTTTTTGGTGGCCTCGTCGCGGTTGAAATAACGCTTCGTGACCTGCGGGCCTTTGACGACGAATTCGCCGATCTCCCCGTCGGGCAGGACCAGATCGTCGGACCACTGGTCGATGGGCTCGTCATCGATGGCGATGACCTTCAGCTCCACGGCGTCCACGGGACGTCCCACGCAGACCCCGGAGCCCCTGTCGGTTTCGTCGGCGGTCTCGCTCAAGATCTCCTTGCTGCCGATCGACGCCACCGGAAGCGACTCAGTGGCCCCGTAGGGGGTGAAGATCTGGGCATCTCCGTCGAGCATTGCCTCCACGCGGCGGAGGGTCTTCGACGGCACCGGTGCCCCGGCGGAGATAACGCGGTTTAAGCTGGGCAGCTCCACCTCGTTGGCCTCACCATAGCGGCCGAGCTTATCCATCACCGCCGGGGAGCCGAACATATTGGTGATCCCAAATTGTTGGATCGGCTCCACCAGGTTGCGGGGGTTGACCGTGCCCGGATTGGCAAAATCCATCTCGGGCAACACGGTGGTCATCCCCAGCGCCGGATCAAAGAGCGCAAAGAGGGGAAAGGTGGGCAGGTCGATCTCGCCGGGCTCGATCTCATAGGTATCGGCAATAATATCGACCTGAGCCGAGAAATTGCCGTGTGTATAGACCGCCCCCTTGGGAACGCCCGTGCTGCCGCTGGTAAATAAAATGGCCGCCACGTCATCGGCGCTCACCCCGGGGGCCTGCCAATCCCCGGCCTCTTCCCCGGCACGACGCAGCTGCGATAATTTATGGCCGCCCCAGAAAAGGCGCCGCCCGACGGTGACCTTATGCTCGATCGTATCGGCTCCCCATCTCAGGATAACCCGCGCCACATGAGCTTTGGTGATCCCGATAAAGGCCTGGGGCTCGGCCTCGGCCAGACAGGTCTTCAGATTCTTGATGCCCATGCCGGGATCGACCATGACGGGCACCACCGCCGCCTTAAATAGCGCAAAGGTGAGGGCGAAAAACTCCATCGACGGCTTGACCATCAACACCGCCCGCGTCCCGGGGCCGATCCCCACCTGATGCAACCCGGCGGCGATCCTGGTGCTCTCGGCGTCGAGCTCGGCATAGGTCATCGTCTCGTATCGCCAGGTGCCGTCGGGGGCCCGATGTTTGGGATAATAGATGGCCGGTGAGTCCGGCATGGACTCCGCCATCTTGGTGAGCGCCGCCGCAATATTCGGATTTGATTTCGCTTTCATTCAACTCTCCAAAAATCTCGATATCTCGCGGCATAATTCGTCATTTCGATCTTCCAACACATAATGGCCGGCCTCCGGATATTCCAGATATTCAGCGTCGGGATAGATCTCTTTCCAGCGCGCCAGAAAGTGGCGATCGAAGACGAAATCCTTATGTCCCCAGCCGATGAAGATCGGTCGATCTGAAAATTGGGACAGCCCCGCCTCGGTGTCGCTGACCAGGTCGTAGCCCTGATCTTCCGGTTTGAGGGGGATATCCTGAACGAAGCGAAGGGTGGCCAGTCGATCTTCGGGCCCGCCGTCGTAGGGTGCCGTATAACCCTGGGCCACCTCTTTGCTCATCTTATCGGTGACGCAAAACATCACGGCCCCACGACTAAAGGCGTTGAAGCGATTGACCAACATGGCGCCGAGCCCCGTATTTCGAGTCAGCCACAACGAAAAGGGAAGCCGCTTGGACTCGGGCAGGTGAAAGGCCGCCGTATTGAGCAGCACCAGACGGCCCAGGCGCTCCGGGTTTTGCACCGCCCAGGCCATGCCGATCATGCCCCCCCAATCGTGGAGGACGAGATCGACTTTTTCGTCGGGCACAATCTGGTCGAGAAATTCACCCAGATCATCGACCCGTTGCTCCAGGGTATAATCGTAATCCTCTTCCGAAGGCCGATCGGAGAGACCGCAGCCGATATGATCGACGGCGATCGCCCGATGATCTTTGGAGACGGCCCTGATCAGATTGCGATAATAAAACGACCACGATGGATTGCCGTGGATCATGACCACCGGGCGGCCCTGGCCCTGGTCGACGTAGTGCATTTTATGTCCGCCGATGTCGGCGAAATTCGGCGAGTAGGGATATTCGGTCTTGCTGATCTGAGCGCGCTCTACCACTGGATCTCCATCATCGATACATTGAGGCCACTGCCGATCCCCATCAGGGCGATCCGATCGCCGCCCATCAAGGCGCCCTCTTCGCGAAGCCGCGACAGAGCGATGGGGATCGAGGCGGGGCCGACGTTTCCGTATTCACCAAAAATCTTCGAGAATTTATCAATATCGAGGTTCAGCCGTTCCGCCCCGCGGGCGGTGTGGACGGCGCTGACCTGGTGGGCCGCCACGTGATCGATATTGTCCGGGGTCCACCCCAGAAATTCGCGGGCTGCCTCGAAGGTCTTCTCCGCCAGAGCCAGACCGTGGACCAATAACATGGCCGCGTCGGTGCGCATCCAGGTGCGCTGCCCCCGGCATAAATCGTTGTGATTCGTCGCCGCCCGGGTCACACCGCCGACCAACCGCGGCGCG
>SLJM01000268.1 GCA_007135085.1 Myxococcales bacterium
CCCCCGCCCTTCCTCTCTCTCCTTGACATCAGCCCATGGCGTCGATTCTCTTGTGGGTATGGAGTCTCCACTGACTGAATATTTGACTCAAAGGGCAATAAAATGGCTGACCTTCAAAAACCGATTCGCCAGATGGAGCAGCGGCTCGGCGATGTGTCCCGTGAGATTTTGCGCATTGAGGCCCACCTGCGGCGCGGGGAGTTGCGGGCCGCCGGGGCTCGTATCGACGGGGTGCGCCAACAATTGATGTCGCTAAGCGGAGAATCCGATACGGCGATGCAGATGACCCTGGTGGGCGCTCAACTGGGCCTGCTGTCGGGGGGCAACTGGCTGCGTGGGCGAGTTCCTGCGGCCATCTTATGTGGCATCGGCGGCTGGATGTACGGCCAGAGCCTGCTAAGCGGTCAGCGCCGTGAGGTCCAGCACCTGGCAATGCATGTGGAGTATCTGGACGAGCAGCTTCAGGAAGCGGCCAACAAGTCCTCGAAATCCTCGACTTCATCGGCCCCATCGGAATCTTAAGGTTGCCTACCAGCTTCGTTTCGACAGCCGAGGGCTCTTGAATTTGCCGATCGACGAGACCTGCGAGCCAGGTGGTTAGCTCGCTTCGCTCACATGGTTGGTGTTTTTGTGGTTACTACACCGAATATCGAGGCGTTTCTTACCGACGAATAATTGGGCAGTTGGTAGTTAACCACAAACTACCTAACCGCTAACCACGCTCAACCCGATTGTTGCAAACCATTGCGGGGCGATTTAGGCTAGAGGGTAGCGGTGAATCTTCATTCTGACTACTCCTCCGAGCCCTCAGGGTTTGATCTGCTTCCGGAGTCCGGCCCATGCATTCGTCTCCTATCCGTAACCTCCTGTCGATTCGCGCTACTCTGGCAGCCGCCTTGCTGGTGGCAGCTCTTTTTTTCGCTGCCTGCTCCAGCTCGGAGGTCCCCGTCGACAACGACAACGACGACGCCCCCGACACGGGCGTACCGGAAGATACGGGGGACGATGAGGACGCCTCCGATGATGCTGACGCCGACGTCGATCCCTGCCCGGTCTGCTGCCCGGGCGATAAGCAATGCAGCGCCGATGGCGAGGCTGTGGAGACCTGCAACGAAGCGGGCGACGGCTTCGAAGTCACCGAGACCTGTGAGTCCGGCGATATCTGTGACGACGCCGAATGCGTCCCCGAACCGGTCTGCGAGCCCGGCGAGCAGATCTGTGACGGGAGCAGCTCCATCCTGACCTGCCGCGCCACGGGTACGGGCTATACGGCCAGCAACTGTCCCGACGGTGAATCCTGCTACGATGATGAATGCGTCTCCGGTGGACCGACGGGCCTGCTCTGTGACGACGCCTCCGATTGCGCCGGTGGCTTCTGCCGCTGCGGCGAAGACGAATCCTGCACCCTCGACCAGACCTCTTATTGCACCTCCCAATGCACGCCCGGCTCCTGTTCGGGCAACGAGTTATGCTGGCAGTCCGAGGAGACCGACGCCGCCGGCTACGATCATTGCCTGCTTCCCTGCGGTGCCGGAGCCTGCCAGCTCTCGGAATGCAAGGATGTGATGGTCGAAGAAGAGGGCGACATCGTCTGGCGCTCGGCCTGTCTTCCCCAGGTCCTCAAGGGCATCGGCGACGAATGCGACAACGACGACGAATGCCTCTCCGGCACATGCGACCAAGATTCCTATAGCAGCATCACTCATTGCACGCGCCGCTGCGAAGTGGGCGGCTGCCCCGACGGCACGGCCTGTGTAGACCTGGACGGAACCGGCGCCTGGTGCTACCCCGAATGCGAGGGATCCCAATGCACCTTCAGCATCTCATGCTCCACTCGCAGCACCCATGACGGTGGCGTGGCAGATATCTGCATCCCCAACCAATAATCTCGACTCCCCACTGATACGCGATTTTCTTTATGCGACATGCCAAAATCGTCTGTACCCTTGGCCCGGCTTCCAATTCACCGGAGATCATCGAGGAGATGATCCTGGCCGGGATGAACGTAGCCCGCCTCAACTTCTCTCACGGCACCCACGACGACCATCGCCGCACCTATGAGATGGTGCGCCAGAAAGCGGCGGAGCTGGGACAGTCGGTGGCCATCCTCCAGGACCTGCAGGGCCCTAAAATCCGGGTCGGCACCTTCGAGGAGGGCTCGATCCAACTCCACGCCGGCGAGCCCTTTACGATCACCACCCGCGAAGTGGCGGGCAATTTCGAGATCGTGTCCACCACCTACCCCAACCTCCACCATGACGTCTCCCCAGGGGATATTCTGCTGTTGGACGACGGCTTACTTCGCCTTCGGGTGACCCAGGTGGAGGGCCAGGACGTGCACACCAACGTCGAGGTCGGCGGCATCCTCAAAAATAATAAGGGCATCAATCTGCCCACGGCGGCCGTCTCTGCTCCCAGCATGACCGCCAAAGACAAAGAGGACCTGGCCTTCGGCATGGAATTGGGCGTGGACTTCGTGGCTCTAAGCTTTGTGCGCTCCGCCCTGGATATTCACCAGTTGCGCTCTCAGATGCCCGGCGACCAGGCGAAAAACGTCAAGATCATCTCCAAGATCGAAAAGCCCCAGGCCATCACCGAGCTTGACGAGATCATCGCCGTCTCCGACGGCATCATGATCGCCCGCGGCGATCTGGGCGTCGAGATGCCCCCCCAGCGAGTGCCGATGCTTCAAAAAATGGCGATTCGCCGCGCCAACGAGGTGGGAACCATCTCGATCACTGCCACCCAGATGCTGGAGTCGATGACCGAGAATTTCCGGCCCACTCGCGCCGAGGCCTCCGACGTGGCCAACGCCATTATGGACGGCACCGACGCGGTCATGCTCTCCGGGGAGACGGCGGCCGGGAAATACCCGGTCGAATCGGTGCGAATGATGTCGTCCATCATCGAAGAGGTCGAGAGCAGCCGCGATTTCAAGAAACTCCCAGAGCCCAAATTCATCGCCAACTTAAAGACCTTTCCCAACGCCGTGGCCCGGGCGGCCACCATCGCCGCCGACGAGCTCAACGTGACGGGGATCGTCGTGTTGACCAATTCGGGCTCCACGGCGCGGCTCATGATGACCTACCGACCGAGCAAACCGATCATCGCCTGCACACCCAGTCAGCAGGTCTATCACCAGATGGCCATGTATTGGGGTGTGGAGCCCTACCAGATCCGAATGCTTCAGAATACGGATCGTATGCTCGCCCACGTCGAAGAGTTGATGTACGACCAACGGGGAGCGAAAGACGGTGACGAACTCATCGTCGTCATGGGTTCGCCCGCCGGCGGCGGCACGGAGACCAACCTGATCAAATTTCACCGCCTCGGCGCCTGATCTCCCCTTCTAATCTGCGTTATCCTGATCTCAGTCGCCGACGACTCGATTTCGTCCCGACTCTTTGGCCCGGTAGAGCCGGTCGTCGGCGAGTTTGATAAAGGCGAAGGCGTTGACCTCGTGGTTGACCTGACCGGAGCCGTTTTGGCTGGAACGAGCCAGGTATTCCTGCAGGTCTGCCACTCCCAATGAGAGAGTGATCCCGATCTCCACGCCGTCGAAGACGAAGGGCTCGTTTTCGATGGTGGTTCGGATCTTTTCCGCGGTTCGAATCCCCTGCGTCTTGCCCACCTCGGGAAGAAGCAAGATGAACTCCTCGCCGCCATAGCGCGCGAAGATATCGTCGCGACGAATGGTCCGCACGATGCGCTGGGCGCATTGCTTGAGGATATGGTCGCCCGCCAGGTGCCCGTAGGTGTCGTTGACCGGCTTGAAATGATCGATGTCGAGCATCACCAGCGACAGATCGCGCTGGTAACGAAGACACCGGCTCATCTCGCGCTCCATTTCCTGGAGGAAGTAGCGCTTATTATAGACCTGGGTCAATCCGTCGGTGGTGGTCAGGCGATAGATCTCATCGTGGTAGGAGGCCTCCACGTTGGAACCGGACAGAAACTTGAAGATCGTACGGCCGATCTTGACCTGATCGCCGTCGCGCAGACTGCGTTCGTCGATGGGCCGATCGTTGACGTAGGTGCCGTTGGTGGACTTCAGATCGCGGATCACGATCGCCTCACCGTCGTTTTCGATCACCGCGTGATTGCGCGAAATCGACTCCTCGTCGATCTGGATATCCACCTTGCTGGAGCGTCCAATAATCGTCGAGTCCTGAGCCAGATTGTATTTCTTGCCCAGATCGACGCCGTTGATGACCACAAGGCAGGCATCACGCGAAGATGATGTCTTCGGTGGCATCGGTCGGATGACCGTGATGACTGTATTGTCCTTTGCCATGACCGCCTTCTTCGTCGACCATTCATCTTCGAGCCCACCAACGGACCCGCCGGAAGCGATCTATCACCGTGGAATCGAAACCTCTCTCGATTCACTAAAAATCCATTCCTGCAACCGGAGCGCCAATCATAGCGATCGGCTCACGGGAGTCAATCCCGACCTCGGTCCGGATCTGGAAGGTGCGTCGCTGTTTCCTCGAAGGATTTTCCTAACTTCATATTAAACCAAAGCGGGCAACGAATTGCAAAGTACAACCGTGACTTTCACGAAATCCATTCCCGAGGGAATAGACTCATAGGATTCTGCGCGATTCTTCGGCGGGCCCATCGGGGCCGCCCTGGCCCTGTTGCGCATATTCTTCAAAGCCTGGGCGACCGAGCAGACCGTGGGCGATCTTCTTACCCATCTCCACGCCGGGTTGATCGAAGGCGTCGATATCCATCAACTCCCCGGCTACGGCGGTGATCATCTGCCAGGCGAATAAAAAGGCCCCTACCGATCCGGGGGTGATCCGCTCGAAGATCCACGACGAGGTGGGCCGCCCGGCCTGGCGAAGGGCGTCGCGAGTCCCCCGCAATTCGGCGGCGAAGACCTCAGAGATCGGCTTTCCCTGCAGGTGCTGAAGCGCCCTGGGAAGAGGCGGCGACTCGGGGATGATCCGATCGGCCTCGAAATTGCGGACCTCTAAGAAGGTGATGTGTTTGTTGTGGGGCCCCTCCATATAGAGTTGGACCTGGCTATGTTGGTCGGTCACCCCTACGGCCTTGATGGGCGTCATGCCCCGGTGGACCAATTCCCCCTGCCGATTGCGGGCCTTTCCGAGACTCTCCGCCCAGAGCTGGCAGAACCAATCGACCAGGCTCTGGAGGCGATCGCCGTAGGTCATCATCACCAATTCGTTATAGCCGGCGTCGGCCAGGGCCAGATGCTCGGCGGCAATGGTCCCCCATATCTGAGCCGACTCACTGAGGCTCTGTCGATTGTCGCGCGCCGAACGAGCGCCCTCAAGAAGCTCCTGGATCGGATATCCCGCAAGGGCCAGCGGCACCAACCCCACCGGAGTGAGTACGCTGAAGCGGCCGCCCACATTCGGGGGCACGTCGAAATCCCACCAGCCGTGATTGTCGACCAGCTTTCGAAGCTCCCCCGATTCGGGGTCTGTAATGGCCACAATCTGCTTATTTGCCGCCTCTTCTCCCAGAGCCTCCACCAGCCATTGTCTGGCGAGCCAGAACTGGCTCATCGTCTCGATGGTGGTGCCGCTTTTGGTGATCACCACCACCACCGTCTTCTCCGGGTTCAGCGTTCGAAAGAGACGGTCCACCGACTCCGGATCCAGGTTGTCCGCAAAATGGGCTCGCAGGCCGTCGCGTTGGTCGGGTAGCGCCGAATCGAGGACGGCCATCGCACCCAGGCTCGAGCCGCCGATGCCGATGACCAACTGGTCGGTCCAGCCCTCGCTGCGCCGCTCTTCGGCCCAGGCGGCGATGGACGCCCCGTCGGCGTCGGGAGTGTCCACAAACCCCAACTCGTCGGCCTCAAAACGGGCCTGCAGATCGGCCATCGCCTCCTGCAGTTCCTCCCGTCGTTCGCCGCCAAAATGTTCTTTGCTCAGAAGTCCATCGCCGTACAGCCCACTGCTATCAAAGGTGAGCATCTTGTTCTCCGTAGAAAAAAGAATCAATTCATACAGCTTGTCGCGAAATCAATATCCACACTCAACTGCCCCCTCGTTGCCCCGCCGAGGTTTGGAGCGAACTCAGCGACGAATAGTTCTGCTCAGCCCCGGAGCGCTCGCTCGACGGCGTCGACGGTGGCCTCAATGCTCTTGCGGTCCACCATCTCCGTGGCGGCTACGAGCAGGTGGTTTTTCCACTCATCGGACACACTTCCCAGATCGAAGCCGGGGATAATATCCTCTTCCAGGCAGGCGTCGATGACCTCTCGAGCCGGCCGCGGAAGTTCGAGGACGAACTCATTGAAAAAGGGCGCACCATAGGCCCGTTTTCCAATTCCTCTCTCCTCGAATTGGGCCAGGGCGTGGCGAGCACGAGCCATATTGAGGCGGGCCAATTCTCGAAAGCCCTGCTTGCCCATGAGGCTCAGATAAATCGCCGCGGCCAGGGCCATCAGGCCCTGATTGGTGCAGATATTGCTGGTGGCCCGCTCCCGTCGAATATGCTGCTCACGAGTCGACAGGGTGAGCACATAGCCCTCGCGGCCCTTCTCGTCGACGGTACGGCCGGCCAGACGGCCTGGCATGGTGCGCAGCTGCTTTTTGCGCGCCGCGAAGACGCCCAGTGCCGGCCCGCCAAATGCCTGTCCGATGCCCAGCCCCATCGCCTCACCGGCGCAGATATCGACGCCGTAGTCCCCTGGCGGCCTGGCCAGGGCGAAGGCGTGGGGCTCGTTAAAGGTGGCCACCACCACGATCTTATGTTCTTTGGCCCAGGCCACCAGCTCCGTCGGGTCTTCGAGGACGCCGAGCAAATTCGGGGTCTGGAAGATGACGCAGGCTACCTGCTCCGGATCGTCGATGCGGGCCCGCAGATCGTCGAGATCAAAGCGCCCCGATTCGGGATCGGTGCCAAATTCGCCGTAGGCGTCCTCCTGAGATCGCAGATAGGTCTCGATGACCTGTCGGTATTCGGGATGGACGTTATTGGCGACCATCACCTTTTTGCGCGGCTTTCGCCGAAAGGTACGCTGCGCCATCAGCGCCGCCTCCGCCGCCGCGTGCGCCCCGTCGTACATCGAGGCGTTGGCGATGGGCATGCCCACCAATTCTGCGATCATGGACTGAAATTCAAAGATCGCCTTCGTCGTTCCCTGGCTGATCTCGGCCTGATACGGCGTATAGGAGGTCAGAAATTCGGCGCGCAGCAATAATTGATTGAGCGCCTCGGGCACGACGTGATCGTAGCACCCCGCTCCCAGCATGGACGTCACGTCCCGACGGGTCACCTTATTCTTACCCGCCAACTCGCTTAAATGACTGCGCAGGCCGATCTCGCCAAGCGGCGCCGGCAGGTCCATGGCCTTTGCCGCCTCTTTGAGGGACTCCGGTACGGAGTCGAAGAGTTCGTCGATGGACTCCACGCCGATGGCGTCGAGCATGGTGGCGATCTCTTCTTCTGTGTGTGGAATATAGCGCATCGCCGCTCAGGCTCCTTCCGTGAGGAACGCCTCGTATTCCTCAGCGTCCATCAATTCCTCGAGCTGTGAGGGATCGCTCATTTTGATCTTTACGATCCAGCCCCTGTCATAGGGGTCTTCGTTGACCAGCTCCGGCTCATCTTCGAGGGCCTCGTTAAAGGCCACGACCTCGCCGGAGACCGGGGCGAACAGGTCGGAGACGGTCTTGACGCTTTCGACGACGCCGAAGTCATCGCCCTGTTCGAGCACGCCCTCTTCGCCGTGAAGTTCGACGAAGACGATATCGCCCAGGGCGTCCTGAGCGTGGTGGGAGATCCCGACGACCACCGTGCCGTCGCCTTGATCATCGGTCCACTCGTGATCGTCGGAAAATCGGTAATTCTCGGGGATATCCATTGCCACTCCTGACGTCAGGCCTGGGGTTGTCAGCTCTTTTTCGGCCGTCGATAAAACGGAAAGTCCACGATCTTTGCAGCCACGGTCCGTCGCCGAATTCGCACTTCTGCGTCGGAGGCCCGGGCTGCGTCTTTGTCGATGTATCCCAGTCCGATGCTCGCTTCAAGCGTCGGACTATAAGATCCACTGGTCAACTGTCCCACTTCAGTGCCGTCGACCTCGATGGGATAGCCCGGCCGAAGGACGCCGCGGCCCTCCAGAATCAGGCCGCGAAGCTCTCGCTTCACCCCTTGTTCGCGAACCTTCTCCAGGGCCTGACGGCCTATAAAATCAGATTCTTTGTCGAATTTCACCAGCCAGCCAAGTCCGGCCTCCAGGGGGTTGGTGGACTGGTCTATATCCTGTCCGTGGAGCAACAACCCCGCCTCGAGACGAAGCGTATCGCGACAGCCCAGGCCGCACATGGCCAATCCCTCATCCTGCCGGGTCACCAGAGCGTCAAAGATCTTCTCCCCCCCGTCACCGGGCAGATAGAGTTCAAAGCCGTCCTCGCCAGTATAGCCGGTGCGCGCCACCAGAGCGGTCACGCCGGCCACTTCGATCTGCTTACAGCGAAAGAATTTTATCTCTCCCAGATCGTAGTCGGTCAATTGCTGGAGGATCTGTTGAGCCTTCGGCCCCTGAATGGCCAACTGGAGGGTCTGGTCCGATTGATCGTCGAGCTCGACATCACCGCTCAGATGCTCTTCGATATGAGCCAGATCAGCGTCGCGGTTGGCGGCGTTGAGACACAACAACAGTCGATCTGCGGTGAGGCGATAGATGACCAGATCGTCGATAATGCCGCCGGCGTCGTTGCACATGACCGTATAATGGGCCCGGCCGTCGACCAGCTTCGATACGTCATTGGTGACCAGCCTGTCCACGGCGGCGATGGCATCTTTGCCGGTGACGTAGACTCGCCCCATATGACTGACGTCGAAGAGCCCCGCCGACGTGCGCACCGCCTCGTGTTCGGTCTTGATCCCCTCGTATTGTACGGGCATCGAATAGCCGGCAAAGGGGACCATTCGCGCCCCCAATTCGACGTGACGCTTCTCCAGGGGCACTGATTTTAGATTTTTCTCATCACTCATTGGACTCTCCTCGAAGATCAATTCGAACGGCGTCTTTGCAGGGTCGTAATTCCGAAACCGGCGGTCCGTTTATACTCCAGGTCTCTTTGTTCGACGTCGACGATCTCACCATTTCGGGCCACCACCCCGTGATGGACACAGGCGGCGCGCACTGTATTCTCGAGCAGCGTGGCCACCGTCATGGGCCCCACCCCGCCGGGCACAGGGGTAATCCAGGCCGCCCGTTCGCGGGCGGCATCGAATTCGACGTCACCCGATAACTTACCGTCTTTGCGGCTGATACCGACATCGACGACCACCGCCCCCTCGCGAATCCACTCGCCTTTGACCAGCTCGGCGACCCCTGTGGCGACGACGAGAATCTCGGCGCGGCGTACTTCTTTTTCCAGATCGATCGTATGGCGATGGCAGGTGGTGACCGTGGCGTTGGCCCGGGTCAACATCAAGGACATGGGCCGGCCGACGATGACACTTCGACCTATGACGACTGCCTCTTTGCCCGTGGGATCGATCCCCGCTGCCTGAAGCAGGGTCAACACCCCGCGCGGTGTACAGGGCTCGAGAATCGATCGGCGGCTCATCATGCACCCCAGGTTGACCGGATGAAATCCGTCGACGTCCTTGCCGGGATCGATGCTTCGAATGGGCTCGTCCTGATCGAGGTGATCCGGCAGGGGAAGCTGAAGAAGGATGCCGTGAAGCGAGGGATCGTCGTTTAATTTACGAAGTCGAGCCAGCAAGGCGTCGCGAGTAATATCGGCCGGCAGGTGAATATGACGGCTGTCGACGCCGACCTTTGAGCAGGCGCGGATTTTGTGGCGGATATAGAGAGAGCTCGCGTCATCATCGCCGACCTGAACCACGCAGAGGGTGGGCTGGCCGCCACGGGCGATGAGTTGTTCTACCAGGGGTTCGAGCTGAGAGAGCCGCGCCGAGGAGACGGCCCGCCCGTCCAACACTCCCGGCTCTGCGTCGGCCAAAGCATCTCGTAGAGGTTTGGGATCAAATTGCAGAATCATAGCTTACCCTCGGTGAAAAAACAGGACTTATCAAAGCTCGCGGCGGCGCATCCACCGGGTCCGTCGCGATACGAACGCCCGGTGGTTGGCCACCCATCGATATAGCCAGTTGCTAAACCAGCGAAAGGGAGGGATCCACCGATAGGCCCAGCGAGCCAATCGATAGGGTCGCAAGGTGCCCATCACCTCGAAGATGGCCGCGGCGCCGCGGCGAATCGTACCGTCTGGCTCGACCAGGTGCACCGCCTCCTCCAACTCGGCGGTGGCCAATCCCGGCGGACGGCCTTCTCGGTCCTGCAGGGGCACGATGGCGATGCGGCCCTGCGCCTTTTGCTGCCACCGGCGCGCCCAGTAGGTGCAGAATCCGCAATCTCCGTCGTAGACCAGTACGGGCCGCTCCACCGGCATGGCAGGATCGGGCTCGTCGCGATCAGTCATTGAGGGTCTCCCTCGCCGGCTTCGGCGATCTCATCGATCTCGGTGACCAACATCTTGCCCGCCAGCCGGTCGCTGATGGTCACCTCTTGGCCGCCAGCGCGCAAGAACATCTGACCGTCGAAGCTAAGCACCTCGTCCACATGCAGAGTCGAGCCCGGGCGCAGGCCAATCCGATCAAGGTAGCGAAGCACTTCGGGAGTCTGGTCCATCACCCGCTCCACGCGCAGATCCATACCCGCCTCCGCATCGCGCAGGCAGATCACGTCCCGATGGTGGACCTCCCCTTCTGCGGTGGGGATCGGATCGCCGTGGGGATCGAATCGGGGAAAGCTCAGATAGGCGTCGATGCGCCCCACCAATTTGTCGCTCACCGCATGCTCGAGCCGCTCCGCCTCGGAGTGCACTTCGTCCCAGGAATACCCCAGCGTTTGAACGAGAAAGACCTCGATAAGCCGGTGATTTCGGATCACCCGCAGGGCCGCTTTTTGCCCCTCTTCGGTCAATCGCACACCCCGGTAGGGCTCATAATCCACCAACCCTTCTTCGGCCAGGGATTTGACCATCCCCGACACCGAGGGCAGTGAAATATCGAGCTCTTCGGCGATCTCTTTGGTCTTTACCCGCCGCTCTTCCCCGCCCTGACGGGAGTAGATCGCCTTGAGATAGTTTTCGACCGACGTGGTCGGCATCGATCGTCGCCTCGTAAATAGAACCCAAGATCGTCCGTGGGCCCATCATCTACCAGAACTGCCCCGCCCCAACAAGATTCACGAACTCCCTCACTGGGGAGCGAAGGAGCTGAAGAGCGAAGGAGCTGAAGAGCGAAGCGCTGAGTCACGGAGAGCGAAAGATTCAAACGGATTAAAGCGGATAAGCTGAGATTTTGATCGCTTTTCTGATTTGTGACGCCTCGAACATCCGTCGCAACGACCGAGATGGACCGCTCCCCCCCCGCTGTCACACCACTCAGCTTATTCGCTCAC
>SLJM01000473.1 GCA_007135085.1 Myxococcales bacterium
ACCGAAGCCTTCCGGCAGAAGACCGTGGGTGACCGACACGATTCGAGTAGTCCGTTCGCGGCCGACGACCGGGGTTTATCGACCATCGTCTATTTACGTGGCCAAACTACAATTTAGGGGGAGGTTCGGTTGGTCTTCGGTGGTTTGCGGTGGGCCCTTCGTTGGATCATCTCGATGGTTGTGGCGACCCCTCAGTCAACCGCATACGGCGCGCTCGACAGCTCCCCACTGCGCTTCGCTTGTGGGGAGCGTCAGTAGTGCTACCAACCGTGCAGGTCTGCGGTGGTCCAACCCCAAATCGTCGGAGGTCTGCGGTGGTTCGGACCCGAGCCATCGCGAACCGGCCAGGTCGAAGAAAGCACCCCTCAAATTGCTGTTCGTGCCGCAGTTTAGGCACCTTAAATAGGCGATGGTGGGAGAACCGAAGCCTTCCGGCAGAAGACCGGTGGCAAGACCGAAGCCTTCCGGCAGAAGACCGTGGGTGACCGACACGATTCGAGTAGTCCGTTCGCGGCCGACGATTGGGGTTTAGCAACCATCGTCTATTTGTGTGGCCAAACTACGATTTGAGGGGAGGTTCGGTCGGACATCGATGGTTTGCGGTGGTCCCTTCGCCGAATCGTCGGAGGTCTGCGGTGGTTCGGACCCGAGCCATCGCAAACCAACCTGGTCGAAAACAGCACCCCTTAAATTGCTGTTCGTGCCGCAGTTTAGGCACCTTAAATAGGCGATGGTGGCAAAACCGAAGCCTTCCGGCAGAAGACCGGTGGCAAAACCGAAGCCTTCCGGCAGAAGACCGGTGGGAGAACCGAAGCCTTCCGGCAGAAGACCGTGAGTGACCGATACGATTCGAGTAGTCCGTTTGCGGCCGACGATCGGGGTTTAGCAACCATCGTCTATTTGTGTGGCCAAACTACGATTTGAGGGGAGGTTCGATCGGTCATCGGTGGTTTGCGGTGGGCCCTTCGTTGGATCAGCTCGATGGTTGTGTCGACCCCTCAGCCGACCGCAAAGGTTGCGGTCGACTGCGCATAATCTTGTGGGGAGCGTCAATAGTGCTACCCAACTCGGTGGTTTGCGGTGGTTCGGTAGGGAGGTTTTTGAGTTTTTAGGAAAGATCGCTCGCCAATCGTCGATAACAGAGTTGTGAGGTCTGGTGACTCTGGCGGCGGAGGGAGCGATGGATGGCGATAAGCGGCAATTGTTGGTGCGGGCGTTGGGGGCCGACGACGTGGAGTCGGCGGTGCGGCGGCTTGGGTTTGAGTATCTGGGGACGCCCGTGGAGGGGCCGGCGCTGCGGGCCTGGGGTGTGGAGCCGGCGTTGATGGAGGGGGTGGGGCGTCTTCGTATATTGGCCGCGCCGCAGGGCGCGCGGCTCTTACATCTGGACAGCGACGTGGATTGGGTGAAGGTGCGGCGGTTGGTGCTGGCCGTGTACCGGGCGGCGCCGGAGGCGACGGTGTTATGGTGGTGGTCGTCGCCGAATGCCTGGACGCTTGCCATGGCCGACGGGGATCGAAACGACCGACCACGGGTCCGGCGGCTGGTATTGGAGCGCGAATATCCCGACGAAGTGGGGTTGATGCAGTGGCTGGCCCTGTCGCCGCAGCGCCGGGTCGACTCGGCGACAGCCGTCTTCGACGGTCAGAGGTGGCGCGATCATTTCGCGGAAATTCTCGATCAGGACGGGGTGACCCGGCAATTCTTCGAGCGCTTCTCCGATGGCCTCGACGAACTCATCGAAACCATGGAGCACGGGCCCGACGACGAAGAGCTTCGCCACGAGGTGGCGCTGGGCACCTTATTGCGGGTGGTCTTTCTGTATTTTCTCCAGGCTCGGGGCGCCCTCGACGGTGACCGCCGCTTTGTGATGCGCCATTTTCGCGACCCCTCCCGTGAGGGGAGCTTTTATCGAGGCGTGTTGCGGCCTCTATTCTTCGGAGCCCTCAATTGCCCGCGCCACAATCGAGATGGCGCCGCCCGGGCCCTGGGAGATCTGCCGTTCTTAAACGGCGGTCTCTTCGAGCCCACGGCCGTCGAAGAGGCCCACCCAGATCTGGATTGGGACGATGAGATCTGGCGAGGGCTTCTGGAAAATCTCTTTGAGCGCCATCGCTTCGCCGTGGAGTGGTCCGATGGGCTCGACGGCACGGACCTATGTCGCGCCGTGGACCCGGAGATGTTGGGCAAGGTCTTTGAGGGGTTGATGTACGGCGACCGGCGAAAGAAGTCGGGGTCGTTCTATACACCGCGCGACGTGGTGCGGCAGATGGTGGGCGATACGCTGATCGCCTGGTTGGCGGAGGCAGCAGATCTGGACGAGCAGAAGGCGTCGACCCTGGTCGAGGGGCGGGCCGAAGAGCTTTCGGGCAGAGTGCGGCGAAGGGCGCGGGAGGCGATGGCCGATATCTCGATCCTCGATCCGGCGGTGGGGACCGGGGCGTTTTTGTTGGAATCGCTGCGGGTGTTGCGGCGAATCGACGATGCCTTCGACCGGGCCGCCGGGGTGGTTCGCACGCCGGGGGAGCGCTATGAGCGCATGCGACGCCTCGTCCACGATCACCTCTGCGGGGTCGACGTCCAGCCCACGGCGGTACGGCTGTGCGAGCTTCGGATCTGGCTGGCCATGTTGGCGGCGCTGCCCGACTTGCCGGCTCGAGAGATGCCGCCGCTGCCGAATCTCTCCCATCGTCTGTGCTCGGGAAATGCACTGGTCGATCCCCTGGACTGGGTGCGCTTTCGAGTGGCCCGGGAGTCGACCAGCTTCGGCGGAACACGGCCCGGGTATGAGCGCCGCGCCGTCGATCGGCTCGCCACATTGCAGGACGCCTATACCCGCTCTCATGGTGAGGAAAAACGAGAATTAAAGCGGGCCATCGAGAAGATGCAGCGCGAGGTGGAGGTGCATCTTTTGGGCGCCCGAGCGGCGCTTTTGCGCAAAAGGCTAAAGCCACTCAAGGCGCTTGCCTCGTCGCAGGAGCTCTTCGAGGAACGGGACCAGCTCGACGCCGGTCAGCGGGCCGAAAAAGAACGGCTCGAGGCCGAGCTCGAGGCCATCGAGCAGGCACGCTCGGATGTAGGCGCCGATCGTCGTCGCGGAGCGGCCTTTTCCTTTGACGTTCATTTTGCGCCGATGATGGCTCGCGGGGGCTTCGACGTGATCGTCACCAATCCACCATGGGTGCGGGAGAGTCGAATCGACGGGGCGACGCGAAAGCTCTACAAGGCCCGCTTTGACAGCAGCGATCATCGGCTTTGGCCGCGGGCCTCGAAGATGGGCGTGCGCGCTACATTTGGGGCTCAGGTCGATATGGCGGCCCTCTTTTTGGAGCGCTCTCTGGAACTGCTCAAGCCCGGGGGGCGGCTCTGCGGTCTAGTGCCGATCAAGCTCTTTCGCTCCCTCCACGGCGCCGGGCTGCGGGCGAAGCTCGGCGACCATCGTATCGAGTTTTTGGAGGACCGCTCAGGTGATGACCAGGCCATGTTCGATGCCACGACCTATCCGGCGATCTTAAGGGTGCGAAAGGAGGAGAAGCCTCCCGTTCAGCCGCTTCCCCTTCAGGTCAGTGTGTGGCGCCAGGGGCGACCGAAGAGCTTTCGCAGGCCTGCCCGTGATCTGACGGTCCTTGGCGGTGACCTGCGGGAGCCCTGGATGTTGGTGGAGCCCGAGGTGAGCGAGATCTTTCGAAAGATGCAGGCCCGCTCGGTGCCCCTCGGTGAGGTGAGCGAGCTGCCGATTCGTCGGGGCGTGATGACCGGCTGCAACGCCGCTTTTTTGTTGGACCCCGAAGAAGCTCGAGAGAAGTTCTGCGCCGAGGTGCGCGAAAAATATCTGCGATGGGCCCTTCGCGGTCGAGATATCGAGCCCGAGCAGATAAGCCGCCAAAAGCAAATCATCTGGCCTGTCGATGAGCACGGTCAGATATTGGAGTCGTTACCGGCGCAGTTAGAGGCTCATTTCGAGGAGTTTCGAGGTCGTCTGGAGCGTCGAAGCGACTATCGAGGCGGGCCGATCTGGACCCTGTTTCGGCGCCACCATGATATCTGTCGGCCCGGCGTGGTCTGGCGCGATATGGGCGAGAAGCTGGAGGCCGCCGTCTGCGACGGAGCGACGATTCCTTTGAATACGGTCTATTACCTGGCCGCCGGAAACGACGAGGCAGCCCAGGCGGTGGTGGAGCTCTTTCACTCCGAGCCGGTGCGGGCCATGGCCTATGCCGTGGGAGAGCGGGCTCGCGGCGGGTGGCGGCGCCATTTTTCGTGGGTGATGCGTATGTTGCCCGTGCCGAAGAGGTGGCTGGAGGAGATGGACGGTGGAGTCTGCGGTGTCGGGGCGATTCGGGAGATGTACGGGTTGAGCGGTGGGGAGATCGAGGCGTTGCGAGAGTGGAGGAGGGTGGGGTGATGCAAAGGGTTCAACAATGGGTGGCGGCCATGCTCGCCAGGACACGGGGTGACGGGGAATTGGAGATCGGCGACGACGGTGGTGAGCTGTCGCCGCAGCAGCGGCGCGCCGCCATCAAGGGCGCCCACACCGTGGAGCGCTACGGCGGCGTCATACTCGCCGACGCCGTGGGCCTGGGCAAGACGCGGACTGCGCTGGCCATGGCGCGGCGCGTCGTCAGTCAGGCCCGCCGTCGGGGAGCGATGATCGAGCCCGTATTATTCGTGGTTCCCGCCAGGCTTCGCCACGATTGGAGCAAAGCAATCGGCGAGGCGGGGTGGCAGATCGGTCGGGATGCGAAGATTGTCAGCCACCATCGCCTGAGCCGGGGGCCCATTGACGGGCGGCCGCCCCTGGTGGTCGTCGACGAAGCCCATCGCTTTCGCACGCCATCGGCCAAGAGAAGTCAGAATCTGGCTCTGTTGACCAGCCGTGCTCCGCCGATTCTGGTGACCGCCACGCCGGTGTGCACGCGCCAGTCCGATCTGCGACAGCTTCTGGGCTATTTTCTGAGCGACGAGATGACGAAGACCCTGGTGGGTATGGGGCTCGATTCGGCGTTTGCCGCTCACGAAGCGGGCGAATTCGACCTGGTGGAAATTCTTCAAGAGGTGGTCATTCGACGGCTGAGGCCCGATTTCGGGACCGTCGGCAGGCCGGGGCTAAAATTCGAGATTCTTCGATACGTGGCCTGTCCCGACGAGGAGTGGCTGTGGAAGAATCTGGAAGCCCGTTTGCGAGGCCTGAGCTTTGCCGCCACCGGTGAGCATTGGCCGAAGGGATTGCTCGTCAATAATCTGCTTCGGATGTGGGAGAGCGGTCCCGAGGCGCTGGGGCGAAGTCTCGACGAGCTGGTGCATTTCCACGAGAGGTGGATCGAGGCGGCTCAAAATGGGCGAGTCGTGGAACGACCCCTGTTCCGGCAGCTCTTCTCCGGGGTGGACAGGCGTCAGCAGGTCTTTCCATTTTTCTACGGCCAGGGCGGAGTGTCCGACGACAAGCGGCGCCGCGCCGTGGTCGACGATTTGACAAGACTAGAAGAGGTGAGCCGCCGGGTCGACGACCTGCGTCAGGGCCAGTCGGGCATGGTCGAGGCCATCGGCGGGATCATCGACGAGCGACAAGACGAGTCGTTTCTGATCTTCGCTACATATCAGGGCGCCGCAGAGTCGATCTTCAAATTCCTGGCCCGCGATTCGAAGGTTCGCGCCGGGTTGGTGACCGGCGATTCGGCGAGGGCTACGGGATTGGGGTTGACCACGGACCGGGAGGTGATTCGAAGATTCAGGGAGGGTGATAAGCTTGAATTTCATCGGCGTCTAAGAGTTCTCGTGACCACCGACTGTCTGGCCGAGGGGCTCAATCTGCAGGGCTGCAAGAATATGATTCTGGCAGATCTGCCCTATTCGCCGGTGAAGTTGGAGCAGCGGATCGGTCGAATCGCAAGGCCTGGAGCCGGGGTGGAGAAGGTGACGGTATATCTGCCGAGGCCGGCGTCGTGGACCGACAGTCTGGGGATGCGGCGCAGGCTGGGAGCGCGGCTGGAGATGGCCGAGGAATTGGGAGCTGGGCACCAATTGGCGAGTGTGATCGAAGGGAAGTCCACCGAAGACGAGGGCGGGCCAGAAGAGGTCAGCCCCCTGGCAGCTCTGACCGGCCAGGAGCGCTTATGGCAGTCTTTGCAATGGCTGGAGCCGTCGACGGGAGCGAGATTTGGGAAGGTGGGCCCGGAAGAGAGCGCCGATTTGTGGGGATTCGTCGAGGTCGACGGGGCGACAAGTCGCTATTTCTGGATCTGCTTTCGACAGGATAGCCAAACGCCGGTGCTTCGCCTTGGCGATCAACTTCCATGGCTGGCTCGTCTGACCAACGACGCCCGTCAGGTCGAGCCGTGGGAGCCCTGTGGCGCGTTATGGGAGCGGGCACGTCGCTGGATGGAGAGAAAGCAGGCCGTGTTAGACGCGGCCCGATTGGCTCCGCCGCTGTTGGGGGCGGGATCGGAGCCGGTGCGGATCTGGCGAAAAATAAGCGAATTGGCCTACGGGCGGGCGGCGACGTGGAGACGTCGCCTGTTGCGGCCCCATCCGCCGGGGCTCATTTGGGAAATGGAGCGCTTACTCGCCAGCTATCGAGAGCCGGCAGAGCTGGTGCGGTTCGTGGAGGGACTGGAGGACCCACTTGACGCCGAACAGACATATTTGCGTCTGGTCGGCGCTCTGCTCATCAGCCGAAGCGCATCGGTCCCGCACCCCCGCCGCCGGCCTTTGCCTGCTGCAGAATCTGCCAGTTCATATAGCCGAACATAGCGAAGATGATGATGATCAAAAATCCGCCGACCTGAAAGAGCGCCAGAGTTAAAAAGGCCGTGATGCCGATGGCCACCAGGGAGATCTTGGCCGATTTGACGATGGCCTCGTTCTGTCGGGCGCCCCGTTTTCGCAAGAAGTGCATCATCGTCTGGCCCCCATCCATGGGGTAGATGGGCAACAGGTTTAAGATGAGCCAGAAGACGTTGGCCAGGGTCATCAAGAGCAGGAAATGGCCGAGGACGCTGACGGCCAAGTTGGCCGGTTCTCCGCCGGTGAGAAAGCCGTAGGCCATCAACCCCGCCAATGAGAGCAATGCCATAATCAGGGTCACGCCGGGGCCGGCCAGGGCGATGAACATGCCCTCCTTGGGTTTGGTATGTCCCCGGCGACTGATGGCCACCCCGCCGAAGCCGTGGAGGATGATCTTCGAGGTGCCGAAGCCGCATTTTTTGGTCGCCGCGGCGTGGCCGAGTTCGTGAAAGAGGATGCTGAAAAACAGCACTGGGGCCCACATCAACTGATAGAAAAAATCAGCCGACGAGTTCAGCCCCATAAAGACGAACAGGCCGATGAGGATCAGGAAAAAAGGCGACACATGGACGTCATGGCCGCTCATGGTGGCGATTTTCCAGTTTTTCCCGGCAGTGGCTTGACGAAGATACATGAGAAATTCCGCAAAAATGAGACGAAATCGTCGATAACAGAGAGGACGGGGTACAAGCACCGCCTCGTCCGTGGTCGGTCGATCGGGTCGGCCGACGATGAAACTGCATAGCTAAAACTAATGGCAAGCGCCAGGTAATCCAATCAAGGGGTAAAGGGGCGTGGGCCGTGGATATAAATTGTCAGGAGAAGAAAAATGACGAAATTCATCGAGTTAGTCGAGAGTGGTCGCGACGAGGTCAATCATTTTGACGCCGAATTGGTCGCAGAGGCCCTCAAAAGTCTGGTCGAATATTGTGCCGAGGTGGGCTCCCTTCGCTGCGAGGGGGTGTGGCGCCTGCATCGCCAGGAGGCGTCGGCGTTGGAGGAGCGCTATTCGCTTCGTCCTCCCGGGGGCTGGCGAGCGCTGTGCTCGCTGGCGGTGGGCACGGGGTTGTTACGCGCCGACGAGGAGAAATTCGTGGTCGGGATGTGCAAGGCCGACACGTGGTGTGATGATGTCGACCAGGTGCGGATTCGGCTGGTGGAGTCCTTTACGCGATGGCTCATCCCCCCGGCGACGGCGGCCGGTCTCTTTCTGGCCATGGACGTCCACCCCCTATGGGGGCTGCGCCTGGCGCGGCGGCTCCACGTGGACGCGCCGATGCTCGAGGGCCCGCTGGAGGGATGGCGCGACGAGGTGCTGTTGCCCGACGAGGATTTGAGTGAGCTGCGAAAGGGAGTGTTCGCGGCGATGTCGGTGGTGATGAGCGGGCTTCGAAATCTACAGCCCCATCGTCGCTACGGCCGAGAGATGTTGGTCGGCTTCGTCAGCGAGGCGCTGGCCTATGGTTGTGAGCAGATCGAGGAGAGCGGGCTCGGTCTGGAGGTGCTCATCGACGGCGGAGAGCGGGCGATCAAGGGGCGAGCGCGGAGTATGGAATTTGCCGCTCAGGAGCTCTTTGATCGAGTGCTCGTGCCGGCCGGGGTGATGCGCTGTTATGATGACGAGAGCTGCGGCGTCGACGGCCAGGCCCTCCAGGCGGTGCAGGTGGGACATCTGGGTCGCGACGCTCAGCGGACCTGGTTTCGATATTTTCTGGCCAATTTTGGCGAGGAGTTAACAGCCTGTTGTGCGTAGACGCCGAATCATCTCCACGATCGCCGAGGCGCAATAGATGCGCCTCGGCGATCGCACTATCATCAATCCTTTTACAGGAGTCTCGGAAAGTATAAGCTTCTAATATGCTTCTTGGTGAACGACCTATTCAGGCAAACTAATACACTGGGCGAATGTCAATGGCTATATCAGAGGAGAGTGGGCTGTCACGGGGAATGGTGGCGGTCATCGACGACGAGGCGGGGATCGGCGACATTATCCAACGTGCCTTAAAACGCACCCATGACGTTGATATCTACCTATCGGGGCAACAGATCGTCGTGGCCCTCGAAGAGGGGGCGGCCTACGATGCCATACTCTGTGATCTGTATATGCCGGGGATGTCGGGGCGCCAGATCTATGATGTACTCAAAGAAAATTGGCCGGACCAGGCTCAGAAGATGATCTTTATGAGTGGAGTGACCACTGAAGAGGCCAGGGAGGCCGATCTCAAAGGGGTGGACAACGTCATGATCCGAAAGCCCTTTCAGCTCAAGGAATTACGGGAAGCAGTTGACGAGATGGTCAATCAATCAGGCTAATTCCTCTCCATCACAACTGACCCACCAGGGGACGTTCAAATATCCTTGACCAGGCGATCCGTCTTTTTGCGCAGTGCTTTGTCGCGCAGCAGTCGGACGGCGGATCTGGCCAGGATTCGTGAGCCGATTGCGATGGCCCGCTCGTCGACGTCGAAATTCGGGGAGTGAAGGAAAGGAGAGGGCGCCGAGGTGGCAGTGCCGAGTCGGAACATCGCCCCGGGGACGCGCTCGCAATAATAAGAAAAATCCTCACCGCCCATGCTGGGAAGGGGGATGTGGAAGATATTGTCCTCCCCCAGCAGCTCGGAGCCGATCTCGACAAATAGATCGGTGATCGCCGAGTCGTTGTGAATGGCCGGGGCGCCGCGCTCGAAACGCAGATTATAATTGGCGCCGTGGGTCATGCAGATGCCGCCGGCGACGCGGTGGAGGTGATCTTCGATTTTCTTGCGTTGATCGGGGTCAATGGTGCGAATCGAGCCCGATAAGGTGACCTCTTCGGGGATGACGTTGGGGGTGGCTCCGCCGTGGATGGTGCCGATGGAGATGACCGAGGGCAGGCGGGAATCGAAGTTCTGAGAGGTCAACTGATAGAGGGCGTTGCACAATTGGGTGGCCACGAAGATGGAGTCCACACATTGGTGAGGGCGGGCACCGTGGCCACCTTTGCCGCGGATGATGAATTCGAAAAGATCGAAGGAGGCCGTAAAGGCGCCGGGGCGCACACCGATTTTACCCACGGCCAGTTCGGGATCGCAGTGGAGTCCGAGCACGGCGTCGACGCCCTCGATGGCCCCGAAGGAGACCATCTCGATGGCGCCGCCGGGGGTGGTCTCCTCGGCGTGTTGATAGATGAGGCGGATGCGGCCGGGCAACTCGTCGCGGTGAGCCGCAAGACCGAGGCCCGAACCATAGACGGTAGCCATATGAACGTCGTGGCCGCAGGCGTGCATCACCCCTTTATTCTGCGATTTATAGGGGACGTCGTTGAGCTCCAGGATGGGCAGGGCGTCGATATCGCTTCGGATCGCCACCGTCGGTTGGGTCGAGGGATCGAAGCCGGGAGGGGCGATGTCGGCGTAAAGGCCGGTGCCCTCGGGGCGTACGTGGACCTCATAACCCAGGGCCACCAGGTGATCGGCCATCTCCTGAGTGGTCTCGAATTCTTGCTGACTCAACTCGGGGTGGGCGTGAAAATGACGTCGCAGATCGATGAGATCGTCGCGATGACTTAAGATTCGCTCTTCGATGCGGTCGATCAAATTATCGGAGGCGGGTGCATTCATCGGAACTTCCAGTGGTACAATTATGAGGGGAACCCTCGGCAGGAACGGCATCAAAAAAACGCAATAACGGGACCGAACATTTCATCGGGTCCCGATGATGCTGCCGGGTTGCCAGAGAGTAGACGATCGCCTCTGGGATGATCAAGGTGGGCGTTGGATCGGGGGATGAGCGGTTTTGGTAATACGGGATATTTCAAATTCGATGGGATCAACGGTATAAGTGGAGATAGAACTATTCCGTCGATGAGGTGAAGGTAGCCATGGTGTGGAAGATAGTGATCGCCCTTGTATTGGCATCGTCGCTGGTGGTGAGCGTGGGCTGTGCCACGCCGACGATGCGCTATATCGAAACCGTCGATTCGTCGTCGGACTCGGTGAAATTCTTATACTCCCAGAAGACCGATGAAGAGGAGTGGGAGCAGGGGATCATCGAGTGCCGTCTCGAAGGCGACGAGCTTACCGAATGTCGTCGACTGGAGGTGGAATACCGATGAATTATTCCACGACGAGAGCAATTAAGGCAGCGATGGCGGCACTGTTGATGGTGTCTCTGGGAGCGATGGTGGGTTGTTCGGAGACCCGGCAGTCGATTCGCCAGGTGGACCAGCATCCGAGCGGGCAGTTCAGCACAGCTCAGACTCTGGAAGAGCGCCATATTAATGCCGTGGTCTTCGAGCGTCGCGATGCGGTGTGGGTGGGGTTCTGGAAGTGTGAGAGCTTCGATGGTGATCTGAGCTGCTCGCCGGTCTGTGAGAGGCAGTGGACCAATAAGGGGCGGATCTGTGACCCCTCGCTGTATGGAGAATTCGGTCGGGTCTCCCGGCCTTCGGCGGGGGTGGCCGTGGCTCGCGAGCGTGCGCGATACCGCGACGGGAGCCAGATGCAATTGCAGCGGGCCGCCGAGGATGAAGAGATCGAAGAGGAGACCCCGGCACCATCACCGGAACCGCAGCCCCAAGACGAGCCGGAGCCCGAGCCCGAGCCCGAGCCCGAGCCCGAGCCGGAGCCGGAGCCGGAGCCGGAGCCGGAGCCGGAGCC
>SLJM01000237.1 GCA_007135085.1 Myxococcales bacterium
GGATCACCGTTCTCTGATTGGGATCGTCGATATCGAGGTTGCTGACCACGTCGGTCAAAAGGGTCAACTGCTCGTTGACCTCATCGAGCTCGTCCACCAGGGCTTGCCCCTGCCTGGTCTGCTCGAACTCTTCGGCCCCTTGCGCCAACTCGTCGAGACGGGCGTGGTAGGGCTTCAGGGCATCGTCGCCGAGCAAAAATTCGACCGTGGAGTCGGTCAACCTCTCGGCTCGCTCCACCGTCTCCTCTTCCAACTCGTCGAGCCGGTCGTCATCGATATACCGCACGTCGTGAAGGGTGATCAGACGACCTCGATGCTCGCGCAATCTGGCGATCCCGTCGACGAAATGGTCGAGCCGGCTCCACTCTCCGGCCCGCGTCTTGAGGAGCACCTCGGCGTGGGCCTCCTCAATTCTCCGCAGCCGGCTGGTGGCCTCCTCTTTCATGGCCCGGACTTTAATGAACTCCTCGACCACCAACTCCGCCGTATCGATGATCTCCGTGACCAACTGGTCAATGCCGCCGATCTCCTCGTCGCGAAGCCAGAAATAATTATCCAGCACCGTCTGCGACGCCTTGATGAGCGCCTCGTAGACCGTCTCGCTCGGCTCGAGATCGCCGATCATCCGGCATAGCCCGAGCAGATCGGAGATCCCCCCCACCAATTCGGCGTTGCCCAGATCCGTGAGCCGGTCCCCCGTCGCCCTGGGCTGAGCGGCGGCATATTCGTCGCTCGTATAGGGGGTCCGCCAGATCTGCATGGGATGGACCCTGGTGGCCTCGTCATTCATCAGCCGAAAGACGACCATCATACCGTCACTGAAGATGCTATAGCCGTGACAATTGATGGGATTTTCGATCTGCCTTCGGATGACGTTATACGACAGCAACAGATAGCTGCCCTCGCCGGGACGGTAGAAGACGTAGAGAAAATCCTCGCCATTGGCCGAGCGGATCAGCTCCTGAAACCGCATCCCCTCGGTGTCCACGTCGAATTGGCGCATCGGCCCTTCGCTCAGCACGTAGCCGCCGGGGAAGATGACCCCCTGGTTTTCGGGAAGGGTCACGCAGGACTGGCCGATGGTGTCGATGCGGCGTACGCCCTTGGTCAATTTATTAAAAACGAAATAGCGCCACTTCTGTTCGCGATAGGGCAAAATTCGCAATAAGATGAGGTTATCCACCTCGGTATATTTCACCGTGGCGTCCCCCAGAGATTGGTGGGCGTCTTCGACGGCCTCGGACAAGATCTCCTTTCCCGCCTCCGAATTGTCCTCGATCTTGATGGACAATGTGCCGTTGACGCAGTCCAAAAAGACCTCGTCGAGGACACAGATATGTGGATAACGGCCCTGGACGTGATCGGCCCGCGTGACCTCCCGCCAGTCGAAGTCGTGCTGCTTCGGCGTCTGCAGATCGCGACGGCCGCTATTGTCGATATAGTCCACATCTTCGTTGGATCCCACGGCCCAACGAAGCACGCGCACGTCGTCGAGTGTGGTCCCCGTCTGAAAGACGGCCATCAGCCGGTTGTCCGTTCGCTGCAATTGCAGAAGCCGGACGTCGCCGTAATAGGTAAATAGGCTGTTGAAGTCGTCGACGAATTTTTCCTGACCCAGAAAATTCTCGTCTCGGTCCTCGGGCAAGGGCTCCAACTGGAATTGGTCGTCCGTCTTCTCGAAGGCATGAAAGCTGAAAACGTCGTCCACATCGGTCGACTTTTTCATGCCGATATAGACGTTGTAGCCAAAGAGAAGGTGGTCATCGATATTGACGATATCCCGGGGGACGCAATTATGCTCGGTGCGCACCACCACCTGCCCTTCGACGGTCAACTCGGCGCCGCCGAAGATCTCCTGGCGACGCTCGTTTAGAGCATTGGCCTTCTGTCGAAGACGGCCGGCCTGCTCGATGAGCCGGTCGCGGATGATCTCGTAATTGCTCCCCCGCACCTCGCCACCCTTCTCCTCGGACGACGGGGCCGGGTCGGATACGGCAGTTCGCTCGCTTGCCATGGGATCATTCCAGGTTTGAGAACAGGTTTAGAAACCGCTTGTCGGTCTAGAAATCCGTCAAACCTCGGCGTTTTCCTCCCTGATCTCGTCGGCCGTCTCCGACTCCTTTTTGCTCACCACGTCGATGATCTCTTCTTTGGGCACCGCTGCGGTAGACTTCCCGACCTCTTTTAAGGCCGCCAAGATATCTGCAAGGGTCACGTCTTCCCCCTTCCCGTTGACCGCCTCGCCATCGGAGTTACCTCCCTTTGCCAGGTGCCCGAATTTATCCAATACGGAGTCGACCATTCCCTTCGCCGTGGGGCTCGTATCCATCAGCCCTTCGATCATATGCCCCGCCGAAATGGAGCGCATGAAGTTCTGATAGAAGTCGTCGTTTCCGCCGACGATATTGATATCGGCCTCGTCCATCGCCTTTCCGAGCACTTCTGCCTGGGCGCGGGCGATATCGACGGCCTTGTTGATCTTCTCCAGTCCCAGAGTTTCGCCAAATTCGAGCTGCAGGCGATACTCCTCGTGAGCCAGGGCGTCGGAGCCGAAGGCCTCGATGGACTTGGCCTTTTTCAGCAGACCCTCTGCTTCGGCGATGAGCCGCTGGCGAATCCCCTCGGCCTCGGCGCGCTTTCGCTCCAGCATCGCATGAGCTTCCGCTTCGCCCTGGGCACGAACACCGGCCGCTTCGGCCTCCAATTTCTCTTTGGTGACCCGAGCCTCGACGAGCCCTTCCTTTTCGATGGCCTGAGCGTTGGCCTCTCTGACCTGCACTTCCGCAAGCCCCAGAGCGGCCTCTTCGGCCTGCACACCCTCGGCCTTTTGTTTCTTCGCCCGGGCGATTCGCTCGGCGGCGTCCACTTCGGCATCGGCACGGATGACCTTCTCTTTGGCCTCGTGTTCGGCGACC
>SLJM01000293.1 GCA_007135085.1 Myxococcales bacterium
ATCGGACCATGCTCTACGGGGAATTGGCCTTCGAGCGAAATCTCTGGCAAAAATTCGGAACTTTTGCGGTGGGCGGCCACCTGGGTTACGGGCGAGTGAGCGCCCCCGTATTGGACCAGGACGGCAATATCATCGACGGCGAGGAGCGCTCCTCGTTGCGGATCATCCCCCTTCGTGCCTCGGCGATCTATCGTTACGATTACAGCGCACGCCACCACAATATCCCCCTGGTACCGGTGGCCAAATTGGGCCTCAATTATTATCTATGGCGAGTGGTCGACGCCGGAAGTGATACGGCGGTGGGCGACGACGGAAGCCAGGGCTCGGGGGGCATGCTCGGCTGGCAGGCCACGCTGGGCCTCCACTTTGATCTGGGCGTCCTCGACCCCCGGCGCGAGGCCTCGATGAATATCAACTGGGGTATTTCGACGACCTACCTCTTCGCCGAATATACCTGGAGTCGCACGGGCATGTTCAGCGACTCCATCAACCTGTCGGCCAACCACTGGGCGATAGGGCTGGCGTTTGAATTCTAAACCAGTATTACTCCAAAAACCGGATTTTTGGCTTTGTCAGAACAGCGTCTGTCCGCTCGCTCTCCCTCCACATAGCGCTGCTATGCGTCGGTCGACCGAACAAACATCCATCTGTCCTGACTTCGCCAAATTCTCCGGTTTCCGAAATAACACTGGTTTGATGTCCTGGGTCTTGAGTCTCGGGTCTTGAACGACGCCCTGCGACGGTTTCGAATAATTGTGACATACTCCGGTTTGCGTCGAAAACCACATCGGTTCGAGCCAACCTCAATCTGCTGAGCGTGCCGTTCAAGACCCAAGACCCAAGAACCGTGAAAAATGAAGACGATTCGTCTACAGATTGCCTATGAGGGCAGCGCCTATCACGGCTGGCAGATCCAGAGCGAGGATCGCACCGTGGAGGGGGAGTTGACCCGGGCGGTGACCCAGATTCTCAACGCCGATAGTCCCGTCAAGGTGCAGGGCGCAAGCCGCACCGACGCCGGGGTTCACGCCCGGGGGCAGGTGGCCCATTTTCATCACGACTCGTCGCGCAGACTCTGGGATTTTTGTCGCGGACTGAACGCGTTGACCGACGATGATATCTCGGTGATCCGCGTCGAGGAGGCGGCCGACGACTTCCACGCACGCCACAGCGCGCGGGGAAAGATTTACCGCTATCGGATCTGGAATCACCGCTTCGACCATCCCTTCCTTCGAGGTCGGTCCTGGCGGGTGGCGGAGCCCTTAGATTTAGAGGCCATGCGAGAGGGAGCGAGCCACTTTGTTGGAAAACACGACTTCGCAGGCTTTCGATCCACCGGGTGTGCCAGTCCGACTACGGTACGGCGGATGGACCGGGTGGTCATCGAAGATACGGGCACCACCGTGGACGTCGTCGTCCAGGGGGAGGCTTTCTTGCAGCATATGGTGCGCATTATGGTGGGCACCCTGGTAGAGGTGGGCAAGGGTTTGATCCCGCCACAGCGCATCGCTCGGGTCCTGGAGTCGGGGGACCGCCGGCAGGCGGGGATGACCGCCCCGGCGAAGGGGTTGATGCTGGAGAAGATCTTCTATCCCGATTTCCCCTGGCAGGGCGCTGAGCCCGTCATTGGTGGAGAATATCTGGTGGATTCACCGTATTGAGGTGATTCATTGAGGCGCAGGCTTTTCGGCCACTCCATATCTTTCGACCAGGGGGTTGCGGGCGATCTGGATTCCGTGTTTCTCGCGGAATTCGGCGACGAATCGCTGGACCATGCGGCCCTTATTGCGCTCCATAAATTCGGCGCGGAAGTCGTCGAGCTCCTCTTCGAAGGCCTCTCGGTCGGGGTGGCGGCGATCGACGAGCCGAGCGGTGTGGACGACCTGGCGATCCAGGAGGGGGTCGATGATCGGATCGTCGAGATCGGCCTGTCGGGTGGCGTCTAAGAGGTTTTCGGCGAGTCCGATCGTGGGGATGGCGCCGCCGGTGCGGAGGGAGAAGAGGTCGGTGAAGGTGGCGTCAAAGCCGGCCTCTTCGAGGGCTTCGATAAGGCCTGTGATCTGAGCTTCATCGAGGGCCTGGCCCGCTTCGGGGCCTGCCAAGATATCGCGTGCCTGTTGGGCGCGGGCTCTATTGGCCGGGGTGATCCCTTCCTCTTCGCGGATGATCGTGGCGGCGATCTCGCGGCGAAGGGGGCGATCCAGGGTGCGCGGCGCAGCTTCCTCGCGTTCGTCCAATCGCCAGGCCACGGCCACTCTGGGGTTGAGGGACACCCCCGTATCGCCGATCTGTGCCTCTTGAGCCGTTGGATGATCGCGGCGATGGAGATAGACCCGGGGCTGGACGAGGAAGCCCATCTCGTCGGCGACGGCCTCTGGTGCGTCACCGTCGGCCAGTCGCTGAGCCGCCTCCTCGAGGCGAGCTTTTAATTCGTCGCCCTCAAATTCACCGGGCTCTTCAGGGCCAATCGTGGTGGCCCATAATTGCAAGGAGGTCACGAAGCGGTCGCGATTTTCGCGATAATAAGCGCGGATCTCTTTGTCGTATTGGCGCATCGCCCGATCGAGCTCCTCCGAGGTCGGCGTATTTCGCGTCGTGGCCACCACCAGGGCGCCCTGGTCGTAGGCGTTTTGGTAGACGCCCCATAAATCGTCGTCTGAAAATTGACGGGAGAGCTCTTCGTCGAGGGCCTCGAGAAGCAGCATATCCTCGATGAGGTGGCGCACGTCGCCCTTATCCAATCCCACGGTGGCCAATTCGGCCCTCAATGCCTCCAGGTTTTCATCGCTATCTTCTCCGTCATCGGAGGTGAAGAGAGGCAGGTAGCGCTGCAGGGTGGGATGTTCGCCGAGAAATTCATTGAACCGCTGCTCCGAGACCTCGAGCTCGCGCTCGGCGGCCACGTGGCGGATC
>SLJM01000185.1 GCA_007135085.1 Myxococcales bacterium
AAAATCCCTTCATTTCACTCCTTGACGATGCGGCTGCATCGCCTGCGGGGCTCAATGTTGGGCTTTTGACGCTGATTTTGCCTCGTTACGACACTCATGAATAATCCAGGCTGGAGTCGACAATCGAGGACCTGGCCACCTCGGCCGGCGAGAAAGTCGCGGAGAAGATGAAGGGCTTTCTCAACCGCGACGACTTCTCCCTCGGCGAAGGATTGGGCTATGTGACGGGCATGATCATCTTCGAGGTGATCCTGGCCATCGTCACCGGCGGCGCCTGGGCGGCGGTGCGCACGGCGAGCGTGCCCTTAAACGCGTTGCTGCGAGTGATCCGCGTCGGAGACCAGATCACCCGAGCCATGCTCGGTACGGTGGTCGCCATGGGCCGCCCGATCATGAAGGGATTCGGTGCAGCAGCCGGTTTGCTTGGACGCATCCCAGGAGTGAGTAGTATCGTACGCCGAGCCCGGGAGGGCTTGCGGAGGTTGTTCCGGCCGGTTCATTACGTTGATATCTCAACACCGTATGGTCCAGCGAAACAGGCGAAAACCAAAGCAGCATTGGCCGCCAGAACTCAGGTTGAAGAAGGTGCCATCGTATATCGACTTGGGACAACTGGAAAGAGCGCCGGACCGGAGGGGCAATTTTGGGCGCTGGAGCACCCACTTACGCCGGGATTTGCCTCTCGATATGGCATACCTCCAGGAAACGTAACACGTGCTAATTTTATTGAAATGGCAACGGTCAAAGATGGTATTGACTTTATTACACGTGAAGCGCCTGGGGTCGGGGCACATGTCGGTGGTGGTATTGAGGTAGTTGTGCCCTCCGGTGGTGTGAGGTTGAAAGCCTTTAGCATAATAAGGTAGCCTCTAGATAAGAAATAGAATAGCTTGGAGGTCATGGGATGGCGACTGAATTGTATGAAAAGATCATTCGTTTTTCCGACGCGCTTGAAGCGGAGGGATATCATGAATGGTCCCAGATGTTGTCTGATTCAATCGAGTATGGGTCGACCGGGTCTGAAATTCTAATGGCTTCACGTTTTCACTTGATCAACCTTCTTGAAAGCGATGAAATTGTTGAGCCAAGTCTTCGAATTCAGGCGCGGGGACTTCTTAAGTCAATCGATGGGTTAATCCATTAAAGTAACTAATTGTAGGTTTTTAGTAGAAGGTCTGAACGCCGAGGCCAAGGCGTATGCCTACCAGGTACAACGCGCCAGTGAGAAGATCGGTGAGTTGGGGGCTGAGACATGGATGAGACACCACACGCTCGGCATCGAAGGCATCCTTTCCCTCGAACTTTGCAGCCTGGCAGCGCTTGCCTACGAGCAGGATATCGAGATCGAAGTCGAGTCAGACTATATCCCCGGCTGGCTGGTGCGCGGCGAAGACCCCAAAAGCTAACCAGCCCCGGTGCTGGGCGGTCCGCTCCAGATAAGTGATTCCGGGCTCTACAAGATCGAGCTTTACTACCTCATTTAGCCCCTTCCTTTGTCTTCATGAAAGGCCTGCGAGATGTGGGCGCCGCGATCTTTCCCTACACCCCCTTTGGTCTGATCTATTCGGCCTGGGAAAAGGTCGAGCCCACCTGGGAGCAGATCCGCGACTGGTGGCAGGGCTTTGATATCCTGGGCATGTTGCGAGACTCCGTCGAAGACGTGGCCCAGCTCTTCCCCGACGTGTTGGCCGTCGCTCATGACATGGTCGACCGTATCTCCTCGCTGAGCGACGAGGTGCTGACCGTCTTCGAGGGGGCGCCCCGTCCTCCCGCTTTGCCGGCGGGCCGCTAGCGGTCTTTGAGATGAGCGCCGAAAGTCGAAGAGTGCCAGGTCTGGACAGAGAAACGGAGGACAAAAAAAGCGAATCCAGGCGTATCTGTGCTCAAAGAAATACCACTTGTTTGAAAGGACTGCTGATGACACCAACGACTAGAATGCATGAAATTGCTGCATCGTTGCTTGTAGAGTTTGACTGGATACTCAACGTGGTCGATTGCGAGGGAAATCTAGATCGATATCCCGGCCATCGTCACCGGCGACGGACCGATTCGTAGTATGGGCCGAAGTCGTTTGGGGAGAGTGATTCACCGATCTTGGTCAGCTCGCGGGCAACGGCGTGCATGAGGTGGGACATGGTGACCTGCCCATATTCGGCGGCTAAGAAGGCGGCGTCGACGGCGCAATTTCGAATATGTCCACCGCTCAGCGGGAAGCGCTCGGCGAGGACGGCCGGATCGACGTCATCGGCCAGGGGGAGGGAGTGTTCCAACAAATTTCGCCAGATTTTTTCGCGATCGGCCCGAGCGGGCCGGGGGAAACGAATGACGAATTGCAGCCGTCGGCTAAATGCCTGATCGAGGTTGTCCTCGAGGTTGGTGGCCAGGATGGCCAGCCCGCCGTAATCCTCCATTCGCTGCAAGAGGAAGCTGACCTCCAGGTTGGCATAGCGATCGCGGGCATCGGTGACCTGGCCGCGTTGGCCGAAGAGAGCGTCGGCTTCGTCGAAGAATAAGACGGCATGGGCAGCTTGAGCGGCGTTGAATACCTCGTCGAGGTTCTTCTCGGTCTCTCCGATATACTTGCTGACCACGGCGGCCAGATCGACACGAAAGATGTCGAGTTGAAGTCGGTTGGCCAGGATGGAGGCCGCCATGGTTTTGCCCGTGCCCGGTGGTCCGCTAAAGAGGGTAGCCAGGCCGGGCTCGCTACCAAGTCGTTGGGCCATCTCCCAGTCCTTAAAGACCTTTCGGCGGTGTGTCATCCAGCCCTCGATGCGCTGTAATTTCGTTCGGGTCTCGCGAGGGACGATCAGGTCTTCCCACCGATGAAGGGTCTCTACCCGTCGTGCTGAACGACTGATGCGGTGACGGGTTCGGCGCCGGCAATAGTCGCTGAGGTCACTCAGCCCGACGAGCTCATCGTCAGGGTATTCAGTGCGCGCTGCGACCACGACGTCGTGGTCGACCTCAAAGCGCCGTGCCAATTCGCCAAGTTCGTCGAACGGGAGTTCTGCGAAGGCCGAAGTCCACCATCTTGTGCGACATTGTTCGTCGATTTCGGGAAGCCGAAATTGGTGCCGTGAATGGGAGCTCCATTGATGCTCGATAATAGGCTCGGTGGAGCAGACGATGGCCTTTATCGAAGAATCAAAGCTCTCCAGTGAAGGCAGGTCACGTTCCAGAGCAGACCGAGCGGACTCCGAGTCGGATAGGATCACCAGGACTCGCCCCAGAAGCCTGGCATCCCGTATGGCGAGTTCCAGAATATCGTATACCGATCCGCATCGACGTGCGGCGTCGACCGAAACCCAGAGTCCTCTGCCATTAGAGCTGTCCAAGAACTCGGCAGCGATTCGCTTGGCCCAACCGATATCCGGGGATGAGAGGGCGATCAGGCAGCCCTGCTTGCCGTCCAATGCCGAGGTGGCTCGATGAAGGTTATCCCAGATTTCGTCGTCAACGGCGGTGACCGAATGTTGGTAGTTTTCCTGGCACCGGAGCACTTTGGGATGGGGACACCGACGGCCGACGAGAAAGTCCGTGACCGTCTCTTCGAGACGAAAGGTTAATTGTGAGACCGGTAATGCCTGAGGTTCCGGTCGTTCCACTTCGATGAGCCGATGCCGGCGAAGGTCCGAAGACCTGGCAAAGAGCGCGCGAAGTCGGCTGCGTTCGCCCAAATTGTTGGCGACGACGTCGATAAAGTCTGAGATCATCGGAACCGGGCCCGTCGCCATGGCCTGGTCGCTCGTCGAGCCGAGGAGTCCTATCTCCCAGGCCAGGGCGTATTCGAGAACGACCAATTGATAGGCATCCAGATCGAATCGATCCACCAGGAGGGACAGCGCTAACTTCGAGTTTTTGAGGCGACGATGGTGAGTCTCAATATAAGTCGTTGGCAATGGACTTTCGCCCGTGGTTCGGCGTTGCCATGTCTGGTGTAAGCATTGGAGATACTCCTCGTGGCTTGCAAAGGGAAGAGTCTCGGGGGAGGTGGTTTGGTCTGGTTTATTCATAGTGAAGAATTTTTTAATTCCAAAATTACCGGCTCGTCCAGCCAGGGAGGGGTCAGGGCGCGCAACAGATCAGAATGTTTTAGGACCAGGCGTAGTGGCCCGCCGTGGAGTCGGGCAATGATGGTATGCGGTCCAAAGTCCAGGTGTGATGGTTGGGCGACGAAACGATGGGCGACAAATGCAGGGCTTGAGTTTTCAAACCCCTCCAGCTCAACGGCCAATTGTCGAAGAGCCTGGGTCGTGACCGCGGCGAGGGCTCGATTTAGTTTTGCCGATAGCCAGGGAAAACCCACGCGGGGGCTGAGGAGGAAGGTCTCATCGATATCTTCCTCAATCCACTCCGGCTCGAACCATTGATGAGAGATCGGATTTTCTTCTGATGCGCGGGCGTTGGCGACAGGGGGCCGCTCAAGACCGGCGAAGCGCGTCAGAACGAGATCAGAGAGGCGTAGGGCCGCTCTATCTGCGCCGGTGGCCATCAATGCAATGACAAAAAGACAACGCCGTGCATCCCGTTCCTCGAGTACGTCGAGCAGTCGATTCCAGACCTGAAGTTGCATCAGAGGATGCAATAGCAAAAAACAACCGCCCACCGGGGAGTATAGATTCGATGCGCTCGACTCATTGTGTGGCCTGCTATTTTTGGGCCCTGTTCCATCGATATCGGATCGGGTTGGTTCCAAGGAAGCAAGCTCAGCTAGCTCGTTGGCAATGGCGACGATTGACGCTCTGTCACCGGAGGTGGTCAGCCATGAAGCAATGCGGGACTGGCCGGCGCGTTGCAGACGTCGACTGAGGTTCTCGACGGACAGCAAATTGTCATCGGTGGACGAATTCGTCGAAGGCGAAGCAACACGGTGGGCACTCCAGAGAGTGGCCAACAATCGGGCTATCGAAAGGGAGAGATTTTCCTCGGCGATCAGAGCAATTGTTGTGTGAAGGCTGAGCGACGCTCCATACCGAGGGTGATCCGGGGGGCTGGAGAGGTCCTCGGCGTACCGTTTGAGTCTGGCCCGCACGGTGGGCCGTCTCAGAACTCGAAGGACCCGACGGGGGGCGTACTCAGTGAGGGAGTCACCAATGATGGTGAGGACGCGATTCAATTGCCGTAAATTCCACCGACGAATATACCATTCGAGGCAATCGGAATCGCGAAGTTCGATGAGCTGGTCAGCCGTCCAATCTTCGCGGGAGGTGAGCAGCTCCAGGGCAGCAATCTCGGGGGCCAGATAGTCGAGGTTTTCGAAGCGGCGATAAAACCATTGATGTCGCTCTCGCCCCCTGGTCAGGGCCTGAAGATAGGACTGGACGTAGTGACGGGCCGACTCAAAGACGACGGCGTGGCGATCTGCTCCCCGAACTCCCTCTTCAATTCCCTGAGTCAATAATTTTGCCCATCTCCGAATCCAATTCTGGGAATGAATCGCGTCGTCACTGACGCTCAGATCGATTCGGATGCGGCGAATGAATATAAGTCTTTGTGAGTGGGGCAGGTCGCCTAATAAGCCCTCGCAAATACGTGAGAGATCGTAGTTGCCGACGGCGTGTACTCGCTGCCTCCACTGGGCAGCCATTGCAATCGATGAGCTGTGGACGACCGTGGAATTCAGCTTTCGGATGCGAATAGAATTAAGCTTATCGGGTATCTCTCGGGACACAGACTCCCCGGCGATAAATAGTCAGTTGGTGGATCTATTGTCGTTGTAATTGGTTTCTTCCGTCAATCTCCATGGTCGAGACTCCAATAGGAAAGAGGTGTTTGCCCACGCAAAAAGAAGATCGTGACCGCAAATTTAGTGAGACTTCGCTGAAGTCATGAAAGAGGCCAGACTATCTAATGTGTTTTCAAGCCTTTGAAGCGCGTCCGCTGATCTTCGCCGCCCCCCCCTCAGCCGGGGGGGCAAGCAAATGGTCGAGTCCTGATACCAGATCCTGCGTGACTTCCTTGACGAAAAAGTGGGGAGAAACAATCTCATTTCTCGACGGGATGGCCCTTCTTCTTCCATCCGCCGAACCCGCCGGTGTACAGGACCACATCGTCGAAGCCGTGGGCTTTGAGATAGCTGGCGGCGACGGTGGCACGGGCGCCGGCCTCGCAGTGGACGATCATCTTCTGGCCACGGGGGGGGCCGCCACTTTCCTCGGCCTCGGCGACGACCTGGTCGATGTTGCCGTAGTAGGTGTGCTGGGATTCCGGGATGTAGCCCTGGCTGCGCTCGCCGATGGATCGGACGTCGAGCATCCGGGTGTTTTCCTGGCGGTATAGCTCAACGGCCTCGTCGGGGTCGTCGACCACGGGGGTGCTGTCGAGCCCATGGGCGGCGTATTGGTCGATGCGGGTGGCGGGGACGAATCCGATGATATTGTCGAGGCCGATTCGGATCAGCCGCCGGGTCGCCTCCTCGACTTGACCGGCGTCGGCGACGAGGACCAGGTTTTTATCGTAGGGGGCGAGGCGACCGACATGGTTGGATAGTCCCTGGAGGCTCGAGAAGTTGATCGACCCCGGGAGATGCTCGTGGGAGAAGCTGCGGAAGTCGCGCAGGTCCATCACCCAGGTATCTTCCGATTCGGCCAATTCCCTAAACCTCTTTGGGGTCAGCCGCGGCGGAGAGGGCAGCTCGCCGAGGATGGGGGCTCCGTCGCGGTTTAAGGTTTTCATAGTCCCGTAGTAGGCAGGCGATTCGGGCTGATCGCTCAAAAATTCTTCGACGAATCCATCTTCGTCATTGGTTTCGAAAAAACCCGACCACCAGGCGGTGCGTTTTTCGTAGCCGATGGTCGAACAAGGAACATCACCCAGGGCTTTTCCGCAGGCCGATCCGGAGCCGTGGCCGGGCCATACCGCCACGTAGTCGGGCAGCTCCAAGAAGCCGGAGGTCATAGACTGGAAGGTCTGACGGGCCCCTGGTTCGGCGGTGCCTGCCTCGCCGGCCGCCTCTTCGAGGAGATCGGGCCGTCCCAGATCACCGACGAACATGAAGTCACCGGTCAGCACCGCCATAGGATCGTTGCCGTTGCCCTTCTCCAACACCAGATAGGACATCTCTTCCGGGGTGTGCCCGGGGGTGTGCAGAGCTTTGATCTGGAGTCCGTCGCCGACGTCAAAGGTGTCACCGTCTTTGAGCTCCACCACGTCCAGCCCGTCGAGGGCGCCGTACTTCCAGCCTTTTACGGTTTCCCCGGAGATGTAGAATTTGGCGCCTGTGCTCATCGCCAACTCCCGTCCGCCGGAGAGAAAGTCGGCGTGGATGTGGGTCTCGAGCACACCGACGATTTCGTAGCCCTTGTCGGCGGCGTGATCAAGATAAAGGTCGATGTCGCGCAGCGGATCCACCACCACCGCCTGGCGGGTGGAGGGGTCGCCGATGATATAGGCCGCCTGGGCGAGGCCTTCGTCGTAGATTTGTCGGAAATAGGTCATCAGGTTCTCCTTATCGCTTCGGGGGGATTGCTTTTGTCGTGATTTTGTCGAGCACGCCGAAGATGATCACCACTCGGTAGAGTGACAAGGAAATGGCCCGCGGAGATGGTTTTTTGTTTCAGTTGATGCTGTTGTTTCAGTTTTTGAAACGGATGACGGTGGGTTTGGTGGTTGTGTTTCAATTTTTGAAACATTTAGTCGTCTGATGAAAAAATAGGACGTTATAGATCGCATTATATCAAGGGAATGCGCCGGTGGAATGGCTATTGCATGATGGTAACTCCAGAAGACCTGACCAGGACCGTTCGGTATCTGGTGTGATCCTTCATCGACGACAAATAAGACATCCGGCCCAGGAGCGGCGATGAATGTATTGAGCAAATTTTTTCCCCTGCTCGCGCAGCTGCGCTCCTACGGAGGCGGTGATCTTCGCTCGGACGTGATGGCCGGGCTGACCACGGCGGTGATGCTGATCCCCCAGGGGATGGCCTACGCCATGCTGGCCGGGCTGCCCCCGATCGTGGGGCTGTACGCGTCGACCGTTCCCCTTGTGGGCTATGCTCTATTCGGAAGCTCCAGGCAACTGGCGGTGGGCCCGGTGGCGGTGCTGTCACTGATGACCGCCGCCAGCGTCGGGGCCATCGCCGAGACAGGCACCGACGCCTATTTGACCTACGCGTTGATTCTGGCGCTGATGGTGGGGGTGATCCAATTTGTCATGGGCATCGCCCGGCTGGGGATCGTCACCAACTTTCTGTCCCACCCGGTGCTCAGCGGGTTTACCTCGGCGGCGGCGCTGATCATCGCCTTTAGCCAGTTCGACTCCCTGGTCGGTCCCGGATTCCATCCCCTGACGATGGTGGTGGGCCTGTCGAGCCTGTTGTTTTTATTGGCGATCCGAGTGTGGAGACCCTCCTTTCCGGGGATGTTCTTTATCGTCCTGGTCTCCACGGCGGTGGCCTGGGCGCTCGGTCTGGACGCCAGGGGGCTTGAGGTGGTCGGCGAGGTGCCCACCGGGCTGCCGGGGTTGATGGTGGTGCCGATCACCTGGGAGGTCGTGGAGGCTCTGTTGCCGGCGGCGGTGGTGATCGCCCTGGTGGGATTTATGGAGTCCTTCGCGGTGGCCAAAAAGATCGCCGAAGGCCACGGCGAAGACGACCAATTGGAAGCAAATCGAGAGCTTTTGGGGCTTGGAGCGGCCAATATCGGCGCCGGGCTGTTCGGGGGCTATCCGGTCACCGGCGGGTTCTCCCGCTCGGCGGTCAACGACAAGGCCGGAGCTCGTTCCAATCTGGCGGCGGTGATCACCGCCGCGGCGGTGGTGGCGACCCTCTTATTTCTGACGGACCTATTTTATTTTCTACCCCAGGCGGTGCTGGCCGCAATCATTATGACCGCCATCGTGGGGCTCATCGACCTGGAGGCGGTCAAGCATCTATGGCAGGTCAAACGGGACGGGCTGGTGATCCTGGTGCTGACCTTTGCCTCCACGTTGCTCATCGGCATCGAGGAGGGGCTGGCCATCGGCATCGGCGCCTCCCTGTTGTGGTTTATCATCCGAGCCACCAGGCCCCACACGGCCGTGCTGGGCCGGCTGCCGGGAACCACGAGCTATCGCAACCTGGATCGACATCCCGAGGCCAGGACCATCCCCGGCCTGCTCTTGGTGCGCATCGATAGCCAGTTCTTCTTCGGCAACGTCTCTTTTCTAAAGGACACCCTGGTGCAGCTGGAGAAGGAGATGGACGAGCCTCTTCAGGCGGTGGTCATCGACGCCTCCTCGATCAACCAGTTGGATTCGTCGGCCGAGCTGGCGCTGCACCGGATCCTCGAGGATTATCAGGAGCGCGGCGTCGAGCTGTACTTCGCCAAGACCAAGGGGCCCGTGCTGGACGTGATGCGGGCCTCCAAATTCTTCCAGGACCTTGGCGAGGAGCACTTCACCTACCGGATTCACCAGGCCGTAGAGAAAGCCTGCGAGAGATGCTTCGGAGCCGATGACCCCTACGCCCTCGAAGAGAATCAGAATTGAGCCCCCCTGGTAAAGGGGGATATCGACGGCCCCACTCAATCGTCACTGAGCAAAGACGTCACTAAGCAAAGACGACGAAGGTCTGGAAGAGGCCAACCCCCAGGCCGAGGGCGGCCCCGACCAAGAGGAGCTTCCATTCGTCTTCCTGGAAGATCGGCCGCAACAGACCGGTGAATTGCTCGGGAGGCAGATTCCGAAGGCGGTGATGGAGGGTGTTTTCCAGGTCAAAGGCCTCGTCGGCGTAGGCCTGGACATCATAGAGAGGGCCGTTGGGAACGGCCTCGAGGATGGCGGCGGCGATCTTATTTTTGAGCTCTTCGTAATCGTCGCTGCCGAGCAGGAAATTGGTCATGGGACGGGGAACGGCCTCGTAGCGATCGGCGGCCTCCAGGACGTGGCGCTCGATGATCTCGATCAACTTCTGGCCACCGGATCCCTCGAACATGGCCCGGAGGATATTCTGGGTGTTGACGATATTCTGGGAGACCAGCCGGGCGTAGGCCTCGCTGACCTCATCCTGGCGCTTCAAAAAGGAGCCCTGCCAGCTCAGCCCGAGCACCTCCTTTGGCCGAGTGGGCTCGAAGATCATCTTCAGGGCCACGAAATTGGTCAGGTAGCCGATGAAGAAGCCGGCCACGGGCATCAGCCAGCTCGCATCGAGGAAGAAGCGAGCGACCATGAGGACAAGTCCGAAGAGAAAGCCGAAATACAACCCCGATCGCTCGATGAACTTGAACTCCTGCTTGCCGCATTCGAGAAAGATCCTGTTGAGAAACGCCCGATCCTCGAGCAGCGCGGCCACGGCCATCTCCTCGAGATCGAGCACGTCGTCGGCCTCGAGTTTCAGATCAATGAGGGACTGGCTGATGACCTCGTCGGCATCGGCGGCGGCGCGGTGGTATATTTCGTCGCGCGCCGACTCGGGCATAAGCTCCCACAAAAAGGGATGACGCTCCGACATGGTCTCGTCGATGACCTCACGTAGCATCTGCTCCACGCCGGGCGACAGCTCCTCGACGACGCGCCCGGGCTCCAGGCGATCGACGACCTCGCGCACCCCCACCAGTCGTGTGGTCATCAGGTTGACCGTTCGCCGGGCCATGGACTCCGCCTTGGCGGGGATGATTCCCTGCCAGCCCAGATAGGGGCGCAGGCCCAGAAATTCCAGCGGATAGAAGGTCATCTTCAAGGCGAGCACATTGGTGGCCCAGCCCACCAGGGCGCTCAGGAGGGGGATGCTCAAAAAGCGCAGTATATCAGCTGGGAGTACGTCAAACATGGTCGAGCTCTACAGGAAGGACGGAAGCCGAAAGGGGGGGCGGGGGCTCTTATATTGGGCTGCAGTATGCAGAGGAATGGTTAGGATTTACAGCCTCAGTTGGGCACACTCCCGCCGACGGACGACCTTGCGCAATCTCAAGAATTGGTGATAGACCAAAGCCGCCGGTCACGGAGCAGGAAGTTCGGTGAGATACCGACGCTGCCCCCGCAACTGTAAGCGGTGATGAACTCGTCATTTGCCACTGAGCCATTCGTGCTCGGGAAGGCGACGAGGGAAGGTCAAGCCGCAAGCCAGGATATTGCTCCGTCACTTTTTCGGCACCCAGTACCCGTCGATGCGAAGTTATTCGTTCGGCGCAAATGATCGCTTCGGGTTGGAAGCGAAGGGTGCGCGCGTCATTTGCGGTCCTTTATTTCTTCTTGTCTTCCGCTAAGACGCAGCTCTCCTTATCGCGATCTCCAACCGGGGGCCCCATTTTTTTCCCATGAGGAGATCGATCCATGAAGTTTAATCTGAAAGGTAGTGTGCTTCTTCTGTCGTTGGTCGCGTTTTTGGCCACCGGGGCGTTGGCCTGCGGCGAGCTCGACGTAGAAGAAGAGGGTGAGAATCAGTCCGCTGAAAATG
>SLJM01000072.1 GCA_007135085.1 Myxococcales bacterium
AAAATATTCAATATGATCGTTATATTAGAAAAAGTTCTTGGTTTTTTCTGTTGTATAGCTTCAGGTTATATTTAGGGTTTTCGGTAGTTATCGGGTTTCCCGTCGGTTTGTTTCAAGTGTTTAGGTCTTGAAACATGGTTTGAAATAGATATGGAACAATCTCTAAAGAAAGGGCCCGGAGTATCCTGGTCTGCCACCGGTCGAAGCCTGCGCCGCCGAGGAGGACAAAACCCATCATCCAGGCTAAAGAGGCGACGATCAGAGCAGGCTGCAAGAATCCCACTCACAGACCAGGCCGGGACAGCAATCTTCGACGGACTCGCAGGGATCCTGGGGCTCTCCGCAGGTGGAGTCATCGTCGACGTCCTCTTCGGAACTGCCCGTGTCTGCCGCGTCGGTGTCGCCGGTTTCGGTGTCGGCCGCGTCGGTGTCGCTATCGGTGTCGACGTCATCGCCGGCATCGCCGCCTGCGTCTTCGATGCACTCCGCACAGGCCGGGACGTCTTCGGAACAGGCCAACCCACCTACGCAGATGGTGAGGCAGAGCAGGAAGAGAAAGCTCCATTGGCTCGGTGTGTTCACGAGGAACGTCCTGAGTCGGGAGATGGTCAGAAGTCTGCTACGAACACTAGCAACACAGACATCTGATCTCCAGCGACCTGCAGCGAACTCGGCGTTGAGAGGATCTCCGACTCACCGGGCTCGCAGCTTCGTTTCACCGGTAGGCCAGTCCCGGCCGCCGGGGTAGACCTCGTCGCCGAGGGCTCCCAATTGCCACAGAAGCATCAGGGCATCCATAAAGTCGACCACCTCGGCGACCTTGCCGTCGCGGCACCGACAGTTGGAGCTGATGAGCAGATCGACCCGATGTTTCTGGGGCGTGATCCCCATGTATTCGCCCTCATGAGTGCCGGTCCAACGATAAACGCAGTAGACCTTGTCGCCGTCGGCGCCGATCTCCTCGGGAGACATTTCCATGTCCGGAAAGGCCTCAAAGAGGCCGGTCAGTTCCTCGCGATAGCCGTCGATGCCCTGGACCCCGTCGTCGCCGCTGGACGACCGGTAGGTCACGTCATCGGTGCAGACCTCGCCAAGCCGGGAGAGGTCTCTGGAGTTGATGATATTAAAGAGCCGACGAACTGCTTCTTTATTGGCCTCTTCGGACATGGCGAACCTCGGTGAGGTGAATAAGGGCAAAGAAGACGGGACTCCCGGCCCTCGGATAGTGAGCCTGAAGTCCTCACCCGAAATTAAGGAGTCTCTTCGGTGCGCCAAATTATTCGCCACCGCAGATCGACACCTTCGCCCATCGGCGGGTGATCGAATCTGACCTGGGGGAGCTAAAGTTTGCGGCTCTCCTGATAGGATTGGGTTAGAATCTGTTGGAGTTCGACCAGATCCGGTGGTTTGGACAGATGGCGATCGAAACCGGATCGTCGCGATCTATCGATGTCTTCCTGGGCGGCATAACCGCTGAGGGCGATCAAATAAGAGTTGCCTAGCTCGGGGTCGTCGCGGATTGAGCGGGCTACCTCGTAGCCATTCATCTCGGGCAGCCCGATATCACAGATCACCACATGGGGATGAAATTGCCGGGCCCGTTCAATGCCGGTGGGGCCGGAGTGGGCGACCCGGACCTGGTGTCCCATATTGGTGAGGACGGTCTGCAGCAATTCTGCGATGTCCACATTGTCGTCGATGACCAAAATCTTGCGGGAAGGAGACGGCGATTGCCGTTGCGGGACGTCGAGTTGTGACCGCTCGCTTTTGTCGAGGGGCAGGCAAATGATAAATTCGGCGCCCTGGCCAAGGCCGTCGCTTCGAGCCGTGATTTTGCCGTCGTGCATTTCGACCAGGCCCTTGACCAGCGCCAGGCCCAGGCCCAGCCCACCGATGGAGTGCTCCAGGGAGGTATCAGCCTGGATAAAGGGGTCAAAGAGGCTCTCCAGTCGGTCCGGAGAGATTCCGATCCCCGTATCGGCCACAGAGATCTGCCCATTATCCGATCCCGAGTCCAGGGCTACGGAGACGGTGGTGCTGTCTCCGGGTTCGGTGAATTTGACGGCATTGTGGAGCAGGTTACCCACCACCTGAGCCAGCCGATTGGGATCGGCCTGAACAAAGACTGGCTGTGGCGACGGGATGAGGTGAAGCTCGACTCCTTTTTCGGCGAAGAGGGGCCGGTGATCTTCGGCGGTGCGCTCGACGAGTTCGTTCAATTCCACCTGTTTGAGTCGAAGTTCGATTTTATTATTATTGATGCGATTGACGTCGAGCAGGTCGTCGACCAGGCGTGTCAACTGCTTGACCTGTCGACCAATGATAGTGCGCGCCCGCTGGCCCTGGGGGCGGTTGGGGCCAGCCTGGTCGAGAAGTTGCAATCCCAGCTCGATCGGCGCCAGGGGGTTGCGCAGTTCGTGGGAAAGTACGGCCAGGAAGCGATCCTTTCGGCGGTTGGCCTCGCGCAGTTCTTCTTCGGCAAATGCTCGCTCCAGTCGCCAATAAAGGCGCTCGGTGAGATCGGTCATCAGTTGGATTTCATGGTCTCGCCAGTGGTGAATATGCCCGTGATGAATCGCCAGTTGGAATTTCCAGCGCCCATCGCTGATGTGCGGCACATGGAGCATGGATCCGACGCCAAAGGATTTATATGCCTCGATACATTTTGCGGTGCGTTCGTCGGTTGATACATCGGCGATCGCCGCCGGCCGCCCCGCCTGGAAGTCCTGGATAAATTGCTCTGGCATGAAGTCCGAAAGGGCATGGACACCGGAGGCGCTGGGCAGGCCGTCTTCATGCCAGTCGTACAAATTGGTCATCAGTCGGGCGTCCTGGTCGATGCGGGAGAAGGTAATGCGCGAGATGCCCAGATATTCGGCGACTTTCTGTCCCACGGA
>SLJM01000303.1 GCA_007135085.1 Myxococcales bacterium
CGAGGTGAAAGTCAGTTGTCTCGCTGGTCCGGAGCGGGCGGCATGGGCCCCGGTGGCTTGTCGGGGAGCACGGCGTCGCTGGGGCGGATATAATTGGGCTCCAAAGCGATCAGATCGGCCGGGCCGTCGGCCTGGGCGGCTCGGCGGCTCAGTCGAGCGACGCCGATCGCCGACGGGGTGGCCAGGTCGGGGGGAACGATGGTCAGGTTCGGGTGCTTCCACTGGCGGAGCGCTGGATATTTGGACTGACCGTCGCCGACGAGCACAATGGGGCCCTCCAATTCGGCTTCGACTCGTTCCCTGAACTCAGCGGGATCTACAGCGCAGTCGTCGATGATGGACACCAGGCCCTCTGGCGTCCAGCGATAGGCGGCGCCGAATATCTCACGGCGGCGGGCGTCGATTGCGGTGAGCACGGTGGCGCCAGGGTTTATGCGGGCCGCAGCGTAGGCCAGCGCGGCCAGGCTGGATATCCCGATAATTGGCTTGTTGACCGATCTTGCGAGGGCCTTGGCCGTGGCCAAACCGACGCGCAGGCCCGTAAAACTTCCCGGCCCCAGGCCCACGGCGAAGAGGTCGATATCTGGGAGCTCGATCTTTCGGGCCGACAATAATTGGTCGACGTTCTGGAGCAGAGAGCTGCCGTGGTTGTAGCGCACGTGTTGGACGCGGTGCTCGCGAAGGTTTTCTCCGTCGAGCAGCGCCAGTGCCTGTACGGGGGTGGCCGTCTCGATGGCCAAAACGCGCTTATAGTCGGTGTGATCACTCATTCTTGCTCAAATATTTCGACGACGCGGTACCAGTTGCGCTCGATATCGTTTTTGAATGCCAGGACCATGAGCATCAGGATGAGCACCAGGCCGATATAGGCGGCGATCTGGCGAGTTCGGTAGCTCAGGGGCTTTCGCTTGATGGCCTCCAGGGCGAAGAGCACGAGCCGTCCGCCGTCGAGAATCGGTATGGGAAGCAGGTTGATAATGGCCAGGTTGATGCTGATGAGGGCCAGCATTCGCAAAAATGGCTCGATTCCGGCGTGGCCGGCTTCGGCGGCGAGCTCGCCGATCATGATCGGACCGCCGATGCTCTCCGTGGAGATGCGCCCCTGCACCAGGCGGACCAGGCCGACGACCATGAGCTTCGTATAGTCCCAGGTCTCCTCGATGCCCATGCGGGCGCTGTGGACGAAACGCTGGCCGAGGGGATGGTGGATCTCCTCAGGGAAGACCGTATCGCGGAAGGTATCCCAGCCGTGCTCGACCCGGTAGTGAGTCTGGTTGGTATCGTCCGTGTAGGTGACTACGTCCGGTTCGTAATGGAGGGTGACGAGCTCTCCATTGCGCCGCACCTCCACCTCGAAGCGGGCTTCTATTTCGTAATCTTCACCGGCTTCGTCGCGCTCGACGATCATCTCGTTGACCGTTGTGCTCAGGCGCTCGCCGAAGAGAGACCAGCTATCGAAGCGGCGGCCGTCGAGGGCGACGATCTTATCACCCGCTTTGAAGCCGGCGCGGGCTGCCGGACCGTCTTCGTCGATACGGGCCAGATACATCGCCGACGGTTCGATTCCCAGAGTGGGGACGCCGTCGACGATATCGGGAGTCACTGTGACGGTGCGCTTGTCCTGGTGGTAGAAATTGCCGACCTCCGAGGGGATGTCGGAGCGGCTCAAGACGAGAAATTCCAGGGGCTCACCGTCGCTTTTGACGATCTTGGTCTTGATCTCGTCGAAGCGCTCCACCACCTCGCCGTCGATGGCGACGACACGGTCGAAAAATTGGAGCCCGTCTCGGGCAGCGGCGCCTTCTCGATCGGCGATGGCGATGGTCGGCCCCGGCGTGCCGAGCCCGATGCCGATGCGGCCCCCGGACTCCTGAAAGAGCCCCAAAAAGTCGGTGGTCGAATATTTTTCGGGGACCACCGTGGTGGTGTGGAGTTCACCATAGCGCTCGAAGGTGAGCTCCACTTCCTGGTCCGGGCTGGCGTTGATATAGCGTGCCACCTGATGGAAATAGGCGACCTCCCGGCCATCGATGGCGACGATGCGATCCCCTGCTTCCAGGCCGGCCTCTTCGGCCACTGATTCGGCCCAGACCTGGCCGATCATCGATGGGGCGGTGGTGGTGGAGACCAGGCCGAAGACAAAATAGATGATCGCCGGCAAGATCAGGTTGGCTACCGGACCGGCCAGCACAATGAGCGAGCGCTGCCAGATGGGCTTTGCCATCAGTGAGCGGGCCTGTTCTTCCTCGGGCAGATCTTCGGTGGACTCCAGATCGGCGCCCTGCATCTGAACGTAGCCCCCCAGGGGAAGCACGCAGATGAGGTATTCCGTCTCCTCACCCTTGATGGTCATCAGGGCCGGCCCGAATCCAATCGAGAAGCGCAGGACCTTCACGTCGAAGATCCGGGCCACCACGAAGTGGCCCAGCTCGTGGACGAAGATCAGAACCCCGATGAGGATGATGAAATAGAGAAAGCTCATAACGCGCCGAAGGAGTACCCGGGATTAGCCTGGGGAAACGCCGTAGATGAGGAAATAATAAATCCACGGAGCTGCAAAGAACAACGCATCAATGCGGTCCAGGATTCCCCCGTGTCCGTAAATGATGGTGCCGCTGTCTTTGACTTTATGGGCCCGTTTCATGAGACTTTCTGCCAGATCGCCAGCCTGGCCGAGGATATTGGCGGGGATGGCCAACAGGAGCACCTGGCCAACCGACAGAGAGATCCAGTAGTCGGGGAAGAAGTGGGTGAAGAGGGCGTCAAAGCCGAAGGTAAACGCCACGGTGGTCAATAAGCCGCCCACGGCGCCTTCGATGGATTTATTGGGGCTGACCCTGGGGGCCAGCTTATGTTTTCCAAG
>SLJM01000171.1 GCA_007135085.1 Myxococcales bacterium
CTGCCAGGCCAGGGATGGCCTGTGGACCATAATTACTGCCAGGCCAGGGATGGCCTGTGGACCATAATTTCTGCCAGGCCAGGGATGGCCTGTGGACCACCTTATTTATACACCGCCCTGGCGCTCACCGGGTCTTCGGGCCAGGGGTGCTTCGAATATCGGGCGCGCAATTCTTTGCGCACCTCCGGATAGGTTCGCTCCCAGAAGCCGGCAAGGTCCTCTGTGACCTGGGCTGGGCGGAAGTTGGGGGCCAACAGGTGCATGAGCACCGTGACGCGGCCGCCGGCGATGCGGGGCGTGTCGGTCCAGCCGAAGACTTCCTGGATTCGCACCGCCAGAATCGGGGGCTCGCCGATTCGATATTTGAGGCGAATATTGCTGCCCGACGGGACCTCGATACGTTTTGGCAATTCGTCGTCCAGGATTCGGCGCTGATCGCTGTTCAGGTATGCCCCCAGCATCGAGGGCAGCGACATGCGACGGAGTTCGGCAAAGGAGCGCTTCCCCCATAAAATCTGGTGCCAGATCTTCTGCTCCGAATTGCCTCGCTCCTCGTCGATCATCAACTGGGGAAAGTCGGCTTCTTCGAACCACTGGCGAGCGCACTCCCAGCGGATCAGATATTGATGGTCGTCTTTGTCCAGCCCGAATGCCCTTGGCACGTCTTCAAGTGCCCGCTCGGCGAGCAAGGCCGTCACCTCCTGCGGATCTGCGCCGTCGTCTACGGAGACGATCTGTTCGCTCAAGGGCAGGTCGTCGAAATACTCGCGGCGTCTGGCGGAGACGCGCTCGGAGTCGTCGTCGAATTCGACGTCCACCACCTCTCGAAAACGCTCGGGGAAGAGCTCCTCCAGCCACTGTCGACGCACTTCGCTGGCCAGTCGTATCAAGGCCCGCGAATCCACACCGCCCACGGCAGACCGAGCTCTGGTCTGACCGGCGATGACCGGGGCCACGATGAGCTCTGCGTCGCGAACGACACTCTCGTAGGCCAGAGTCATGGGCTCGCCGCCGACCATCAAGAATCGGTCCCCGCCCTCTTCGCGGCGCAGGGCGATGCGATCGGGATAGCCGGCGAGCACCGATTTGAGGGCGTCGTCGTCGGAGCCGGCGCCGCCGTCGTTGATCATCTTCTTCAACTGGTCAGCCACCTGTTTGACTCGCCTCGCCCGCCCGACGTGGACCTGAAATCCCGTACCCCGAGCCCGCCCGGTGCGCCCCGAAGCCACCTCGGCGAGCATCTCAGCCCTTGCGAGCACGTCCGAGCGGTCTCCCGGGGCGTCGCGGTCGACGGTGTTGACGAAGTCGCGCTCCGAGATGATGGCCGCCATCTTCGCAGCCCGGGCGCCTACACCGCGGCGCTCACCGTCGACGAGCATTCGCCCGATCCTTGGGTGAACCGGCAATTCGAGCAAGCGCTTGCCCAGATCGGTGAGTTGAAAGCTCTCGGCGTCGATAGCCCCCAACTGATCGAGCAATCGTATCGCATGGTCCAACGCATGTTCCGGCGGCGGATCGAACCAGTCGAATTCCCGGGGATCGGCGCCGCTCCAGGCGATGACCTCCATGACCACCGAGGCGAGATCGATTCGCCTGATCTCGGGCTCGTCGAATTCGTCCATGCGATGCTCAAAGGCCCTGGTCCACAGGCGAATAGCCCGTCCTTCACGAACCCGTCCCGCCCGGCCGGCGCGCTGCTTCGCCGAGGCGATACTGATATGGCCGAGCTCCAGATTATCGAGGCCGCTCGCCGGGGACATACGCATCTGGCGCACCTTCCCGGAGTCGATCACGGCGGTGACGCCCTCGATGGTAAGCGACGTCTCGGCGATATTGGTGGCGGCGATGACCTTGCGTGGCCCACCGGAGCGAAGGGCCCGGTCCTGCTCCCGAGCCGGCAGCGCCGAATAGAGGGGCAATAGCTCAACCCCCTCCTCTCTCCCCCACTCCTCGAGGGCATCGAGGCAGCGATGAATCTCGCCGCGGCCGGGCAAAAAGATCAGGATATCTCCGCCGTCGTCGTCCCTGCCGCCGACGATACGCCGCGCCGCCCTTGCCGCCTCGTATTCGATCCGATCTTCCGGCGGCTTATCCAGATACTCAATATCGACGTCAAAGGTCCGCCCCTCGCTTCGAAGCGACGGCACGCCCAGATAATTTGCGATGGGCTCGGCGTCCAACGTGGCCGACATGACGACGATCTTGAGGTCGTCGCGTACCTCCTGGACCTCGCGCAAAAAGGCGATCGCCAGATCGGTGTGGATGCTTCGCTCGTGAAATTCGTCGAGGATGACGACGCTCACGCCCTCCAGAAACGGATCGCTCTGCAACCGTCGGGTGAGAATACCCTCGGTGATGACCGCCAGCCTGGTCTTATCCGAGATCTTTCGATCAAACCGGACTTGATAGCCCACCTCATCGCCGACGTTGACGCCCCGCTCGCTGGCGATACGCCGAGCCGTCGCCCTCGCCGCCACCCGCCTCGGCTCGAGCATGATGATCTGCCCCCGCTGCCCAAAACCTGCATCGAGCAGGGCCGGCGGCACACGAGTGCTCTTACCGGCCCCGGGCGGCGCCTCGATGACGACGCCCCGATGCTCCCCCAGAGCCTCCACCACCTGGGGCAGCAGCGGATCGATGGGCAATTTTATGACCAAACGAACCTCACCTACCTGCCACAATCGGCCCTGCCGACCTTCTGTCGCCGGGCAACCGTTTCGGCCCTGCCGACCTTCTGTCGCCGGGCAACCGTTTCGGCCCCGTCGACCTTCTGTCGCCGGGCAACCGTTTCGGCCCTGCCGACCTTCTGTCGCCGGGCAACCGTTTCGGCCCCGTCGACCTTCTGTCGCCGGGCAAC
>SLJM01000209.1 GCA_007135085.1 Myxococcales bacterium
TTCCCTCAATGCGATTCGGGTTATGACAATCGGGAAGGAATTTAACGGTTGTCACTGTTGTAACGCTGTCTGACGAATTGGTTCACCTTTTTTTGCCGGCGATCCCAACCTTTCCGCAACGAACCGACGAGAATCTATGGCCACCGATATCACCACCGAAGAGAATCTGGAGCCCACGGCGCTTCCCGACGCCGAGTTGGAGGCCGTCGAAGAATTGGCCGCCGCCAAAGAGGCCATCGTCGAGCAGGTCACGCGCCGCATCTACGGCCAGGACGAGCTCATCGAGCACCTGCTGGTGGCCATCTTCTCCCGGGGCCACTCCCTGTTGATGGGCGTGCCCGGACTGGCCAAGACCTATCTCATCTCCACCTTGTCCGAGGTCCTGAATCTGGACTTCAACCGGATCCAATTTACGCCGGACCTGATGCCCGCCGATATTACGGGCACGGACATTCTGGAAGAGGATAAGGCCACGGGAAAACGGCATTTCAAATTTATGGAAGGCCCGGTCTTTACCAACCTGCTCTTAGCAGACGAGATCAACCGCACGCCCCCCAAGACCCAGGCGGCTCTATTGCAGTCCATGGCCGAGTACCGGGTGTCTGCCGGGGGGACGACCTATGAGCTCGATCTGCCCTTTTTGGTCTTCGCCACCCAGAACCCGATCGAACAAGAGGGCACCTATCCCCTGCCGGAAGCCCAGCTCGACCGGTTTATGTTCCACCTCAAGATCGACTATCCCGATCACGACGACGAGATGACCATCGTCAAGCGCACCACCACGGCGAAGACCCCGCCCGTGGAGAAGATGCTCGACCCGCAGACCATTTTGCGCCTCCAGGAATTGGTGCTCAAAGTCCCGGTCAGCGACGAAGTGGTGCGCCATGCCGTGGAGTTGGTCCGAAGCACTCGTCCCGAAGATCCGGCGGCCCCCGGCTTCGTCAAAGAATATCTTAACTGGGGCGCCGGCCCCCGGGCAGGACAGGCGCTGATCTTGGCCGGCAAGGCCAGAGCTCTCCTCGACGGGCGCCTCACGGTCGCCAAAGAGGACGTCAACGCCCTGGCCCCGCCGATCCTTCGCCATCGAATCCTGACCAATTTCCAGGCTGAAGCGGAAGGGATCACCGCCGACGACGTCATCGACCGACTCCTCGAGGAATGACCTGGCGCTGAATTCGATTGTACAGCCGCCTGTTGTCACCTCATCTTTTTTTGCCCCGTGAAGTCGAATGGTCGAAACCCTACGCCAGACCTATCTCGATCCGTCGGTGCTCCAACAGATGGGCACCATGAAGTTGCGAGCCAAGCGGCTGGCCGAGGGCGTCATCGCCGGCCTCCATCGCTCGCCACATCACGGCGGCTCCGTGGAGTTCTCCGAGTATATCGAATACAGCCCGGGCCACGAATTGCGCCATGTGGACTGGAAGGTCTACGGCAAGACCGACCGCTACTACGTCAAGCGCTTCGAGGACGAGACCAACCTGGAGGCCTACGCCGTCATCGACGCCTCCGGTTCGATGAGCTTTCAGGGCGAATCGGCGCCCCTGTCGAAGCTGACCTATGCCCGATATCTGGCGGCCACCCTGGCCTATCTTCTGGTGCGACAGGGTGACGCCGTGGGCGCCATGGGCTTTGCCGACACGACCGGCGCCTTTTTGCCCGCCGCCACCCGCGCGACCCACCTGGACGATATCCTATATCTGATGGACAACCTGGAGGCCACGGGGACCACCGCCCTTGCCGAGTCGATGCGCCGCGTCGCTCAACAGGCCCGAAGACGCAGCCTGGTCATGGTCTTCAGTGATTTTCTGGACGCCGATGAAGAGGTGGCCAACCTGTTGCGAGTCCTTCGCAGCCGCCGCCTCGACGTGGCCCTCTTCCATATCCTCGATGCCGCCGAGCTGACCCTCCCCTACGAGGGGCTGACCATCTTCGAGGGAATGGAAGAGGACGGCGATCTGCTGGTCGACCCCGACGATATCCGCGACAGCTACCAGAAGGCCATGGCCGATCATTGCGCCTGGCTCAAGTCCAATTGCCAGAAAGCCGATATCGGCTATCTGCGCACCACTACGGACGCCCCCATCGAAGAGATCTGTTATCGATTCATCAGGAGGCGGGGATGAGTTTTTTACAGCCCCTCTTTTTGGCGGGCCTCCTAGCAGCGGCGCTGCCCCTTGTCATCCACCTCATCAATCGCCGAAAGGCGGTGCGACGCCCCTTCCCGGCGCTGGCCCTGTTGCGGGCCTCCAACGAGCGCATCGCCCGTAGCGTCAAGGTCCGACAGTGGCTCCTTTTAGCCCTGCGGGTCCTCGCCCTGGCCCTGTTGGCCCTGGCATTGGCCAAGCCCTTCGTGTTGAGCAGCTCCGGGCTGACCGCCGAGGAGCGCCTGCCCACGGCGGTGGTCATCGTCGTCGAGGACGGCTTGTCCATGAGCCACGGCGATTGGTGGGACCAGGCCACCGATGAGGCCATGGCCCAGATAGGCCGCCTTCGCACCTGGGATGAGGCGGCGTTGATGACCACCACCGGTCAACGACCGGTGCGAGAGTTGACCACCGATCATGGCGAGCTGCGCCGGGCGATGGGCAATCTGGACTGGCGTCACGAGATCGGCGATCTCGGCGACGCCCTGCTGGCGGCCAACGATCTGGTGGCGGCCTCCCAATTGCCCAACCGCCGGATCGTCGTCGTCGCCAGCGGCACCGACACCGCCGTCGACCCCCACCGGGAACTCTCCCTGTCGAGCCCCGTCGAATATATCTCCGTCGGCGCTCAGGAGGGCGACCAGATCGACAACCTGGCCGTCACCGCCGTCGATTACGCCCAGCGCGGCCCCTCTCGCGACGGCAA
>SLJM01000123.1 GCA_007135085.1 Myxococcales bacterium
AGCTCCTGACACCATTGCTGCCATGCCTCCTGGTCGGCCTCGGGATAATTGGCCACCGTATTGGGGTGGATGAGCAGAGCCAGCAATTCGGAGCGCCGAAATTTACCGAGCGGCATGGCCAAGAGCAGCCGGGCGGCCTCCAGAAATGGGCTAATCTGGCTACCCTCGACGTCGATGATATTGCAGGGAATCCCGCCGCTCTGCTCAAACGCCGCCTCCAGATGGGCCTGATAGAGCGAGCGCTCACCGGGCTGGACGACGACGGCGATATCGTTGAACCGAAGGTCGTCGTGAGTGCGGACCATCTCCCAGATCTCGCTGGCCACAGCCTCGCATTCTCGCTGAATGCTGGCGCAGGACCAGAAGTTGAGGCTTTTCTTGTCGTCGGGCAGATCGCGCTCGGCGAAGACATCGCGGGCGGTCTTCATCTCGCGAATCACGGCCTGAAATTCGTGGAGAAGAGTCAGATTGGGCCGCTCACCGATGACGCTGACGTCCTCTCGGTCGTAGGCGATAAAGTCGATCATCCGCTGGTAGTCGCGGCCCGCCCGGCCCCAGACCTCGAGCGCCAGGGGATATTCGTCGCCCTCGAGCGGACTCTCGTCGGCCAAGATCTCGAAGACGGGATCTTCGTCTCGGTCGCCGGCCACGCCGTCGCTCCAGGACTCCAGCGACGGGGTCATCACATATAGGCAGATCCGGCCGTCTTCGGCGTAGGTCCTGGTCGATAGAAGATCGCGAAAGAAGCGTGTCAGATAGGAGTGGCTGAAAAAATGCACGGCCTCCGGCCAGTTTAGGCGGGACTGGTCGCCGCCGGCGTAGTGATAGACCGCCTCGGGGAGCGTCATCCAGGGTCGGCCGTCGTCGTCTTCGACGCGCAAGGCCCGGCCATCCTCACCGAAGATGGCCTGCCACAGCGCCATCTGCCACCGCTCGATCTCAAAATGGGCCGCCGACGCTCGTTCGGGATATTCGCGCTTTAGGGCGGGCTTTCCCTCCCGCCAATGCTGCAAAATATTTTGCCGGGCGTAGCCGTATTCCTCAAAGAGATGGGCCACCCGCGCGGCGAGTTGGAATTTACGTTGGTCAATGGCGTGCTGGGGGGCGTTCGGAGCGGAGAAGATAAAGCGCCGCACCGGCTCGAGCTCGGCTCGCTCCAGGGTCGACGGATCTTCGAGGAGCGCCAGCACGAGCCGGGTGATCGCCCCGTGGTCGAGCAACCGCACCTCCAGGTCGTCTACGTCGTCGACGGGCAGCAGAAGCTCCATAAATTGCTGGGCCGTCAAAAACTTCAACCCCGCCGCCACGCCCCGCCGGGCGGCGACCTCGAAGCTCAGATAGGTCTCCAGATTCCGGGTGGGTATCACCACCAGATGCTCCCGAAAGGGCCCGGCTGTGGGCCCGCGCCCGCCCCGACGCTCGTCGCCCACAAGCTCGACCACCAATTTATCGACCAGCTCCTCGACCCGGTCCGATTGAAAGGCGATGAGACCGCCCGGAGTAGTATCAGCCATTAAAATCTCCCAAAAAATCATCGTGCAGCGGGCGTGCTGGCCCGCCGGAGACTATGGCATATCGCCGCCGCCGGGAGCAATGATGGGATAAGCAATCGAAAGACTGTGGTTGATCGTTTGGGGCCGAAAATTCGAGGTGGTCCGCATCGTCTCCGCCCAGCTAAGGCTGGGGGCTGTGCGGGCGATTGGCTCCGCTGGGGCTGATGCCCCGCTCCGCCACGAACCGCCGAGGCTATCGAATCACCTTGAATTTTGTCGGAGATTGGCTGGCTACATGCGTTTTTCGAGCGCCGCAGCCAGCTCTTCTCGCCCGTCGCGGCGGTAATATTCGGCGAGGTTTTGGACGGCCCAGCGGTCCGTCGGCGACAGGGCGACCATTTCGGCGAGGAGGGGAAATGCCTCGCGCCACATCTGCTGGGCGACCAGGCCCTGGGTGGCGGCGCGTAGCTCCTCCACCCGTTGCATCGCCGCTTCTCCCGGTGGCGATTGCGGCTCCTCGAGCGGGGGTATGACGCCGCGCTCCTCGTGGCGCTCTTTTCGATCTTTTCGAGCAAATTTACCGCGCAGCCGATAGGTGCGCTCCAATTTTTTGGCCACCCCTCGAGGCTCGGCCGCTTTTTGCGCGTCCCCTGTCGATGGCCTGGGCTCACCTGGTTTTTTGAACTCACGGCCCGTAAAGCCCTTGAAGCCGAGCCTCAAGAAGTCGCGAATATCCTGGCCTTCGACGAGCTTGACCTCCGGGGTGCCCCCGGCGATGGCGGTGACCACCAATGCCTCCATGGAGACCACGTCGTGGCGGTTATGCTCGAGCACCCCCTTCATGAGCTCCGAGTTTTTATTTTTCTGGAATTTCCACCACCTGGGGGGGATATCCTTTCCGGGCACGTCGTCGACGCGCTCGAAGGACAGGATCTGCTTTTCCAGGTTGGACAGCCGGTAGCTCGCCAGGTCGGGAAAGACCCGGCGCGCCATCGGCAGCAGGTCGAGGTGGTTTTTGCCCGGGAAGGGATCGGCCAGCTCGTGATGGGCGAAGCGGCGCTGCAATAAGGGCACGTCGAAGCGGCGGCCGTTGAAGGTGACGAGCACCTCGAATCGGGCCATTCGTCGGGCGAAGGCCTCCAATAGAGCTGGCTCCTGCTCCTCGTCGTCGATGAGCAGATGTTCCACCACGAATTGGTCGTCCTCCCAGAAGCCCAGGCCGATCATAAAGGCCATCGCCCCCTTCCCCAGCCCTGAGGTCTCGGTGTCCATAAATAGCATCTGGCGTCGATTGATGCCGGGGGGAACCGATTGGTCCAGGTCTGCGATCTTGCCGTGTTTGATCTGCCAGCACTGACCGACGGTCCAATCGCCGTGGGCGGCGGTGTGGCCGACGCGCTCGGTGGCAACCCAGAGGGGCTGGTCGAAGTCATCACAGCGCACGCCGCCGAGGCGCTCCCACCCATATCCCTTCGCGATGTCACTCCTTTCGACGATCCCTGCCACGTCACCGACGGCCTCGGATGCGCTGTAGACACCGGTGGGGCCGCCGTCGCTGTCCTTTCCGCGCCGGTGGGCGTCGTGGAGGCGTTTGAGTCGATCTCGAAATTTATCGGCCATTGGGACGGCTCGCTGAAAGTCGAATTCGTTGCGAATTGACGGGCGGCTCTTATATTCAGCACAACACCTTATGGCGACAAAACAATCCTGCTGGGGGCTTGTGCTATGAATGGACTTTTTCTCTGGCCTGGGGCGGCATTTCTGACGGAATCGGCCCCCCACCAAACAGCCCCGGTGGCGCCGGAGGCGCTCATCGGCCTTTGTCTGATGGGCGCTGGAGTCGCACTGTACGCCGCCTGCCTAATTCTTCGTTATCAATCCCATAAAGAGCTTTTCCAATGACGTCGGCCAAAAGCGGCTCCTGGTCGCGGGCCGCCTCCAGAAGGCGGGCCAGGTAATTGGCGTCGGCCAGGCGCCGCTCCATGGGCGGCGGCATCAGGTTGTCCTTGGGATAGCCGTACTGCTCCAGGGCGATCTCCTGATCGACCCACTGGGTCAACTCCAGCAGAGTGACCGCGTCGTCCTCGTCGACCTCGAAGAACCGACGAAGGGTGTCGATGTCGTCAGTGCTCACAAAAAGCTCTCCCCCACCTTCCAGTCCACCCCGTAAAAGGCAGCCAACGAGGCGCCAATATCGGCAAAGGTGGCCCGTGTTCCCAGGTCCCGGCCGTTATCTTCGCCGTCCTTTTCGTAGACCAGAAGGGGCACGTATTCCCTGGTGTGATCCGTGCCCTCGTAGGTGGGATCGTTGCCGTGATCGGCGGTGATGATGAGCAGGTCGCCCCGGTCCATGGCCTGCAGGATCACCGGCAATTGATCGTCAAAGCGCATCAAGGCGTCGGCATATCCCTGAGGATCGCGGCGGTGGCCGTATTTGGAGTCGAAGTCCACCAGATTCGTAAAGATAAGGCCATTGCGATCGCCGAGACAATCGATGGTCACCCGCACGCCGTCGTCGTTGTCCTCGGTCTTGATCTCGTCGTCCAACCCCTGATGGGCGTAGATATTGCCGATCTTTCCCACCCCCGTGGTGCGCACTCCGGCCTCCTGGAGGGCGTCGAGGACGGTCTTCTCCGGCGGCGGAAAGGTATAGTCCTTTCGTCGGGAGGTGCGTGAATAATCGGGCCACTCACCGACGAAGGGCCGGGCGATGACCCGCGACAGGCCTGCAGGGATGACGATATCGTAGGCTTTCTCACACCACTCGTAGAGGGTCTCGATGGGCACCACGTCCTCATGGGCGGCGATCTGGAAGACCGGATCTGCCGAGGTATAGACGATGGGTTTTCCCGTCTCGATATGCTCCCGGCCCAGCTCCTCGATGATCACCGTGCCGCTGGCGGCCTTATTGCCAAGGACGCCGTCGACGCCGATGGCCCGGCAAAAGGCGTCGATGATCTCGTCGTCGAAGCCGTCGGGGAAGGTGCGAAAGGGCTCGTCGGGGATGATCCCCACAAATTCCCAATGGCCCGTGGCCGTATCTTTTCCCTGCGCCTTCTCGATCATCCGACCGAAGCTCGCCGCCGGCTTATCCACCGGATCGAGCTGGGGGATCCCCTCGATATTGCCCAGCCCCATCTGACGAAGATTGGGAAGGTCGAAGCCGTCGATGGCCTCGGCGATATGGCCCAGCGTATGGGCTCCCACGTCACCGTAATCTGCAGCGTCGGGCAATTCGCCGACGCCCACACTGTCGAGGACCAACAATACCACGCGCCGATCAGCGCCTCTTGCCTTGTCTGTCATTACTTGTCCTGACTGCCTTTGATGGGGTATTCAACGGGCCGATAGTGTAGCCCAGCGCCGCCAAGATTAAAACTGGCGGCAACGTTCGCTTTGCTCACGGTGGTTTGTGGTTTGTAGTTTGTGGTTAACTACGCGCTGCGATGATTCCAAGATTTCGTTTCAGCTCGATTGTTGAACCACCAACCACCAACCACGAACCACTAACCACCAACCACCAACCAATAACCACCAACCACCAACCTTCGAAAACCTCTCTTTTGGAGCTAAGATGACTCGGGCGTTGTCCTTTGCCGTAGCCCTGATCACCACCTTCGTCCTCTGCCTCGGCGTCGCCGCCGCCGATCCGCCAGAGCCAGTCTTTACGGACGCCGACCTGACGCTCATGCAGGGCGACACCCGGTATTATGAGGGCGATTATTATCGCGCTCTGACGTCGTACAAGGATTTTCTGTGGCGCTTTCCCAATGATTATCGCGCCGACCGGGTGCGATTAAAAAAAGCCTGGGTTCACTACGCCGGCGGTGAATATCGCCAGGCCGCCAATATCCTGGACCGCCTGGCCGTCGAACAGACCGAGCATTACGAGGGCTGGTGGGCCCGCCATTATTTCGGCCTCGTGGCCTACGAGGCAGGCCGCTCCCCGCTGGCGCGCACGGCCTTTTTGGACGTCCTCGACCTGTGCCAGCCCCAGATGGAGCGCGTCGACCAGGCCGATCAGGACCCGGACGTGGCCACCTGCGTCGAGCTCACCGCCCGGGCCCGACTGTCGCTGGCCCGGGTCAGCGCCTCGCGCCATAACTTCGACGAGGCCCACCAACACCTGAGCAGCGTGCCCCCACAGAGCCGCTTCGCCGAGGAAGCCCTCGACGTGGCCGACCACCTGGACAACCTGGTCATCCCGCGAAAGAAGAGCCCCGCCCTGGCGGGAACCCTGTCGATCATCCCCGGTCTGGGGCATCTCTATATCGGCGAGACGAGAAACGCGATCTTTGCCATGGCCTGGAACGGCATCTTTATTTACGGATTGGTGGACTCCATCCTCTCCGGCAACTACGGCCAGGCCGCCCTCATCGGCCTGCTCGAGACCATCTGGTATAGCGGCACCATCTTCGGCGCCGTCGCCGGCGCCCACCGCTACAACCGCGACGTGCGCCGCAATCTTCAGGACGGCCTCATCCGCGACATCAACCATATCGAAGACGACCAACCCTGGCCGGCGCGCTTCCCGGCGCGTACGCCGGGGTATCTGGAATTACGCCTCGACTTCTAAGCGACCAGCTTGTCTTTTTTTTACCGCGTCTCTCCACATCTCAACCAACCAGCGAGAACCCACAATGCACACCAAATCAAGCTACGCCGCCGTTCTGATCGCCCTGACACTTGTCGTCTCAGCCTGCGATAGCGACGAGGAGACCACCGTTGAGGCCGAGGAGAGCTCGGAGGCCGTCGAGGAAGAAGAAGAAGAAGTGGTCGAAGAAGAGGTGGAGCTCCACCCGATCTGGGGGGCCTGGGATCCGGCGGACGACCTGGAGGCCGTCCAGGGCGAGTGGGTCACGGTGTGGGGGCCCGACGACGAGGTGCAGACCCGATGGAAGATCGACGGCGACCAGGCCGTCCATCATCGCACCAGCAACGATGAGGAGCCCCAGGAGGGCACGATCAGCTTCGAATATCCCGGGGCGATGCAGTTGACCGTGGAGATCGAGGGGGGCTCGACGGGCACCATCTCGAGCTACGCCCGCGAGGGAGACGATATCTACGTCGGCCTGGGCATGGGCGGGGTGGTCCTGGAGGACCGGATGGTCCTTCGCAGCGGTCGAGATCTCCTCGTCTATCACGACGACGGGCGCTGCCTTCTCCACAGCCCCAGTATGTTCGACGGCTTCGACGAAGAAGGTGTGGAGGCCGATTGCGAGATCGTCGAAGAGAATGACCAGCAATATTTCACCTTCACCAACCCCGAAACGGATCGGGAGATCACCATCGATCAGCGAATTCAGATCGGCGAAGAGTCGCTGACTGATATTCAGCTCCGCGGCAGCAAGCTCCACCCCGCGGAGTGAAACAGCCCTTGCTCGGCGCCCCCGGTCGCTTAGGTTTATCTCATCGATAGACCAGGTGCTCGGGGGCCATGGAAAGGCTGCGAAGAAATCTACCGAACGCGTTGACCCTGCTTCGACTGGGTCTGGGGATGACTTTTTTCCTCTTCCCCCACAATATTCGCCTCGCCGTGGTGGCCGTGGCGGCGACGACGGACGCCCTCGACGGCTTTCTGGCTCGAAAATTCGAGGTCCAGAGCGAATTCGGTCGCATCCTCGACCCCATCGCCGACCGGCTCTTCGTGGCCGTCATGGCCCTGACCTTCCTCTTCGAGATGCGGATGACCCTGGGTCAGTTGGTCCTGGTGGGCCTGCGCGATCTGGTCGTCGTCTTCGGCGCCCTGCTGATCGTATCGGTGGGCCGAAAGAGCGACTTCGAGCATATCGAGACCAGGATCTTCGGAAAGGCGGCGACCTTCCTCCAATTCGCCTTTCTCATCTCCGTGGTCCTCGTCGGCTATGCGCTGTGGCCGGTGGTCATTATCACCGCCGTCTTTAGCGGTATGGCCGGCGCCGACTATATCTGGTCCTATTTCCGCCATGCCCGAGCGGTGGAGCAGCCCGCCTGAGAATATATCGAAGACGCCTGAACGCGGATCATCTAAGAATCTGAGAAGCGGAATAGCTGAGAAGCGAAGAGCGGAAGATTCAAACTGATGAAAGCGAATAAGCGGCGATATGAACCCTGTGAAAATGGCGGAGCTTATAACTTCCACCTTTGCAAAAAACCCCGATGACTCAACAACCCCGATGATTCAACATCTTCGCTTATCAGCTATAATTCGTTCGAATCTTTCGCTCTTCGCTTCTCAGATCCTTCGCTTCTCAGATCCTTCGCTTCTCAGATCCTTCGCTTTTCGCTCTTTAGCTAAACCGCGAGGTGTTTGGCCTGAAATCGGCACTATGCCATTGTGTCACACCTTGTGGGGTTGAGTGTGCAATTGTCGTCAGATGTAGCGCTTTATCCTACACCGGCCCACACGAAACAAAACCACCAAAACCACGCCTAACCCCTTGTTTTTGCGGCATATCCAAAAAACCACCGCACCGGTGGCACATATTCTGCAATCCCCAGTGAGCGGTCGAGAGATTCGCTGCCAATTGCACTGCCGCAACTGAGGATGAACGATATGAGAACTCCGGGACATCTTAAAACGTCGGTCGCCCTTCTGGCCTCGGCCTTTGCCCTGACCGTGGCATGCGTCGACCACTCCGATTACGATTCGCCGGAGGAGTTGGCGATCATCGAGTTCGATTATAGCGAGCCCGTTCATCCCGTATTGACCGTGCCCATCCCCGATAATGATGAGGCGCAGAACCTCTTTGCCGATGGAGTGGCCCAATTTGCGGCGGAGCAAGAATTTCAGCAGGTGAGCTGGATGATGGACGCCGACGACGTCTCAGACCTGCAAGTTCGGGCTCTGAATAGCGACGGCGGCTGGTCAGACTGGGCCCCCGTTGAGATCACCTGGAATGAGGGCGACGCCTACAACGTGCTCATTCGACTCGAAGAGCCGACCCGGGCCATCGAGCTGCGCGGCGGGGAGGCCATCCTGGCAGCAGAGCTCGAATTCTACGAAGAGATCATCGCCCGCAGCGAATTTATCGGCCCCGACAGCGACTTCTCTCATCCCGAAGATATCGCTCCGCCAGAGAGCGACGAATTTCGCACCGCGCGCTCCGCCCTGGCACCGGCGGGCATGGTCACCTCGCGCAGCGAGTGGGGCGCCACCAACCCGGGCAAGATCTGCGGCAGCGTGGTCGCTCCCTACCGCATGGCCATCCACCACACGGCCGTGCCCGACGGCGACGGCGGCGACCCGGCGGCCCGCATGCGGGGCATGCAGAGCTATCATATGAATACCCTCGGCTGGTGCGATATCGGCTATCATTTCGTGGTCGCTCAAAGCGGCGAGATCTTCCAGGGACGCTCGCGGTCCAATCGACCGGGCGCTCATGTGGGCAATAATAATAGCGGCAACGTGGGGATTAGCTTCATCGCCAACTTCAGCGTCCAGCATCCCACGGAGACCCAGCTCAACGCCGGCGCCGACATCGTGCGCTGGGTCCACGAGACCCACGGCGTGCCCCTGACGCGCGACGCCGTCAAAGGTCACCGCGAGCACGCCGGACATGCCTCTAATAGCTGCCCGGGGAGCAATATGATCCCCATGATAGAAGAGCTCCTCGACCGCGCCGCCAACGGCTCCACCTCCCCCTCGACCGAGCCCAGCAGCCCCTCATCACCCAGCGATGGCGATAGCGGCGGCAGCTCCGACGACGGCGGCAGCTCCGACGACGGCGGCAGCTCTAACGATGATGGCGGCTCCAACGGCGGCGCCACCAACCCGGGCAGCAACTTCCAGTCCAACAACGGCTGCACTGCCGTCGCAAACGACGGGCCAGCGGGCCCGCTGCCCCTGGCAGCCCTGGTGCTGCTCGGGTTGGTCGGTGTGCGACGGCTACGATGACCGGGCACCGAAAACCCCGGTGCCCCCTCCGTCTCTCACTCCACGGGTCGCTGCGGATCGGCGGCCCAATCGACGTAGCTGCCGTCGTAGATCAAGACTTCGCGCTCCAATAAGTTCCCCAGGAAATAGCCGAAGCTGCCCTGCATGCCCGTGCGGCAATAGACGACGAGCACGTCGTCGTCGGCCACGCCGGCCTCCTCGAAGATGGCCTCGATCTCGTCGACGGGCAGCATCAGGGGCCGATCTTCTTCGACGATGGTAGACTTCCAAAAGATGTTGACCGCCCCCGGGATATGGCCGGGGCGATCCACTCCATCTCCTGCTTCCTCGCCGGTATATTCCTCCTCCGGTCGAAGGTCGACCAGGGCGTAGCCCGGCTCACCGAGGAGCTCCATAACGTCGTCGGCCTCTAATACGAAGTCGTCGTCAGCCTCGGCGGTAATGGAGCCCACTTCGGCTTCCTCTGGGACATCGCTGAGCTGGCGGTCGTCATCTCGCCACTGGTCGAGGCCGCCGTCCAAGATGGCGGCGTGCTCGGTCAAGCCCAGCACATGAAGTGTTAATAGGGCGCGGGTGGCCATCAGCCCATCGAGCTCTCCCGTGAGCACGACCCGCCGATTGTCGGCGACGCCCGCTTCTTCAAAGACCTGGCGAACCTCCTGGACGGGGGGCACATAAAAGCCCTCCTCGAAATCACCGACCACGATATCTTCAAAATGAATGAAGATTTGGCCCGGGATGTGGGCTTCTTCCCACTGCTCGCGCTCTTCACCGACATGGATGACCACCAATTCGGGGTCCGCCAGATTCTCCTCGAGCCACTCCGGCTCGACGAGCACGCCCGGAAGCTCCAGCTCCGCTTCCTCGATCTCAATGACCTCTTCCTCCGGATCGTCAACCGGGTCGGGAGCCTCTGTGGGCTGCGGGTCGGGGGTGGGCGTACAAGCGGCCAAAAAACCCGTGACGGCGACGATGAAAATCAATCGATACTTCGACATCTGCTTCTCCTGGATTAAATTAGAATGGCGGCCCAAAAATGTACGCTGATCCAATGAAGTCAATAATTGACTATTTTGCTCGAACCAGGTGGCATCTCTCATGGCCAATCGAACTCTCATCACCCTCGGAGCGCTGGGCGCGGCGGCGCTGCTCGACGCCTTCGTCCTGGAACCGCGGTGGCTCGACATCACCCATCACGGGGTCAACGTAGAGCGCCTGCCCCCGGAGTTGAGCGGCTATAAGGTGGCTCACGTCTCAGACGTCCATCTGCGCAGGCTCACCGGCCTGCACCAGCGGGTGGCCAAGGCCATCGACCGCTTCGACGCCGATCTGGTGGTCATCACGGGCGATATGATCGACCACAAAAGCGATCCCGAATTGCTGGCTGAGTTCTGTGATTGGCTGACCTGGCCGGGCCGGCGAGTGGTGGCCATCCCCGGCAATTGGGAGTATCGATCGAAATTAGATATCGGCCAATTGCGCGCGCTCTACGAAGCGCACGACGTGGAGTTTTTGGTCGATGAATATACGCTCATCGATCCCGGCGTGTTGGTGGTGGGCACAAACGACGGCTCCACCGACCGGGCCGACCTCACGGCGGCGCTGGCCAGCCTGCCTGACTCCAAACTTCGCCTGCTCCTGACCCACGCGCCGGGGCTGCTGGACAGCTACCCCGAAGATGGCCCCCAATTCGAACTGACCTTGTGCGGCCACACCCACGGTGGCCAGATCACCCTGGCCGGCCTGGCCCCTCGCCTCCCCGAAGGGGCCGGGTCATATGTATCGGGTTTTTATCAGACCAACGCCGGGCGCACCTACGTCAGCCGCGGCCT
>SLJM01000070.1 GCA_007135085.1 Myxococcales bacterium
CAGTCCAGCCGCTCCATCCCGGGCCCGAAGGGCCCTCCACCCCGGCGCGAGCGCCGTCGAGCGCCGTCGAGCGCCGTCGAGCGCAAAAAAAGTTGATCACTTGTAATAGCCTGTTACTCTGGGATCGTTGGTACGGAGCCAAGGATGGTGACGTTAACCCCGGAGTACAGTCGTGAAGTCGTCGAGGTATGCCCAAAATCTACCCGCCCTGGTGGTGGGATTTCTCTGTCTTTTGATCGCCTCTCCAGCGCTTGCCCACCCGGGCTCGCTGTGGGGAATCGATATGACCAGCGTGGTCACTCTCCGTGATCAGGCCCGGGTCGTGGGCCATTCCCAATCCGACGGCGATCCAGACGACGAGGTCCACCGTTTGGAGCGGGTGCGTACGATCGTCATCGATCCCGGCCACGGCGGCGATAATAGCGGCGCCACCGGAGTGGCAGGGGTGCCCGAAAAATATCTGACCCTGGAGCTGGCCTATCAATTGCGCGAGGAGCTCCAGGAAAAATACCCCGATCTGCGGGTGATCCTCACCCGCTACTGGGACACCACCATGGAGCTCAGCGATCGGGTCCACCTGGCCAACCTGGCCAACGCCGATCTCTTCCTCTCCCTTCACTACAACGCCGCCCCCCACGACCGAGCCATTGGTTTTGAGACCTATTTTCTCAGGCCTCAAGAGGTCACGCCCGGTCAGGAAGAACCCCAGGGACTGCCCGTGGCCACCACGGATCCCACGGTCACCGGCGTGGAAGCCCCCATCGAAGGGGTCGCCCCCTTCGGCCACAGCGGCGACGTGCTCACTCTGATCGAGCAGGACCTGCTGCTGGCCCACCAACACGATCTCAGCGGCGCCCTGGCCGAGACCGTCCAGGATCGATTTCGCCACCATATCGACTCCATCGATCGCGGCGTCAAACAGGCTAATTTCAAGGTCCTGCGAGGAGCCCACATGCCGGCGGTCGTCGTGGAGGCCGGCTTTGTGACCCATCCCGAAGAGGGGATGGAGATCTTGAGCGCCGCCCATCGAAGCAAGGTCTCCCAGGCTCTGGTGGAGGCCGTGGAGGCCTTCGACGGGGAGTTGGCTGATCGTTTCCAGGACAGCGAGCCCGCCGACGACGGCGAACCGGCGCAAGAAGATTTTAACGATCTCGACGACGAACCGGCCACCGAACCCGGTGAGCCTATTGCAAAGATCGACCTTCGCCGCTAGATCGGACTCCGTAATCTACCTGCTTACGGAGAACTCCATGTCCCAACGTGTCGACGGCCGCGACGACGACGAACTGCGCCCCCTATCCATTGAAACCGGTTTTACCGACGTCCCCGACGCCTCGGTGCTCATCAAAATGGGCGGCACCACCGTCTTGTGCACGGCCAGCATCGAAGAGCGCGTCCCCCGCTGGATGGACTCTCCCGACAACGACAGCGGCTGGGTCACCGCCGAATACTCCATGCTCCCCGGCTCCACCTCTCCACGCTTTCGCCGCGAAGCCTCGCGGGGCAAGCTCAAGGGACGCACCCACGAAATCCAGCGCCTCATCGGCCGCTCCATGCGCGCCGTGACCGCCCTCGACGAGCTGGGCCCACGCACGGTCTATCTGGACTGCGACGTCCTCCAGGCCGACGGCGGCACCCGCACGGCGAGTATCACCGGGGCCTTCGTCGCCCTGGCCCAGGCCTGTGGCGAGCTGCTCGAGGAAGGGGTCATCGACTCCCTTCCCTTTCGCGACACCGTAGCCGCCGTCTCCTGCGGCATCGTCGACGACCGGCCCATCCTGGACCTGGCCTATACCGAAGATCGCGACGCCGACGTGGATATGAATTTCGTCATGACCGGCTCCGGTCGCTTCGTCGAACTTCAGGGCACCGGTGAGGAGGCCACCTTCTCTCAGGAAGAGCTCGACGCCCTGACAGCGCTGGCCCACAGCGGCATCGACCAACTCACGGACTTTCAGCTCGATGCCCTGCCCAATACGGAGGCCTTCGCCACCCTTTTCGGGCGCCTTCCCTGATGGGATAAAGATTTCCCTGAGACGGGCTGCCTTGGCTTCGAATCGATCGTGATTAATCTGCTTCACAAGGGCGTATCCAATACTGGTTGAACTCACCTCTCCAACCCAGGGTATATGACGATGCAAGAGCGTAATCTCGCACTGGAACTTGTCCGCGTTACCGAAGCTGCCTCCATCGCCTGCGCCCGCTCCATGGGCCAGGGCAACCCCACCCGAAGCGACCAGCTGGCGGTTAACGCCATGCGCGCCGCCTTCGACGCCCTCCATATCTCGGGCACCGTCGTCATTGGCGAGGGAGAGCGCGATGAGGCGCCCATGTTATTTATCGGAGAGGAAGTGGGCCGCTGGGCCGACGGCGATCGCAAGATGGATATCGCCCTCGACCCCCTGGAGGGGACTAATTTGTGCGCCTACGGCCGCCCCGGCGCCCTGTCGGTCATCGCCATGGCACCCCATGGCTGCTTTTTAAACGCCCCTGACATCTATATGAATAAGGTCGCCGCCGGCCCCGACAGCCGAGGCATCATCGACATCACCGTCGGGCCCCAGGAGAACCTGCGCCGCCTGGCCCAGGCCCGCGGCCTGGAGGTCGAGGATCTGACGGCCATCGTCCTCGACCGACCTCGCCACGAAGAGATCATCGCCGAGATCCGAAGCGTGGGCGCCCGGATTCGGCTCATCGAAGACGGCGACGTCGACGCCGCCATCGCCACCTGCAAGCCCGACAGCGGCATCGATATCCTCTTCGGCATCGGCGGCGCCCCGGAAGGGGTCCTGGCAGCGGCGGCCATGCAATGCATGGGCGGCGACATCCAGGGCCAGCTCATGTTCTACAAAGACGAAGAGCGCAAGCGGGCCCGCAAGATCATGGGCGACGACGCCGACATCGAGGCCGTGCTCACCCGCGACGACCTGGCCCACGGCGATATCCTCTTCGCTGCCACGGGGGTGACCGCCGGCGGCATGCTCGAAGGAGTGCGCTTTTTCGCCGACGGCTGCCGCACCCACTCGCTGGTCATGCGCTCTAAATCGGGCACGGTCCGCACCATCGAGGCCGTCCACAACTTCGAGCAAAAGCCCCACTACACCTCCGAGGGCTTCCACCAGAAGATGAAGAGCGTCGGCAAATAAGCCCTTTTACCGCCCCTCCCCCCTGGCCACCCGACAAGAGGTGGCCAGGGGGGAGCGGCTCACGCTGGCTTCCACGTCTCGCCAGGCCTCGACCAGCCGTCGCAGGGCCTCCTTGTCGATGAGCTCTGCAAATAAAGGCGCCGGACATTCATGAGCCGAACCGGGGCATCCCTGCTCGAGCATCTCCTGGCTCTCGGCCACCACCGCCGCCGGCACCTCAAATTGACTGTCGCATCGCCTGCATTCGACGGAGACGCGAATATCGTAGAGTATATCGCTCATCTTCTACCTCCCTTTTGGGTTGATTTTTTCGACTTGCCACGGCCTACGTGTGAAATGATCACCAGAGCGAATATCAGAATCGCCGCCGCGTTGCCGATCCCTCCCAGGCGGCGCATCTGATCGAGATTTGACAGATCTCCGATTCCGCGAAGGATCAGCGAGAGGTGGAGCACCGTCAGAGGCACATAGAAGGCGGCGCTATGGCGCACGCGAACTCCGGTCAGGGCGGGCAAGATGATCTGGGCATGGGCAAAGACCATGGAGAAGACAAATCCCACAAAGAGGGCATGCCACAGCAGGTCGTAGGCAACGCCGGCGGACACAGGGCCATAAAATATGGCCAGCCCTCCCGTGGCGGCGAGCCAGAAATAACCGGCAAACAGGGCGACCGCCATATATTGCGGCCCTCCCCCGAGGCGTATCGTGGCGTGAGCCACGTCGTGGCGAGCCAACCAGATGGCAACCACCACAAAACCCAATCCGACCAACCGCAGTCCCCTGTCGAGCTCCAACAGCCCCCAGACCAGACCGATCGCCACCAGGGCGACGCCAAACCAGAATCCCGCCGACCGCCGACGGCCCTTTCGAAACCGCGATAATTCCAGCCTCTCCCCGGCGATGGTGAGTACAAAAAACGCCGCCCACCAGGGCGTGACCTGCCACACCGGCTGACCGAGCGCCCACAATAGATTTCCCATCGCCCAGGCCAGCGCCCCGAGGCTCATGACGAAGGTGAAATTCTCCCATCGCCGCCACAACAAGGTGGCAAAGACCCACATCAAGGTCGCTCCGGCCACCACGAAAAAGATCGACGCCACCTGCTGATCGCCGGTGGCCACCAGGCTCACCCCACCGGCCGCCGCGGCCATGGGAGCCACAAGACTCCAGGCCCGCCGCAGCGCCACGGCACGCTCCATGGAGATCAGGGCGCCAAAAAAGGCGCTGACCATCAACGGCCCGTGGTATTGAGCCAGCTCCACGGGCATGGCCGCCGTCTCCACCCCCATCCGCCCCAGCCCCCCCAGCAACGACCCCATCATCAATATCGCCGCCACCGCCAGGGTGAGCACCGCCGCCAGTCGAAGGGCCGCACCAATCCTGCCCAGAGGCCTGGCCGTCGTTTGTTTCACAGAGACCTCCTGTGGCAATGGGCTGCGATTATCCCAACAGCCGGCGTGCTTCGTCGGACATCATCGCCGGCGTCCAGGGCGGCTCGAAGATCACCGCCACCCTGACCTGTTCAATCTGGTCCTGCCAACCGACAAGGGCCTCCCGTACATCGGCCTCGATCACCGCCGACAGGGGGCAGATCGGCGTGGTCATAGTCAACACCACGTCGACTCGATCGCCCACCCTCTCCACGGCGTAGACCAGCCCCAGGTCGACGATATTTATCCCCAGCTCCGGATCGATGACCTCCCTGAGCCTGTCGAGCAATTGCTGCCCCTCACAGCCGACGACCAGGGGCACATCGGCGGCTGTGATGGACGACAGATCAATGGCCACCCCCTCCTCTGACGGGGTCTGTTCAGCGCCGCCTTTGACGCCGAGAAATCTGAGAAGATCCATGGTCCATAATCCCTTGACTGCCGAGAGCACCACCAGGGTCGACAGTAATAACCCCCATTTCCCCGTCAAGAGACGTTTTTATTCTCTCTCCTCCCCCTGAGCCTCACCGCCGGCCCCGCTTTCGATGCTCTCGTCCAGACAAAATTCATAGACGCAGGCCGGATGGCCGTCGGGCATATAGCCGGCGCGGCGCAACTTCTTTTGCAGGGCCTGCTCTAAAAATTGCGCCTCCAGCCGACAGGGAAGCCGGGTGGCCCGCACCCCCTGGGAGAAGGGGCAATGGCATTCACGGATGGTCACCGCTTTTTCGTCGACCTCGATCTCGGGGACAAATCCCTGGCGCTCCAAAAAGGCCTCCACCAGGCCCAGCCGCCCCTGGAGATCGTCGACGCCGGCCGCCTCCACTTCCTCGATGAATTCCCGGCGCCGGCGCTCCCAGATCTCCCGAAAAAAGGCGTCCACCACCCCCGGATAGCCCTGGTGGACCAGAAATTCGATCATCTCACCGAATAAAAAGCCATCCTGGCTGGGAAAGAGCCGATCCCCGGCGGCGCTCAGGCTGTATACCAACGTCGGCCGCCCCGGCCCGTCGACCACCGACTCGGTCTCGACCAGGCCCTTGTCACCGAGCCGATCCAGATGTTGGCGCACCGTCGTCGGCGCCAGTTCCAATACGCGGGCGATCCTGTCCACCGCCGCCGCCCCGTCGCGCTTGAGGAGATGGACGATCCGGGCCCGAGAGGGCGATAGGAGATTCGACAATTGTTGGTCTTCCACGTGGCTCACTCCCGTGTTGATCGATCTTATGCTCAGGTGCCAATCCCTTTAAACGCTTATTTGCGTTTTTATTCCTTGACAGCTACCAACCTAGTCACTATATCTCTGATCGTCCAGTGGCGAAGACGGTTTACCAGCCCTTCTCACCACCTTTTTGGACACTCTTATCCCTGAGAGACCTGGGCGTCATTCCACATCAGGAGGATTTTCATGACAGATAACGCTTTATTAGACGTCACAAAGATTGCGCCGCGCTACAAACACTCCACCATCTTCCAGACCTTTGACAACCTCGATGATGGCGAGTCCTTCGTCTTGCTCAACGACCACGACCCGATCCCCCTGCGCTATCAATTCGAGGCCGAACGGCCCGAGAAATTCGATTGGGAATACCTGGAGCGAGGCCCGCAACAATGGCGGGTCCGCCTGACCCGAATCAACTGATTTAACGGTTACTGCCCGGTGAATTCGACCTCCTCCGGGTAGTAGTAGGGGGCGGCCTTGCGCCGCCCCCTTTTTAGCTCACTTTCCGCAGCCCTTCAGGCCCCGTGGCGGATATGCATAATATCGCCGTCTTCCACCACGTAGGTCTTACCCTCGAGCCGCATCTTGCCGGCGGAGCGAATGCCCGCCTCGTCGCCGTGCTCTTCTAAGTCGGCCACCGTATAGACCTCGGCGCGGATAAATTTCTTCTGAAAGTCGGTGTGAATAACACCGGCCGCCTCCGGCGCCGTGGCCCCGACGGGGATCGTCCAGGCCCGCACCTCTTTTTCACCGGCCGTAAAAAAGCTCTGCAATCCCAAAAGCCGATAGGCCTCGCGGACCAGCACGTTGAGCGCCGGCTCCTCGATGCCCAATCCCTCGAGCATCTCCTGCTGCTCATCGTCGGCCAACTCGGCCAGCTCAGCCTCAATGGCTCCGCAGACCACGACCACCCCGCTCTGTTCGCCCGTGGCCCGCTCTCTTAGCGCGGCCACATGGGGATGATTGCCCTCCAGATCGTCGTCTTCCACGTTGGCGATATAGAGCACGGGCTTGGCCGTGAGCAGGTGGCAATCAAAGATGAGCTCTCGCTCGTTATCGGTGAGCTCGATTCGCCGCGCCGGAACACCGTCGCTTAAGCCGGCCTCCACCTTCTCGAGCGCTGCCACGCGGGCGATCTCCGTTTTATCCTGTGATTTGGCCGCGCGCCGGGCTTTTTCCAATCGCCCCTCCACGGTCTGCAGATCGGCCAGAGCCAGCTCGGTCTCGATGATCTCCACGTCACGAATGGGATCGACGTCGCCCTCGACGTGGACGATATTTTCGTCGTCGAAGCACCGAACCACGTGCAAAATGGCGTTGACCTCACGGATATTGGCCAAAAACTTATTGCCCAGCCCCTCGCCCTTAGAGGCCCCCCGGACCAGGCCGGCGATATCGACGATCTCTACCGCCGTGGGAATCACCTCTTGCGTGTTGATATGGTTTTCGATGATCTTCAACCGCCTGTCGGGCACGGGCACGATCCCCACGTTGGGATCGATGGTGCAGAAGGGGTAATTTTCCGATTGGGCGCCCGCTTCGGTCAGGGCGTTGAAGATGGTCGACTTGCCCACATTGGGAAGTCCTACTATTCCTGCTTTGAGACTCATCGGCGATTCACTGCTTTTGGTAGACGTCATTGACGGTTTTCGACCGGGCCCTTGTAGTGAAATTGGCAGCACCTGACAACCCGGCGTGATTTGGTGATCGGAACCGATGATTATCTTTATTTCTTCCGCAGCACCGGTGTCGGTCGGAAGTCCCAGCAGTCCAGTCCCCTCGAGGTGACTGACGGAGGTAGCTCATGAAGAATATCTTTCACGCCGAAATGGCCCTGCTCATTCGCCGAGAAAAAGAGATCGACCAGGAATTACAGGAGCTCGGAAAGGAGTTCGCCACCTGGAAAGACCGGGTCGAACTGGCCCAAAAGACGGGCCGCGACGAATTGGCCGCCCGCGCCCAGGAGCGCCTCGACCAGGTCCGCGCCGAGGCCTCCGGCCTTCGGCGCGAGCAAAAGCGCCTGGGCACCATGAAAAAGCAGGTGCGCTACGAGAGCCGCCGCCCCTCGGGAAACGAGGTCCAGCGCGCCGAAGCACTTCTGGAGAGCTTTCGCCAGTCCGGGCTCATCGATCCCGAAGAAGCGGCGCTCGCCACGGCCTTTGAAAACCTGGCCAAAGGACGCCCCGCAGGCGACGGCGGCACCCCTGAGGCGGCGCCTGCCGAACCGGCCCCCCACAGCCCGGCCTCCGACAAGAAGAGCAATAATCTGGACGACCTCGATCTGGACGACCTTGAAAATCTGGACCTCGACGAACTCGAGGCCCTCGTGAGCGGCACCAACGAATGAACCAGCGCATACGTCGACGCAGCATAGACCCCTTCTGGGAGATTTGACTTGGCTAAGGAACCCTTCGACATCCCGACCATCCGCGGACGTATCGCCGAGCGCCTCGACCGCGCCCCGGCCCGAAACGCCGACGACGAGCCCCTGACCTTTCCCGATTCCCCGGGAGATGTCCTCCTTCGCACCGCCGAGGAACGGGGCGTGGTGGCTCTGGCCTGCCTTTTGCTGGAAAACCTGCGCGAACACGGCGGCACCCGCGCCCGTCATCGGCCCCTGGATACAGTCCTTCGCCGAATCTTAGAGACCTTCGGCCCCAAAGAGGTCATGGATATCGAGGTCGAGGCCTACGAGATCCTGTTGTGGATCGGCGGCGCCATCGACGACGACTGGCAACCCCAATCCTCGCAAGATCCCGGCGAGATCGATCCCACCGCCAGCCAGACCGATCTGGTGCGCTGGGCCGTCGCCGGCGGCGTCGACCTGGAGATGGATTATTATAGCCGCGGCCGTGGCGAGCTGACCCATCGCCGCATCACCCCCATCAGCCTGGAGGCCGAGACCTATCTCCATGCCTATTGTCACCTTCGCCGCGACGAACGGGTCTTTCGGGTCAGCCGCATCGGCGACCTCAAACCGGTGGGTGGCTGGCCAAAACAAAAGAAAAAACCCAAGGCCTCCCCCACCCCGTCGGCCCCGCCATCGACGCCGGACCAAAAGAAGCCCGACCAGGACAGCCCCCAGATGAGCCTCCTTGATGATTAATATGAAAAAACTAGACCACTTTATCGACGGCGCCTTCGTCGCCCCACATTCAGAGGATTATTTCTCCAACGTCGACCCCGCCACGGGCAAAGAGATCGGCAAGGTCGCCGCCGGCGACGCCCAGGATATCGACGACGCCGTCGCCGCCGCCCGCCGGGCCTTCGACGGCCCCTGGGCTACCATGAGCCTTGGCCAGCGCCTCGACGCCCTCCAGCGGGTCGCTCACGGCATCCGCGCTCGCTTCGACGAGTTTTTGGAAGCCGAGATGGGCGACACGGGAAAACCCCGCGCCTTCGCCTCCAAGGTCGACATCCCGCGAGGGGCGGCGAATTTCGAATTTTTCGCCACCATCGCCCGCGCCATGGAGGAGTCGGCCTACCAGACCGAGACCCGCGACGGCCGCGGGGCCGTCAACTACGTCACCCGCAATCCCCTGGGCGTCGTAGGCGTGATCTCCCCCTGGAACCTGCCCCTATTGCTGTTGACCTGGAAGGTCGCCCCCGCCCTGGCCGCCGGCAATACGGTAGTCGTCAAACCCTCGGAGGAGACGCCGGCGACGGCCAGCCTCTTAGCGCAAGTCTTTAACGACGCCGGCGTGCCCAAAGGGGTCTATAACGTGGTCCACGGCTATGGTCCCGACGCCGCCGGCGAGGCCTTGACCAAACACCCCGACGTGGCGGCGATTACCTTCACTGGCGAGACCCGCACGGGCTCGGCGATCATGAAGGCCTGCGCTCCCCACATCAAAGATATCTCCTTTGAGTTGGGCGGAAAAAACCCGGCTATTATCTTCGCCGACGCCGACCTGGACGCCGCCATCGCCGGCACCGCCCGCTCCACCTTCTCCAATACAGGCCAGGTCTGCCTGTGCTCGGAGCGAGTCTACGTCGAGCGCCCCGTCTTCGATGAATTCGTCGACGCCCTGGCCGCCCGGGCCAAAAACCTCAACGTCGGCGATCCCTTCGACGACGCCACCGAGATGGGCCCTCTCATCAGCCACGACCATCGCCAAAAGGTGCTGGCCGCCTTTCAATCGGCCGTCGACTCCGGCGCCGAAGTGGTCACCGGCGGCGGCATCCCCGACGTGGGCCGAAAATTTGCCGAAGGTGCCTTCGTGGAGCCCACCATCTGGACCGGCCTGGACCACAATGCCTCCGTGCTGCGCGACGAGATCTTCGGCCCCGTCTGCCACGTCATGCCCTTCGATACCGAAGAGGAGGCCATCGCCCTGGCCAACGACACCCGCTACGGCCTATGCGCCGCCGTATGGACCAATCATTTGAGCCGCGCTCACCGCATGGCCCACGCCATCGACGCCGGCCTGGTCTGGATCAACAGCTGGTTTTTGCGCGATCTTCGCACCCCCTTCGGCGGCGTCAAACTCAGCGGCATCGGCCGCGAGGGCGGCCGCCACTCCATGGATTTTTATACGGAAACCAAGACCGTCTGCGTTAAATTGTGAGCCCATTTATGTCCGATACGACCCCGATTATTCTCTCCGACCGCGCCGGCGCTCTGGCCAATTATCCCCACGCCCGACAGGTGGGCGACCTGCTCTTCGTCTCCGGCATCTCCTGTCGCCAGCCCGACAACTCCCATGTGGGCGTCACCGTCGCCGACGACGGCACCATCACCCGCGACGTCGCCACCCAGACCCGGGCGGTCATCGACAACCTGCAGGCCATCCTGGCCGCCGCCGACGCCACCCTAAAAGACGTGGTGGACCTGACCGTCTTTTTGATCGACATGGCCGACTACGACCGGTTCAACGGCGTCTACAATGAATTCTTCGACGCCCAGACCGGCCCGGCCCGCACCACCGTGGCCGTCGCCCAACTTCCCCACCCCAACCTGGCCATCGAAGTCAAAGCCATCGCCCACCTCGGCTGAGCGCTGAGGCGCGGAGGCGCGGAAGACGCTGATTCGCGAACGGGCTGAGCGCGAAGGCGCGGTAGAGCGCGCGGATGGTCGCGAAGGCGCGGATGATGATCAGGTATCGAGGTGGTTCGGAGCATAGAAATTTATCAAAGAGCAATGGTCTACAGGCCATCCCTGGCCTGGCTGTAGAGGGCCGATAGCTTGATCCTGTATCTATAGTGCAATAACTGGCAGCTAATATCTCGCAGCCGCACCAATCCGCGACATCCGCGACTCCGCGCCCACCCACTCGAATTATTTGTAAATTTTGTTTGACTGCTTAGATTTAGTTCCTAATATCGCCGGTGGTGGAAATTTCCAGCAGCACTGTAATCTAATAATTCGTCAATCCGTTCTTAGCTTCATTACATCTGACTTCGCTCGAAAGCCCTGCGGTACCGAGCAATATAGGTGGGCTTTTCTGGTGTGATGCACATCTCTACCGGGAGATCACCCATGTTTTCCCACTCCGAAAATGAAGTACAATCGACGGCTTCCGAACCGATGCCGTCCCGCTCGATGACCTTCTGGCGGGTCTTCTCTCTGGCGGCCTTTCCCGCCGGCTATCTGGCCATCATCGCTGCGCTGGCCCTGACGGCGATTGGCCTCATCGCCTGGCTCATCGCTTCGCCTCCCGGCCTTGTGGCCGGGGCCGCCATGGTCACGGCGTCCATTCTGTCGGGCTATGGCGCACTTCAGTTGGCTCGAGCCCTCTTTGACGCCGGCGACGTGGATGACCAGAATTTTGTGGAATTGGCGCCGGCAGACCAGCCCGAGCTTTTTGCCTTCGTCCACGATCTGTGCGAGCGCTGTCATACGGCGCCTCCAGACCGAATCTATGCCTTTCCAGCGGTCAACGCCGGAGTCTATATCCGAACCATCGGAGCCGGGCTCTTCGCGAAAACAGAACGCAATCTGCTCATCGGTCTGGGCCTGGTCAACGGAGTCAACCGCAGCGAATTGGAGGCCGTCCTGGCCCACGAATTCGGTCATTTTTCTCAACGACCGCTCCTGCTGCAGCATTATGTGGAGGCATTAGACAGAGTTTTTTCAGTTACCATCGAAACTCTGGAATCCCGGTGGCTACCGTCTCGACTGGTCGCCAGTGTGTTGCAGCGACTCCTGGGAGTACTTCAGCGACTGGACTCGTCGGTGAGCCACGATATGGAATTATGGGCCGACGCGGCGGCCGTGGAGGTAGCCGGCACAGAGGCACTGGTGAGCGCTCTGGCGATCACGGAGCATTCCGATCGCTGTTTTTCCCAAACCCTCTACGATCTGGAGCAAGCGCTGGCTCATGATCTGCACACAGAAGACCTGTTCTTCCACCACAGCCGGCTCATGGAGTCCACCGGTGATCGTGAGGAGTTAAGCACCGATGCCGTCTCCACCCCAAGCGACAGCCACCCCTCGCCGGCGGCTCGTCAGGCCATGGCCCATCGAAGCTATCACCGCTCCAGCATCGACGATCGCTCAGCATGGACTCTCTTTGTCGACGCTCACAAACTTCGCAAGACCCTGACGGACCAACTCTACCGAACGCGGTGGGGAATCGACGATAGCCAGGCCTCGAAGTCAACCCACCAGGTCCAGCGACATCTCGATGGGGAGCATGCCGAGGTCTTGCTCGGTCCAGCAGATTCGCTGGTCTACGGCCACCGATTTTTAGATCCCGGCGATCTCGAGCAGGCCATCGCCACTGCCGGCAAATGGGACTGCGACGATAACAGTCTGCGAGACTCACTCAGTGAATTGATGGGACCTCAATATTCGGAGGCCATCCGGCGAGTTTCGCGAAATATTGAGGCCCGGCGACTCCCCCCGGACCTTCCATCGACACGGGCCCTGCGCGACTGTGTACCGACGCCGACGGGGCCTATCGAACCGGACGGACAAGACGACCGCCAGTGGCTCGCTCACTGGGATCAGCGAATGCTTATCGCCTCTCTCTGCGCTGCAAAGCGAGCCGGTGACCAGTCCTACCAGGAATTGATCGGGCGCTATCGGTTCCACCTGAGCCTCCAGGATCTGATCCGCTGGATGCGCGCCCATACCCCTCATCTGGCCCAGGTACTATCAGCGGTCGACAGCGACGAACTCGACGAACAGACCGGCTCCCAAGCCCTGAAGATCGCCACCGACCTACACGAACAACTGACCCGGGGACTGGTCAATATGCCCCCCCTTCCCGAACTACACGGATTGCCCCCGGGTCAGGCCCTGTCTATGGTGGTCTTCGACGAGGCGCTAATCGACGCCCCGGAACAGGCCAAGGGCACCATTTCTAGAGCCTGGCTGGATCGCTTTGCCGCCCAATGGAAGCTCGGGTCGCAGCGCCTCGATCACCTTCGAAGGAAGAGCCTGGGTGCTCTGTTGTTGTATCAACGACAGATCCAGGCACCCTGGATCGACAACACCGACGATATTTCCTGAAGTAGACGACGAGTAGGCACAGATGGCCAAAACGCTGTTGAAGATCCCCACCCTGGCCAACTCCAGGCATTTCCCGCGCCTGATCTGGGGATTCGCCATTCTCCTGATCATCGCCATCTTGGTCATCCCCCGGATCGACCGCTCCCTGCAGGAGGATAGCCCCCGCGCCGACGCCACCCCCGATCCCTTCGCTGAAGAAGTGGTCGAAATGGAGGAGAAGCTCCAGGGGGGAACTCTCTCCGAAGTCGATGAAGAGGAGGCTCTGGCGGCGGCGACTTTACTCAAAGCCCGTTCACTGACCGAGGCCGGCCCCATGACTCCGACGGAGATCATCTTCGCCGTCGATCATTTCGATGATTTCCGGCCGCAGATCGCCGCCCAACCCGACACCCCGTCAAAAGAAACGCTGCGGCGCCACCGAAACGCCCTTCTCTTCGAAGAACTCCCCAGATTAGATGAAGAACGGGGCGCGCAAGCCCTCGACGAAATACGCCGGGCCTATCTCGAGGCTTTCGAGATCGACCCGGCGCAATAAGCTAAAAGCCTACTCGTGCTCTCTCAAACCTCCGGCGCCGCGGCGATCACCTCCGGATCGGCCTCGTCGGCGTATTTCTCGAAGTTGCTATTGAAGAGCTTGACCAATTTACGGGCTTGCTCGTCATAGGATTTGGGCTCATCCCAGGTGGCCCTGGGCACCAGTACCTCGTCGGGCACGTCCGGACAGGAGGTGACCACCCCGAATTTAAAGAACGGATCGGCCTCGGTGGGGGCGTCGTTGAGCTTACCCTCGTTGATGGCGTCGATAATCGCCCGCGTATGAGCGAGCTTGATTCGGTGACCCGTGCCGAAGGCGCCGCCGGTCCAGCCGGTGTTGACCAACCAGGCTTTGGCTCCGTTCTGACGCATTTTCTTGGCCAATAACTCGGCATATCGCATGGGGTGCCAGACCAAGAAGGCGGCCCCGAAGCAGGCCGAAAACGTGGCCTCCGGCTCTTCGACGCCCACCTCGGTGCCGGCCACCTTGGCCGTATAGCCGTTGATGAAATGGTACATCGCCTGCTCCGGCGTCAGCCGGCTCACCGGAGGCAACACGCCGTAGGCGTCGCAGGTCAAAAAGATGATATTACTCGGCTCATCACCCAGGCAGGGGATCTTCGCATCGGGCACAAATTCGATGGGATAGGAGGTACGTGTGTTCTGGGTGATCGACACGTCACTATAGTCCACCTCGCGGGTATGCTCGTCGTAGACCACATTTTCCAGCACCGCACCGAAACGAATGGCATCGTAGATGATGGGCTCATCTTCCGGCGACAGATCGATGGCCTTGGCGTAGCAGCCGCCCTCGATATTGAAGACGCCATCGTCGGTCCAGCAATGCTCGTCGTCGCCGATAAGTCGCCGATGGGGATCGGTGGACAGGGTCGTCTTGCCCGTACCGGACAATCCGAAGAATAGCGATACGTCGCCCTGCTCGCCCTCGTTGGCCGAGCAATGCATGGAGAGCACATCTTGCTTGGGCATCAGGTAATGCATCACCGTAAAGATGCCCTTTTTCATCTCCCCGGCATAATCGGTGCCCAAGATGACAAAATGGCCCGAGCTAAAGTCCAGAGCCACGCAGGTGTCGCCGTCCACGCCCTCCACGGCCGGATCAGCGGACTGGCCACCGGCGTTGAAGATCACATAATCGGGCTCCCCGAAATTCTCCAATTCCTCTTCCGTGGGCCGGATCAACATATTGTGCATGAACATGGCGTGATAGGCCCGCGCACAGATGACGCGCACCTTCAATTTATGCTTGTCGTCCCAGCCGGCGAAGGCGTCGATGACGTAGAGCCGATCTTTGGAGTTGAGATAATCCACGGCCCGCTGACGGTTATGAGCGAACCCGTCGGGGCTGATCTCCATATTGATCGGCCCCCACCAGATATCGCCTTCCGTGCCCGGCTCTCTTACGATCCGCTTGTCCTTCGGGCTGCGTCCGGTCTTCTCACCGGAATAAGACATCAACGCCCCCGTAGAGGAGATCGCCGCCCCTGAATCGCGCTGCACAGCGTCCTCATACAACCGCGCCACTGCTGGATTACGTAGAACTTCCGGACCATCAATTCCATATTCACCCAGGTCGACCATGCTCGTTTCCTCGCTTATATTGCGGTTCGTTCGCCAGTCAATTAGCTGCGCCAGCCCCATCGCCAGATGCAGTCGTCGGCGCACACTATCGACGCCATCGCCAAAAGGTCAAGGGAGGTTCCAAAGTTGATCAATCGACGCCCCGCCATCGCCATCATCTGCAATGCCATTACCAGTGCTTAAGGGTGGGAACGCTTCCCCATTTGTCGAGCCCCCACCAAAAATTCGCCAACTCCACCGCCGGCGATCATGAGTTGATCCTGGCAGGGGGCAAGCGGAGAACGGAGGAGCTAAAGAGCGAAAAGCGAAGGATCTGAGAAGCTAAGAATCTGAGAAGCTAAGAGCGAAAGATTCGAACGGATGAAATCGAATAAGCGAAGAAATGAATCTGCGGGAACATGCGGAGTGTATGACTTATCCACCATGGCAACCTGACACCGCAACAACCATGGCAACCTGACACCGCAACAACCATGGCAACCTGACACCGCAACAACCATGGCAACCTGACACCGCAACAACGGCAACCCCCTTTCACAACAACCCCGACGATCCAAGAACTCCGCTTATCAGCTATAATCCGTTCGAATCTTCCGCTCTTAGCTTCTCAGCTTCTTCGCTACTTCGCTGCTCCGATCTTCGCTGCTCCGCTCTTCGCTGCTCCGCTGCTCTGCTTTCAATTCAACGCCGGACCACAACAGGACACGAATCGACGTGAACTTAGCCCTTTGCTAGCCTGCTCATACCTTATTCCCCTGTATTGAGGGACGGAAAAATGTCGCACCCGGGATCTGTCCTCAAAACGATCGCCTTGATCCTGGTATTGGCAGGCTGTTCAGCTTCCGACCATCCAAAGGAGCCGATTCGGCTTCGCCTGGTGGTCCTCGAGATGGACCGGGAGACCTCCGATGGCAGGCTGCTCCCGGGAGAGCGTATCGAAGCGGCTGAGGTCGCCCTGTTGTGCCCCGACTCGGATCGGCAGCATCTGGGAAAGACCGATAAATTCGGGCGATTTTTGATGAGGAGTGACGATCCCCTGGCGCGTGAATGCAGCCTCGAGATCGAACATCCCGACTATTTCACTCGAATCTATTTGCTCGACGAGATCCTCAGCACCATTGGCCTCTCGGTCAGACTCAAACCCAGGGGAACTGAGTGAGATCTCTTCTACTCACCGCCGTCCTATTACCCCTCGTTTTCACGATCACTGCCTGCGATCCGATTCGCAACGTTCGTGGAACGGTCCACGCCGCTCCGACGGTCCACCTCGAAGACGATCAGCCAGTCTACGAAAAAGGTGAGCCCATTCAGGGGGCCAAGATCAATTATTTATGTGGCCGAACCCGAATCTTAACTGATGAAGAGGGTCACTTTGAATACGAGGATATAGGATATTGGCAACCAGATTGTTCTTTCCACGTCTCTCACGAGGACTACTATCCGCAGATATTTCGCGTTGATGAACTCTGTGCGCCCACCCAGCATGGCAATTGTTTTTTCATGAGTATCCAGGCGGAGTTGTTGCCTCGTGGGCCCGAGTCAGCAGGCGCTGACGAACCCTCTCATCAGCTCGATGCCCAAACCGTTCCGCCTGCCGAATGGCCGAGCCCGACACCTCTCTATCGTCGGCTTGGACCCACTGAGTACGTCTATTTTTCGCTGGTGGCACAATCGGCCATATTTCTCTCCGCATTCCCCACTCGATGGACAGGAGGAGCGTATTTCATGGGCGGCCTATGGGTGTTCTACGGCGTATATGCCGGCTTTCTTCCCACTTATTTCGATGGCTGGCAAAAGGCGGTGGCCCTCACACCGGCGCTAAGCCTTTTTGCCCTGGCGACCTATAATTTTGCCTTCGCGAATACACACTCGCCGCGCCGCAAATTCTGGACCAATGTGGGTGGGCTCAACGTAGCTGCCCTGAGCCTCGGCATCACCGTCTTGGCCCTTACCTGGAACCGCGACGACCCAAGGGGCCAGTCCGACTCGACCCTTTCAAACGACCTGGAATTCGGCTTCACCGGAACGGGAGTCCAACTGAGATATCGATTTTAATCTGCATTTTTGCGAGCACGATCGTACATCAGAGCAGCGGCCTAAAAGGCGATCCGCCCCCCAACCGTATTGGGCAAGTGGAAAGCGGAGGAGCTGAAAAGCGGAGAGCGAAGGATCTGAGAAGCTAAGAGCGGAAGATTCAAACGGATTATAACTGACAAGCGGAGTTCTTGGGTCGTCGGGGGTGTTGTGAAATCGTCGGAGTTGTTGTGACAAGGCCGTTGCGGTGTCAGGTTGCCATGATGGAAAAGTCATTAACTCCGCATGTTCCCGCAGATTCATTTCTCCGCTTATTCGATTTCATCCGTTCGCATCTTCCGCTCTTAGCTTCTCAGCTGCTTCGCTACTTCGCTGCTCCGCTACTTCGCTGCTCCGCTACTTCGCTGCTCCGCTACTTCGCTGCTCTGCTTCTAATAACTCACGTTACGGCCACGTCTTCCTCGCCCTCTTCGTCGATCTCGTATTTTTCGAGTTTGTAGTAGAGGGCGCTGGGCTTGATGCCTAAGATTCGCGCCGTCTCAGTCTTCACACCGCCGGCCTTCTCGAAGGCCTGACAGATGAGCCGGCGCTCGATGTCCTCTAAGGTCTCGGCCAGGCCCTGCCGCTCCACCCGGGCAAGGCTGACCGCTCCGCCGTCTGGTTTGCCGCCGCCGAGCATGGGCGGCAGATCTTCCATGGTGATCGCCTCCCCGTCGGCGAAGACCAGGGCGTGTTCGATGACGTTCTCAAGCTCCCGCACGTTGCCCGGCCAGCGATAGCCCTCCAGCGCCGCCATGGCCTCGTCGGTGACCGTCGTGGCCGCCGATCGAGTTCTGGCCCCCAGCTTTTCGATAAAATGCTCCACCAGGGCGGCCACATCGCCGGGCCGCTCGCGGAGGGGGGGAAGTTCGATGGGGATGATATGGAGTCGGTAGAATAGATCTTCTCGAAAGTCGCCGTCGGCCACGGCCTGGCGCAGATCGCGGTTGGTCGCCGTGACGACCCGGACATCGGTGGACAGGGTTTTTTCGCCACCGACGCGCTCAAATTCGTGTTCCTGCAACACCCGCAGCAATTTCAGCTGTATCGCCGGGCTGATATCGCCGATCTCGTCGAGAAAGATCGTTCCTCCGTCGGCCAATTCGAAGCGCCCCAGGCGCCGTTTATGAGCCCCCGTAAACGCTCCCTTTTCGTGGCCGAAGAGCTCCGACTCCAGAAGGCTCTCGGCCAGGGCCGAGCAATTGACCTTTACGAATGGTCCATCTGCCCGGGGCGACGCCTTGTGGAGTGCTCTTGCGACCAGCTCCTTTCCCGTCCCCGACTCCCCATGGACGAAGACGGTGCTGTCGCTTCCGGCGGCCCGTCGCACTCGTTTCAAAACTTTTTTAATCGGCGCCGACTGGCCGACGATCTCCTCGTCGAAATCCTGCGCCGAATCACGGCGGAGCATGGCGTTTTCGCTCTCCAGCCGCTCCGTATGGGCTCGCTCTTCGCCGATCTGGAGCGCCCGCTCCACGCGGGTGCGCAACAGATCGGGGGGAAAGGGCTTGGCGATAAAATCAAAGGCCCCTTCCTGCATGGCCTCCACGGCGCGCTCGATACTGCCGAAGGCGGTCATCATGATCACCAGAGCGTCCTCTCTGCTCGCCTGGACCTGGCGGAGCACCTCCATACCGTCCACGTCGTCCATCTTCAGATCGGTGATCACCAGATCCGGTGAGGCCTCCTCAAAGATCGCCAGCCCCTGCCGTCCGCCGGGCGCGGCGTGCACGTCGTGGTCCATACGCTCCAGGACCTCCACCACCCCCTCGCGGAGGGTCTCGTTGTCCTCAATGACCAGAATCGTCGCCATTCTCACTCCTGTTGTGACTTGGCCGGGCGTGCACGTTTAACCGAGCCAGCCGTCGGGAATCGCCTTGTCCTCTACGTCCTGCTCAGCCGCTTCGGTGACCTCTTTATCGAAGGGCAATAAAAACCGAATTATCGTGCCCCGGCCCACTTCGCTGTCGATCTCGATCTGGCCACCATGTTCATCGATGATCCGCTTCGTCAGAGCCAGCCCGAGGCCGCTTCCCTTTTCGCGGGTCGTGAAAAAGGGCTTAAATAACTGTTCAATCACCTCTTCTTCGATGCCCGGGCCCCGATCTTCGACCTCTACGATACGCCAATCGCCGTCGGGCTTACAGCCGATGGTGATCGTCCCGTCTTGGCGGCCTGTCTGAGCCTGGCAGGCGTTGCGAACGACGTTGATCATGGCCCGCCGAAATCCTCCAGGATCGACGGTCAGCTCTACACCGCTCATAATATTGAGCTCCAATTCACAGCGGCTATTTTCCAGATCGGCCTCGACGATCTCCTCTACCTCGGCAAAGAAATCAGCCGCATCGACGCGCCGTGGATCGCCGCCTTCAGGCCTTGCGAAGTCCAAAAAGTCGCGTACCAGTTCCTCGAGATAGTTCACCTCGCGCTCGATCCTCTCCACCTTTTTGATCTTGTCGTCGCCATCACCGTCGGATTTTAGATCGTCTTTTAATAGCCCACAAAAGAGCTCCATCCCGCCCAGGGGGTTTCGCACCTCATGGGCGATGCCGGCGAGCATCATCTTCATTTGTTGATCGCGCTCGACGAGGCCGACGCGCATCTGCTCAAAAGCGGTCATCAGATAATCCAGCTCCTCTGTGCTCGCCCATCGGCTCTGTCCCTCACCGACCACAGGGGTCTCCAGATCCCCCTCCTCGAGCCGTCCCGCCGCCTCGACCAAGACATTTACGGGCCGCGACAAGAGCCTGGCAAACCAGGAGCCGATGGCGATAACCACCACCACCCCGGCGGTGCCCAATAAGATCAGGATCGTCGCAAACCGCGTCAGCAGTTCAAAGTAGGTCGCGCTCGCCATGACGCCCACGGCAGCCACCACCTCTCCCTCATTTGTGATCGGTGCATAGGCCGTCTTGTGAAATATCCCGTCGTCGGCTCGAAATAGCGGCCCAGAGGTGGTCACCGCCTCATTGAAGGCCCGCTCGATCTCACGGCGATCGGCCTGAATTCGATATAGGGTCTCCCCAAAATTTGCCTCACCTGTGTCGACCAAGCTGCGCGCTTCGCTATCGAAGATAAAGATCCGGCTCGTCTCCGTGGCATCCCGTGTCTTCTCGAGACGCTCTTCCAGGCGCCCCCGCACACGCACCATGGATTCGTCGAGCCGCTCGATCTGCACGGCGTCGATGCCCTCACTCATATCGGCGGCCATCACCTGCCCCACCGCCTCCAGGCGCTTGCCCAGCTCCTCTTCCAACCCCTGCCTGGCCGTCACGTAGGCCACGGCCACCAGGACGATGACGATCACCGCCGTGGGCAATACAAAAGCCAGATTTAGTCGAGCGCGGAGGGACAACATAGATTCGGGTGGTGGGTGGTGTCGAAGAACAGCTAATTTCCGATTTCCGATTTCCGATTTCCGATTTCCGATTTCCGATTAAGATTCCTCACGTTTTTCAACCCACACTACTCGTCATGACGCCCATTTCTACCTTCGAACCAAATAAATTTGGTATCGGAAATCGGAAATCGGGAAAATCTGAACCGGGAATCCACTTCTCCTTGGGTACATTCATGATCACTTCCTGGTCGCAGCGCGCCGTTCAAGACTCAAGACCCAGCAGTTCAAGACCCAAGACCCAAGACCCAGCAGTTCAAGACCCAAATCGCACCAGCGAGCTAATTGACCTCTTTCAGGGCGAAGGTTATCCTCGCAGCGGTAAGGAAATCAAACCTTTTCGTAACCTCCCCGCATTCGAGCTCTTCATGAGCGACACCGGAAAAACAGATCGGCCATCCGGTGGAATCTCAGGGGATGATTCCAACGACGCCAACGACCCACGAGAGACCTCGGAGTCGGGGGATACGCCGGCGAGCGCATCGAAGCAGAAAAAGACGCTCCTCGGCTCGGGTCCAAAGCTCACTCCACCGCCGAGGCGCTCACTGACCGACAGCTCTCAACAGGCGGCGAAGCGAAAATCTCTATCGGCCCGGCTGCGCAAACTGACCGCCCAAACCTCGGACCCTGAAGCGGCCGACGACGAATCGTCGAATCATAAAAGCGAGCGTCCCAAAGTCCCACCGACCATAGAGGTCGAACTCCCCCCGGATTTTGAAGGAGATGAACCGGAAGAACCGGCCACGGATCGTCTAGAATCGCTTCCCTTCGAGATAGTCTCTGCCGACATGGAAGGTGGAGCGGAAACAGATCGTCTCGAATCACTTCCCTTCGAGCCCACCCTCAAAGAAGAAGAAGGGGCCGACGGACGACAAAAACAGAAGTCCACGGCCATGATGCATTCCGTTGGCCCCCCTCGAGAGTCCGCTGGCGAATCCAACGAAGAAGCACCCACCGATCCATCGCTGGATCAGGGAGAGTTCGAAGGGGAAAAGACAGAACTTGTTGCCGGCCTCGTCGATGAATCGAAGACCTCCGGCGGCGGCGTCGATATCGAAGGTGATTTCGAAGAGGAGAAGACCCAGTTGTCGCCGGGGCTGGTCGACGCCGAGCAATTTCCCTCGGATCACCACTTCGAAACTGACGCTCCGGAAGGTCTGGTCGAAAGTACGGACGCCTCCACGCCCCCTGCGCCGACGGCGCCCAAGGGCAAGCGAGTGACCGCCCGCCTCGATTCGCCACCGAAGCCTCAGCCGGCAACGCCCGGCCACGCTGCCCCGCCGTCGGACGACGACTTCGACGGCCACGACACCGAGATCTTTCAGAGTCCCTTTGACAGCGATCCGATCTGCCCACGCCTGAGCACTCTCGAGGGCCCGACGGCGGGCCAGGATTATTTGATCAACCGCATGCGCAACAGCATCGGCCGGGGCACCAGCAACTCGGCCATCGTCGCCGACCTGGCCATGAGCCGGAAGCATTTCGAGATCCTCCAGCAATCGGACGACTCCTATCAGGTACGTGACCTGCGATCGGTCAACGGCACCGCTCTCAACGGGGTCAAGATCAAAGAGGCCGACCTCTTCCACGGCGATCGCATCGAGGCCGGTCATAGTGTCTTTCAATTTACGATTCCCGGCGACGTCCCGGTCAATCAACGCCAACGCCGATTGATCCCAGCCGAGACGACCACCACCCTCAGCGACGCCGACCCCGACGATCTGGGCGCCCCGGTGACCTCTCGAAGCGGACAGGCCACCGATACGGTCGATCGAATCCTGCTGGTCATCACCATCACCGCCGGCTTGCTCTCCGTTCTTTTGGTCGGGTTTCTTCTCTTCACCACTCTGGCCGACGACGATTCAGACATCACCGTCACGGCGCCAGAACTTTATTTCGACGGCGTAGAAGCCCTTCAGAATCGACAATGGGACAGCGCTGAAGATTATTTTCGCCAGAGCGCAGAATTAGATCCCAACTTCGGCGAAGTAGAGGCCCAACTGGCCCGTATCGAAGAAGAGCGCCAAGCTCAGGCCATCGTCGACAAAGCTCACTCCCTCAACGGCGCCGCCCTCGATAGGCAGACCATCGATCAATTGCGCTCCATCTCCAGAGAGAGCAACTATTTCGATGACGCTCAGTCCTTATTGAGCCTTGCTCGACATGGCGAGGCGAGAGCTCTCTTCGAGCAAGCCCAGTTGGCCTACGAAGAGGGTGATCTCGACACCAGCCTGGCAGCGCTCAACGAATTATTGGCCGTCGCTCCCCGTCACGAAGGGGCTGAGCAGCTCCAGGAAGCAATTGAAGAGGCACTTGACCAGGAAGAAGCACAAGAACAAGCCGAGTCCCGGACCCAGGGGGCCCACGCATCGGCACAGCCTCAACAACAAACCGCCCGGCCGGCACAGCGTCCCCAACCGGCGGGCGTTGACGGTGATGACGATGATTCGTTTATTAACCCCTTCCAGGCTCGCAGCGAACGCAGTGAGCCACGCAGTGACCAGCCCCAGCGCCGTCAGGTTATCAATTTCACCGATGGATTTAGCCACTATCGGGCCGGTGATTTCGACGAGGCCATCGCCCACTTCGAGGCCATCGCCGAAGCCTCTAGCGGCGCTGTGGGCGACCGGGCGACGCGCACCGCCTCCGACATCCGTAGCTATCGAGACTCCCTGGCCGCAGGCCTGAGCGCCAAACGGGCGGGCCGCTTCGACGAAGCCGTCCAATATTTTCAGTCTGCACGCCAGGCCGACGTCTCTGTCGGCGGCGACGGTGGCTATTTCGGCGATCAAGTCGCCGACTATCTGGCCGAGACATTGGCCGAAGACGGCCTGGCCCGGCTCGAGGGCGACGACTATTCCGGGGCCTATGCCAGCCTGGAGCGAGCCCGCGCCCACTCTTCTCGCCAGGCCAAGGTGCGCGATCTGTCGCGCCAACTCGAAAATCAGGCCAACGCCCTATATATTCGCGCAGCTAACCAGCGACTCAGCGACCCCGAGGGAGCCGCTGACCTCTGCCGCACGATCCTGACGATGATCCCCCCCTCCAGTGATATTCACCAACGTGCTCGTCAGATGCTCGACGAGCTCAATTGAGAGCCGGCGCCTCTTTTTCCTCGAGCACGGCTTTGACCTTTTGCTGCAACTCACCAAACTCGAAGGGCTTGTCGATATAGTCATCGGCTCCAAACAACGGGGAGGTCAGCTCGTTATTGGTAGGACCGATCCCGGTGAGCATGATGATCCCCGTATGCTTATAGGTATCTCGCTGCTTGACGTATTTGCAGATCTCCCAGCCCGTCAACTCGGGCATCATCACGTCGAGAATCACCAGGTTGGGCCGGTGGCTGATGATCTGCTCCAATGTGTCGGCACCGTCGATGCTCTCCAAAATATCGCAGTCCATCCGCGAAAAATGAGCCCGCAACATGGTGCGCAGTTCGCTATCGTCGTCGGCGAGCAAGATCAAAGGACGCTCTCGTTCCGTTGGTGGACCGAAGGGAAGCGCCTCGTCAGAGATATCTCCAGGATTACTTGCCAACACGTCTTTTTCGTCGGACATAAATTTAGTCCTTTGGTTTCCATCAGGGGTTCATGCTCTACCTCACGGCGCCAATATTACGCACCTCGAACTCGATCGCCAGCACTATCTGCTCACCAAAGTAGTTGCGCCCCCCCCAAATTGTCGATTAAGTTGCTAATAATGAGGATCTTCACCCCCATAATTCTTCTGCTCTTCCTGCTTCTGGCCTGCACCGGATGCCATCTGAGCATCGATCTCGAAGCCCATCCCTACGCCGACGAGGCCGGCGACGACGTGGGCCCAGATGGGGCCGACGCATCGCAGCCAGTGGGGCCGAAGCTGCTCATCACGGAGTTGATGCTGCGCCCCGCTCCCTTGCCCGGCGGCGACGAGCGCCTCGGTCAATATATCGAGCTATTCAACGCAGGCGATGAACCGATCCACCCCGCCGATTTGATCCTGGAAGTGCTCGAGACCAACGAGCGGATCTTTGTCGACCTCGACGCCGACGGCGACCCCCACGCCCAGGCCGCCGCCGACGCGGTGCGACCCATCGAACCCGGTGAATTTTTCCTCTTCATCGGCGAAGACGATCCCCATTACGGCATCACCGATCACCTGAGCCCGGGCAGCTTTTACGAATTTCGCCGCTGGGGCTCGACCGTCGAGCTTTCGGCCACCCGCCAGACCCTGCGCCTATTGGAATTGCGAGGCGAATTCGAATTTCGAATCCACCACCAGGTGGGGTGGCGCCAGGGAGAGCTCACCGATCTGAGCGAACAATCGGAGGAGACGGTGGCGATCCTGGAAAATGTAGGGCTCGGCCTTCAGGCGGGGATCACCGACGTGGGGCAGGCCTCCACCCCTGAGAATTGGTGCCTTCATATCGAGCGATTCGGCGAGGGGCCCCTTTACGGATCGCCGGGAGCTCCCTCGCCGGATCGCTGCTTTTGATTCTTCTTTGAACAGCTCAGATTATTTGCCGTTCATCTTGGTTTGAATCTGCTCCACCACTTCCGAATACGACGTATTCTGGACCACCTGGCTCATCAGGTCCGTGTATTTCTCCACCAGATCGGTGCGCCCTTCGTTGCGATAATGCTCCAAGATCTCATGGAGCTTCACATAGGTGCGCTCACTGTTGACGAAATACTCGGCGGCGCTGACCGTGGCCTGAATTCCGGCTCGGCTCACGGAGGGTTCCTTTGCCAGAAAGACAAACTCTTTTCCCTCGCTGTTGACGATGCCCACCGTGGCTTCGGCCTCGGCCTTCGACGACTCCCGAGCGACCTCGGTGCTGATCAACCCGCGAATGGAAAATTGAGAAAAGGCGATCGACTTCAGCGACGGGTAATCCGCCGCCAGATGGGATCGCAATCCCGCAAACAGGGCATCGATGGTGCCCACTCCCTCGCCGGTGACCTCTAGAGGGCTGCCGTCGACATTTTTCATCTGGCAGGAGATCCGGCTCTTTTGCTCGTCGAATTTTTCCTCGAGCGAATAGCCGACCACGTCGAGTTGGAGGTATTCCTCTTGAAGGATTTCCTTCATCAGCCCGCGCATCTTGTCCTGATCCAACGCCATTTCAACTCTCCTTGGTTCGCACCTTTCGAGATGCCTCGTCAATCGGTTACAATCTCTGGGTATGTCGGTTTATCGTCCCCGCAGAGCCGCCTGTGGCAGCCTCTGCACTTTCTCTTCTCGTTGCTTCGCGAGCACTCTCGATGGGTCCCCATTCCAGTACACCATCTGACAACGCCCCGGTCGTTCGCGAACGTTCGACCTACCTCAACGATTCCCAGGCCGCCACGCTTTGTACTTTATTTGGCGACGGTCTGGAAAGCGGCATGGGCTACGCCCGCATCATCGACATGCTGGAACGACAGGGCCACGAACGCAAGGTCGTCTCCCGACTTCGCGAATCGATTCTGCAGGACGGCGATATGCTCGGCGAGGCCTTTGCCCGTTTCGGGCTCCTCGATCCGACGGCGCGAAAACTCATCTACGTCGCCGAACAGCAGGGCAAATTGCCGACGACTTTTAAACAACTCGGCAAGTTTTACGCCAAGCGCCACCGTCATAAAAAGCGCCTGACCTCGGCCTGCGTCGAACCCTTTATTCTTTTCGCTCTTGGCTTCGTTCTCGCTCGAAATATCTTCTCCACCGACTTCGATGCCCTCACGGAGTCTTCGAACGTCATCGCCAATCTAAAACCGATCTTCATTCAGTCCAGTATCGAAGTGGGCATCTTTGGATGCATCTGTTTTTTCTTGGGCCTGATCTATCTGAATTTGCCGGTCGATATGGCGATGCGAAACGTCATCCACCGCCTGTGGGTGGGCCTGCCCCTTCCAGTGATCAACGAGTCGGCCAAGATCAACTCCGTCGCCGTCTTTTGCCGCTATACGGAGCAATCCATCGCCAGCGGTCTCACCGTTCATCGCGCCCTCTCCCTGGCCGCCGAAGCGGCCAATAATCCCAAGATCGAGCGACGAATCCCCATCGTCCAACGGGCCATCGAAAATGGTGAGCGCCTCAGCACCGGGCTCTACGAATCGAAGGCGCTGCCCCAGGAGGTGGTGGAATATATCGACGTCGGCGAAGAATCGGGGCGCCTCGAAGAACGCCTTCGCGATCTGGCCGATCGCTACGATGCCCGCGCCGAGGAGACCTTCGAGCGGACGATGACAGGCTTTTTATACACCATGCGCATGATCGTCGTGGTCACCGTCGTCATCGCCCTGCTTCTGACCTTGAGCGACCTGTTGACCGGCATCGATATGGACACCGGCGAGACCCAACGCCAGCCCGAACCACCGCCCGAAAATCCTCCTCCGCCGCCGCCGTCGTCGCGCTAAAGAATATGTGCTCTCTCAGCCCTTGGGGACGGGAATCTGGCGCACCGCACGGATGGCGTGGCTGTCACCGGTCAACTCCGTGGCGGTAGCCACCAATTTGCGCAATTGCTCGCGGTTCATCGGCCGATCGATGGCGTTGACGTCGTAGGCAAATCCATAATCCGGAAAGTCGCGGTGAGAGGACTCCAGGTTATTTAACCCGGCCTCGTAGATGGCGTCGTCCACCGCCTTTTTTGTTCCCCGCTGGTCGCTGTGGACCACGGTCAGGATCGTCTTGGCCTGGTCGGCATCGACGCCGATGATCTGCCCCGGCGCAAAGACGCAATCCCGCACCGCCCCTGTATCGTTGAACATTCGCGTCGTCACCGCCACATGCTTGGCGATCCTGGGCTGGGCCTCCTCGGTGGCCGCCCCGATATGGGGAGTGGTGACCACTCCCTGCTGTTCGGCGTAGGGGTTGACCCAGGGATCCTCGGCGCTTCCCGGCTCTTCGGGAAAGACGTCCACCGCCGCACGCTCGATATGCCCCTCGTCGATGGCCCGCTTGAGATCGTCGGGATCGTATAAAAAGCCTCGCGCGGCGTTGATGAAAATCCGGGGACTCTTCTCGGGCCGATTGGCGGCAAATTGCGTAAAATGCTCGTATTCGAACATCCGACGATTCGAACGCCCCAGGGGATCTTCGGCCGACACGTGCACGGTGACCACGTCAGCCACCTGAAATGCTTCGCTCAAGCTGGTGCAGGCCTTCCATCCCAGGGCCTGGCCTACCTCGCGGGCCACCTCATTGACGTCATAAAAATAGACGTTCATTCCAAAGTCATCGGCCACCCGGCCCACCTGCTTGCCGATATTGCCCAGACCGATGATGACCAGGTTTTTATCCATCAACTCAAAACGCCCCGTGCTGCCCTTGGTCCACAGATGGCGTCCCCCGTCTCGATCGGCCTCGAAGATTCGCCGTGCAAGGCAGATCATCTCACCCATGACCAACTCCACCACGGAGCGGCCGTTGCTCACGGGATCGTTGGTCACCAAGATCCCATGTTGGGCACAGGCTTTTTTGTCCACCGAATCGTCGCCGATACAGCACAACATGATCGCTGCCAGATTCGCCGACGCCGTGAGCACTTCCTCATCGACCTCAAAGCGGCTTCGCTTATAGAGCAGGTCGTGCTGCCCCTCGCGCAAAATGCGAAGCACCTCCTCGCGCTTCTGGGTCAACTCCAGGGGCAGGCGTTGAGCCTCGATCCCCATACTCTCCAGATACCCGTCCAGACTCGGATCGGGCTCCTCGAGGATCAATGCTTTTTGGAAACGAGGGCGAAGGATTCGAACGCCATTAATTGATTCGGACATATGACTGCGGTGGGTAGTAGGTGATGGGTGGTGGGTAGTGGGAACTGCTGGTACTGCAACTCCAACTGCTACTGCAACTACAACTTTGACAACACTGCAACTTCTACGGCACTGCGACTACCGGGGCGACAACTGCCGCAAAGTGCAGCGCGAGCCGCGCTCATTCAAAGCACTACGTTCTCAATGTATTCCCCGAACTCCTCGCGAAGTGTATCGGAGATCTCGCCCAGGGTGACCTTGCGTTTGACGGCGTCGACGATACGGGGCATCAGATTGTCTCCTCCCCTGGCGGCTTCGGCCAGCGCTTTTCGGGCCTGAGCGACGTCGTCAGCCGAGCGTGAGGCCTTGAAATCTCGTAATCTCTCGACCTGCTCGGCCTCCACCTGGTCGTCGACCTTATGCAGGTCCACCGGCGGATCCTCGTCGGTCTCAAACCGATTGACCCCGACGATAACAGCCTCGCCGCGTTCCTGGGCGAGCTGAGCCTGGTAGGCTGCCTCTTGAATTTCGGACTGCTGAAAACCGGCCTCGATGGCCGATACGGCACCGCCCATATCATCGATGCGGGCGATATATTCAGCGGCTCGCTCTTCGATTTCATCGGTGAGGGTCTCGACGGCGTAGCTACCGGCCAGCGGATCGACCAGATCGGCCACCCCCGTCTCGTGGGCGATGACCTGCTGGGTGCGCAGCGCCATACGCGCCGACTCCTCGCTTGGCAGGCTCAACGCCTCGTCCCAGGAATTGGTGTGCAGTGACTGAGTTCCGCCCAGCACGGACGCCATGGCCTGCATGGCCACGCGCACCACGTTGACCTGCGGTTGCTGCGCCGTCAGAGTCGACCCGGCGGTCTGGCTGTGGAAGCGAAGGCGCATAGACCGCTCTTTTTTGGCGCCGAAGCGCTCCTTCATGATCTTTGCCCACAGCCGGCGGGCGGCCCTGAATTTTGCAATCTCTTCGAAGAAATTGTTGTGGACGTTGAAGAAAAACGACAGCCGCCCTGCAAAATCATCGACGTCGAGCCCGGCCTCTATGGCCTGCTCCACATAAGCGATACCGTTTGCCAGGGTAAACCCCACCTCCTGGACGGCCGTGCTTCCCGCCTCGCGGATGTGGTAGCCCGAGATGCTCACCGTATTCCAACGGGGCACCTCTTTTTGGCAATAGCCAAAGATATCGGTGATGATCCTCATGCTCGGCCGCGGCGGATAGATATAGGTGCCGCGGGCGATATATTCTTTGAGCACGTCGTTCTGGATGGTGCCACGCAATTTGTCGCGTGAGATCCCGCGGGCGTCGGCGACGGCCACGTATAGGGCCAACAGAATAGCCGCCGTGGAGTTGATCGTCATCGACGTCGAGATCTTGTCCAGGGGAAGCTCGTCGAGCAATATCTCCATATCGGCGATAGAATCGATGGCTACGCCCACCTTTCCTACCTCGCCACGCACGCGCCTGGAGTCGGAGTCAAAGCCCATCTGAGTGGGCAGATCAAAGGCCACGGACAGCCCCGACGTGCCCTGCTCGAGCAGGTAGTGATAGCGCTCATTGGACTGCTTCGCCGTACCGAATCCGGCATATTGGCGCATGGTCCACAATTTTCCCCGGTACATCGTGGGCTGCACACCACGGGTAAAGGGATATTGGCCGGGAAATCCCACCTCTTCCAGGTAGTCCGCCCCCTGGCGATGATCCGGACCGTAGAGAGGCTCCACCTCTTCGCCGTCGCTTAAGTCGAAAGACTCCTTGCGCAGGCCGAAGCGGTCGAGCAGAGGCTCGAGGACGTCCTCTTCCCACTGACGTCGCGCCTCTTTAAGGGCTTGTTGAAATTCCTTGTCGCTCATCGAAATCGCCTCACTCGTCGTCGTCGATGGTCACCAGCACGTCGCCGATCTCGACGGCCTGCCCCTCTTCGACGGCCACCGCCGAGACCACGCCGGGGCGGTGGGCCTTGAGATCGTTTTCCATCTTCATCGCCTCCACCACCACCAGGGGATCGCCGATGTCGACGGCCTGGCCTAGCTGGGCGATGATCTTGACCACCTTGCCCGCCATGGGGCTCTCCAGATCGGGGTGATCGCCACCACCGGGCCCGGCGCCGGCGGCGCGCATTCGAAGCTCCCGGTCGTTGAGCACGGTCACTCGATGGTCTTCACCGCCGACGAGGACGGCCAGATCCCGACCGGTGTCGACGATATCGGCGTCCACCGACGCCCCGTCGACGAGCATATGGAGTTTTCCCTCGCCAGGCGTAAACGCGTCGACCTCAAAGGTCTTCCCGTCAGGATCGGTGACCTCGTAGCGACCGTCGTCCAGATCTCGTACTTCCCAGACCCGCTCTTCGTCGTCGCCGTTGAAGACCGTATATTTTTGCGTTCTGCTCATCTTATCGCTCCAAAACGTCTAAAAATCTGGCAGTCTCGGCCGAGCACAATCACCAGCTCACCAACCCTTGCCGAGCTGGCGCATACGGCCGATGGTCTTCCAGCGATTCCTGGGCCCCGCCCCGCCGCCAGCCGACTCCGAGCGCTGGGCCAACTCCTGGTCTTTTCGATGGGTGGCGATCACGGCGGCCAGCTCGGCAAATTTCTTCTGCGTCGCCGCCGGCTTATCGCGCTCTTCGAGCCAGCGAGGCACGAAATGGGTATCGTATTTTCCGCCCACGAAGTCCGGGTGCTCCAATACTTCCAGATGAAACTCGCGGTTCGTGGTCACCCCGTTGATCACGTACTCATCGAGGGCACGACGCATCCGGGCGATCGCCTCGTCGCGATCGGCCCCCCAGGTGATGAGCTTGGAGATCATGGGATCGTACATCACGGGCACCACGGCGCCGGAGTACACTCCACCGTCTTCGCGCACGCCCGGTCCCGCCGGGGCTTCGATGCGCGTGATCTTACCCGGCGCGGGCCGGAAATTATCCTCCGGATCTTCGGCGTAAATTCGGCATTCCACGGCCGCCCCCCAGCGCGTCAGATCCTCCTGCCGTAGTGTGAGTTCCTCGCCGGCGGCGATCTTGACCTGCCATTTCACCAGATCGACGCCGGTGATCATCTCTGTGATCGGGTGCTCGACCTGAAGGCGCGTATTCATCTCGAGAAAATAGAAATTCTCGTCGGTGTCGAGCAAAAACTCCACCGTCCCCGCTCCCTCGTAGTCCACGGCTTTAGCAGCCTGCACGGCCACCTCGCCCATGGCCTGCCGCGTCTCCTCGGAGAGCACGGGGCACGGCGTTTCCTCGATGATCTTCTGATGTCGACGCTGCAC
>SLJM01000347.1 GCA_007135085.1 Myxococcales bacterium
GACCGAGTTGGTTTTCGTGGTGGACTGCCAGGCCAGGGATGGCCTGTGGACCATAAACTCGTCGCGCAGAACCACCGAAATCAATGATAGTTTAATGGTCCTCTGGCCATCCCTGGCCTGGATGTTCGTCTTTTGGTCCTCTGGCCATCCCTGGCCTGGCTTTTCGTCTTTTGGTCCTCTGGCCATCCCTGGCCTGGCTGTTCGTACTCTTGGTCCTCAGGCCATCCCTGGCCTGGCTTTTCGTCTTTTGGTCCTCAGGCCATCCCTGGCCTGGCTTTTCGTCTCTTGGTCCTCAGGCCATCCCTGGCCTGGCTGTTCTTCTTTTGGTCCCACAGCAACGCCCCTATCGAGTAAGTCCCTGGGGGAAATGGTGAAGCGCAAGCGAACCAAAGGGGGCGACCGCACCACCTCGATGGCCCGTCCCCCCACACCTACTCCCCAACGGTCTCCTTCAACCCGTAGATCACTGCTCGCTGCAACGCACGCTCCTTGAGCGAGTCGGGCTCGGCAAGCCCCATGCGCTTGAGATGGGCCTCGAATTTATCGGAGCCGCGAATCGCCCTCGCCAGATTATCCGCCGACAGCTCGGGAAACCGCCGGGCTCGCACGTCGTCGCTGATGCCCTTTAAGTGCTGCAGGGCCTCTACCAGATCGAGCTCCACCTCCGACAGGGAGCTTCCGAAGGGCGTGCGGGGCACCGTGCCGTCGCCGCGAAACTCGGCCAGCCCATCGGTCACTCGCTCGGGCCGATTCTGACGCATTGATTCGGGAACCTGCCAGCCCTTCGCCAATTTGCCCGCCGACTTTGCCCTCTCCACCAACTCGTCCTGAAAGCGGGCGTCGCAGACGCCGATCATGGCCTTGACGATCTCCTCGTCTGATTTGCCGCGCAGATCGGCGACGCCGTATTCGGTGACCACAATATCGCGCAGGTGACGGGGAATTGTGCAGTGACCGTAATTCCACACAATATTCGACCGCACTTCGCCGCCGCTCTCACGGGTGGCGGGGACCATGATGATCGATCGACCGCCGGGGAGGGCGTGGGCCATGGTGACGAATTCGTATTGTCCGCCCACGCCGCTGACAACTCGACCGTCCTCCAGGCCGTCGGAGACCACGGCGCCGAGACCGGTGACCATCATCGCCGAGTTGATAAATCGGGCGTGCTTTCGCTGCGTCCGCTTTTGCTCCTCGTCGCCATAGAGCAGATTCGTAAAGCGCACGCTTCGCATGGAGAATTTTTTGCGCTCCTCGTCGCTCAGGTTGCGCAATTCTTCGTAAAACCGCGGTGACCCCAGATAAAACGCCCCGTGGAGGACGGCGCCGTCGTCGGCCTGGCGTGTCAGCACGCCCCGCTTTGCCATATGCAGCAGCCCCTCGACGAACATCTCCGTCGACGCATAGAGCCCGTCCTCAAAGGACTGGCGACCACCCCATTTGTCGATGAGTTCTTCTTCGGCGCTCGTCGTTCCCAGCGCTTCCAATATCCCGGCGAACCGCTCTTCCTTCTCGTGACGCAGGATCGACGCCCAGGCCACGGCGTCGCCCAACCCACCGATTCCGATCTGGATGGTCCCGCCGTCTTTTAGAAGCGAGGCCACGCGCAGGCCGATGGCATATTCCACGTCCGATACGGGCAGGCTCGGCAGACCGAAGAGGTCGTGGTCCAGCGACTCGTTGTCCAGCACGGCGTCGAAGGTCTGGCCATCGACGACGGCCGTGTCGCCCATCAGCGGCAGACGCCGGTTGACCTGGGCGACGAGAATCGGTCGGTCCTTGCGCTCCCGTTGACGCAATTTCGGATAGAGGTCTAGCGACAGGTCCGTATTACAACTTAAATCCCAGCCGCCGTCGTTGGGGCGGACCAACTGACCGATCACGTCCAGGCCGGCCTCCTTCATCAACCGAAAGGCGTCGGTGAAATTGACGCTCTTATAGTGGCGCTGGGCCACCGGCGAGCCCAGAAGAGAGCCCGGGGGATAGTAGAATTCGTTGATGCGCACCGTCTCCGGCAGCTCCCCGCGGGCCCGCAGGTCGACATAACGCAGGGGCGGCACGCCGCCGAAGAGCCGGTCGATGATGGGCTCCATCAAGCGCTGCTGGAGGGGATCGGAGCCGGCCGACGGCGCCGTCAGACTGAGCGCCGTAAAGATCTCGAGCTCTTCGAGTTCCCCTGTTTTGGCGCGCTCGACGAGCTCATTGATCAAATGCACCGGCTTTCCCAGCCCCAGGGGAAAGGCCGCCTTTATGCGGCGACCCCGCTCGGCGATCAGTGCGTCCACCAGGGCTTTCGGATCTGAAAATCGGCTACCTTCCATCTCATCGCTCCCAAATTTGTTCCTCCGAGACCGCAACTGACCTTTGCCTCCCGGAAAACTTCGCTATATTTGCGCTGAACTACGTCGACCCTATTCGATCTTGATCTGGGAGCCAACCCGATGAGCCACGACGACAACCCGAGCCGCCGTAAAAGCCGCAGCAATTATACCGACGACAATCGGGGCAAGAAGAAGTCCCACCGCGAGCAGCGCTCGTCGAAGTCCTATAAGTCGGACCTGGACAAGCTCTTTCAGTCCGGCGGAAAGGTGCCGGAGCGCTTTAAAAATATGATGGACGAGCTGGCCCCCGAGGAGGGAAGCCCCGAGGCGATTCGCCGCGAGGCCGTCGAGGAGATGCGTCAGGCCGACGACCTTCGCACCTTCGCCAAAGCCGTAAACGCCTACCTGAGAAAGGGCTACGACCTGCCCGACGACGAGGAGTTGTTGGGCCGGATGCTCGATCATCCCAGCGAGCGCACCGTCCAGAAGGTGCTGGAGCATCTGCTCGACCTGCACCGGCGCCAGACCCTGACCGGCTCAGCCTCGCTCAAGGCGCGGCTCAAGACGGTCAAGACCGTGACCGATTCACCCCATATCCACGATCTGTCCGACCAGGTGCGCGACGCGATAAGCTGATTAGCTAATCTGCGGGGCCACCACATCACGAAGATATTCGGCGACCTTCATCATGCCGTTGACGCCGATTTCGCGACCAAGTGTTTGGTTATAATTGGTGGTGCCGTTGATATCGTAGGTATAGCGACGGCCCTGGGCATCTTCCACGAACTCAATGCCCGCAATCTCGATGCCCTCGCCGGCACACATCGCCCGGTATTGCGCCACCAACGGATCTGACGCCGAAAGCTGTGAGGGGCGAAATTTGGCGCCTCCGTCGATCGGGCAATTATCGGGCTGTTGCTTCGCCGCTTTGATCTGACACACATCGGAGGGACAGAGCTCAAAGCCGTCGCTCGTCGAACTCTCCATGGCGAGCACCATTTCGCCGCCGACGAGCTCGACGCGAGTGATATGGGGCTGGGCGGCCTCGATATATTCCTGGATGATCACCTGCCCGTTGGGCCCGAAATCAAAATCTCCCTGGGCCAACCTATCTGCCAATTCGTCGGCCGACGAAAATAGGACAATTCCGAGTCCCTTACCGCCGCGATTATGCTTGGTGATAAAGGGCCCGTCGAAGGTTCGCGTCAGCTCGACTAATTGCTCGCTTCCCACGGCCAGCCCCGTTCGCGGGGTGGGAATGCCGTATTTTCCTAAAACCATATATTGGCGTTGCTTACTCATCTCGAGCTCAAAGGCCGACAGGCCGTTGACCACGCGGGCGCCGTGCATCTCGAGCCAGGCCAGAATTTCTCGCGTGAGCCCCACGCTCTCCACATGCCCACGGGTATGCGACGAGGGGCTCATGCGGTTGAGGTAGATCCCCGGCTCTGGCGAGCCGTCGACGATGCCCTGGCGCACCTCGATGAGGCGATGGTCAAAGCCCACCTCATCGAGGGCATCCGTAAGCGGCGGCAGCCAGTCGGGATTTTCATACAGAATATGAACGATCATCGAGGATCCACGCGCAGGATTTCGTCGTTGTCGTATCCGGCGAGCCACAATTTCTCGTCGGGACCGATCGTGATGCCGCGGATGCCGGGGCCCACGTCGATGCGACCGAGCTCTTTGCCACTTTCGGAATCAAAGGCGATGATCTCTTCTGTGCCGTGATTGCTCACGAAGAGTCTCCCGTCGTGGAGCGCGATCCCCGTGGGGTCGTCGATGCCCTCGTCTACGAAGACCTCCCAGACGACCTCGTTTAGATGGAAATGTTCTTCCAGCGGCTCGTTGAGCGGACCACGTTCTCTGTAGACTTCGCCGGTGTGAATATCGAGGCGAAGCACCCGATTATTGCCCGTATCGTTGATATAGAGCCAACCCGTCTCCTGATCGATGATGAGATGACTGGGCAGCGACTCGTGACGCTCTACTTCCACCTCGTCGTAGCGATGAATCCGACCGTTGGAATGATCGTAGCCGCCCGGGTAATGGGGCTCGTGAAAGTCGTAGCGCACCATATAGCCGTGATAGCCGTCGAAGACCCAGAAGGCGTTGTCCCACTCATTGTCGGGTACGCGCTCGTAGGCAATGCCCATGGCGTAGGGGCTTCCGTGGAGCATATCCAGGTGGCTACCGTTGAACTCGGCCGAGGGGGGATCGCCGACGACGCCGTAGATCTCGAAATCGCTGGACCAAAGCGAAGGACCCGCAAAGGACCCGCCGTCGTGATTGGCGTCCTGAATGCCGACACCAGTTGCCCAATTGCCGTTGTCGCTAAAGGCCATGGCCGGTGGCATGGCCATAAAATGCCAGGCATTTCCGTCGCGAATCCACTCGTAGTCCTGATCCTCGGTCCCGGCGTCAAATAGGGTCACCGACGAGCCGCCCGTAGTGTGCGAATCCTCGTTGATCACCCACAGCTCCAACTCCCGATCCTTATGGGGATGAAACGCCAGGTCGTTGGGATTGGCGATGCTCTCGTCGCTGCCGGCGATGACCGTCAACTCCGGCTGCTCATCGTTGGGCACGCCGTCGACGTAGGTAAAAAATTCAGGGATATAATCGTATTCTACGGCCAGCTCCATGGGCTCATCGCCACCACCACAGGCGGCCACAATAAAAGCCAGCGTTGAGAGTGCGGCGGGGACGGGCAATTTCCTAAAATTCATCAACTAATCCTTTCGTCGGTTTGCTTATTCAACAGGTCAACTTATAGCGCTATCAATAGCGACTTAGACATCGCCCGTCCAATCAAGATCTGAGAAGCGGAGGAGCTGAGGAGCGGAGCAGCTAAGAAGCGGAACAGCTGAGAAGCGGAGAGCGAAAGATTCGAACGGATGAAAGCGAATAAGCGGAGAGGTGAGCCTTCGGGAAACGGCGAAGTCTATAACTTCCCCACCACAGCTACTGGACACCGAAACAACGCAAATGCCCTGTACAACAACCCCGATGATCCATGTTCTCCGCTTATCAGCTACAATCCGTTCGAATCTTCCGCTCTTCGCTTCTCCGCTCCTCCGCTCCTTCGCTTCTCCGCTCCTTCGCTTCTCCGCTCCTTCCAGGCTAACCCAATACGCCCCGGTCCAGGGTCACGCTGATCGGACAATGATCGGAGCCCATGACGTCGTGGTGGATATCGGCGTCGACGAAATACTCCATGGCCCCCGGGCTGGCCAGCACGTAGTCGATGCGCCAGCCCACGTTTCGCTCCCGGCAATTGCCTCGGTAGGTCCACCAGGTATAGCGCTCGGGCTCGTCGCATACGTGGCGGAAGGTGTCGGTCCAGCCGGCGTCGATCCATTGCTGGAAGCTCTCGCGCTCCTCGGGCCGAAACCCGCTGGTCTCCACGTTGGCCTTCGGCCTGGCCAGATCGATGGGCTTATGAGCCGTATTGAAATCTCCCATCACCAGAAGGGCCTCGCCGGCGTCCACATCGGGCTGCAATAATTCGCGCAGGTGGTCGTAAAAATCGAGCTTATAGGGGATGCGACTCAGGTCGCGATTTTTACCGCTACCGTTTGGAAAATAGACGTTGGCGATTCGCAGCTTTCCATAAGTCGCGATCTGAATTCGCCCCTCCCGGTCGAATCGCTCCTCGTCCACCGAGGTGAGCACCAGGTCGGGCTCGATCTTCGAGAACAACCCCACCCCGCTATAGCCCTTCTTCGATTGGGCCGGGAAAAAGTGGGTATGATAGCCCTCTGGTTGAGCTACTTTTTTTGGCAATTGCTCCCGTAGGGCGCGCAACTCCTGAACGCCCACGATGTCGGGCTCACTCTCGTGGAGCCAATCGCAAAACCCCTTCCGGGTGCAGGCCCGCAGGCCGTTGACGTTCCAGGCGTAGATGTCCAGCGTATCCGTCGTATCTGTCATGGTATGTATGGCTATGAGAGTTGAGTTTGAGTGGACCGGCTCTTAGATCCCTCCCTCAAATACAGGACCGACCTCGGAACCGACAAGGGTCCAACGCCCCAAAAATACGATCTACGAACGCTGGTATTTCGAGGTTCATCGGCTATAGAATAGACGCGGCTCGACAGGCCCCCGACGTAATCGAGATATATATGAAGACCCAGAAGTACCTGACCGCCTTCGCCCTTCTGTGCAGCTATCTACTCTTGACGGCCTGCACCAGCGATGAATGCACGACCGATGACGACTGCTTCACCAACGAAACCTGTGTGAACCATAGCTGCGTCGTCACCGACGACAGCGATCAAGATGGCAATGGGGAGTCGAACAACCAGAACAATCAGAACAACCAGAACAACCAGACTCAGAACAACCAGACTCAGAACAACCAGACGCAGAACAACCAGAATAACACCACCGAGCCCGAGACCTGCGAGCCCACCCTTCCCTGTGATCGGGGCGTCGACGAAGCCGTCAAAACCACGACAGGACTGTTGATCAACCCCACAATTGAAGGCGCAGAAGAGAATCGCTACGGCTGTATCGGCGACGGCGACGACGCCTATTTCGTGGGCGTCGAAGATCTGAGCTTCGAGGGGGAGACCTGTTTCGACGGCAACCATCGCTACCGCATCCAGGCCCGTGTCTGCCGTCAGGTCGACTTCTACGTCGACATCGACCTCATCCCCACAAGCGAAATCTGCCCCGTAGCCGACTCTGCATTTATCCACTTTAGTTATAATTTGAGCCCCACCAGCACCTGCGACAGCGCGACCGACACCGAGTGTTTTGTCGTCAACGAAGACCCCGACCACGGCGGCCTCTCCTGGACGGTCCGCCTCTTCGATGTATGGACCTCGGATCCCACCGTCCCCATCGACATTAGAATCAACCCCGACGACGGACTCTCCGTGCCCTACGAGCTCAAGATCAACGTCACCGAATTGTAAATCCGTGCGCCAAAACACCGGGCGCCCCGGCCCCGGCAGTTGCTTTGCCTTTTGGTCCACAGGGCATCCCTGCCCTGGCAGTTGCTTTGCCTTTTGGTCCACAGGGCATCCCTGCCCTGGCAGTTGTAGAGGCTCCCCCCCGCGGTCTTCAAAGCGAGGCTGTAAGGATCAACCTTTCATTGCCAACTCGCTCCAATTCCACCTCCGAAAGCCCGGCCAGGTCCTCCCAACGACGTTTGTCGTCGGTAGACGTGACCGGCTTTACGGCGGGAAGTCCGAAAATCTCGCCCTTGAATTCTTCGAGTATGATTTCTCCCTCGGTGACGACAAACTCGATCACGACCTCTTGGGAGATCCCGTCGACGAAGGTCACCTCTGCATGCCAGTCCACCGTGTCGGGCTGGCCGAAGATCATCGACACCTCTCCTCCGCCCTGAGCCTTCCGTTCTTGAGTCGGCCCCAATAAGGTCTTCATCACTCTCTCTTTTTGTCCGACCAACAGCGGAATATGAACCAACTCATTGCCCGCCGGCAGGGGGGTATGTGCGAGCCCGGCTTCCCGTTGGTACCGAAGCACCCCTGCCAACCTACTGCGCCGCTCTTCGAGCATTTCAATCTGCTCCTCCACCTCCCTCGTGCGGTACTCTTCTGGGATGCGGATCAAAAAGAAATAGGCCTCCAGATAATATTGATCGACCAACGCAACGTTCTGAATCGTACTGCCATCGTCGTCGATAAAGGGCTCCGCCGCTTCAATGCTCATTTGGGCCGAGGCTTGATGGAGTTTTGTGCCTTCGCCACTAATGAATTCGTCGTATTGCTCGAAATTCTGCCCCACCATAAGATAGGCCGGCTGATCATCGCTCAACAATCTCAATGGTTCGATTGAGGCGTAGACCAGATCACCACAATCCCATCGATGTATCCCTGCAAAAGTAGAATAGAGGGCTGTGCAATTATCAGAAGTTTCTATCACCTCCGCTACGATATCGGCGTGAAGAGCGACATCAAAGCTATTCGTCTCTTCATCAGTGCTAATCCGAGGCTGATAATCGCGGATTTCTAAGAGAAGCGATTCCGCGCGAACCCCTCGCTCATCAAAATGGACCTCGACTCCCGTGGGCGCGTCAAACGCCAACGACGGCGGCGTGGCCAACTCTTCGCAATACATCTTTCCCTCCCCCTGATCACCTTCCCAACCGGACTGGCACTCCACCATATCCAAATTCACCGCCTGTCCGGGAAGCTCGTACCACATATCTGGTCCCACCTCGGCAATAGGACCCACCCACCAAAACAACCCTACCACCACCGCCACCACACACCCCCCGGCGGCCACGGCAGCGCAGCCCAGACCACCCATCACTTTGAGAACCAATTTCTTCTGCATATCCCCATCCCTCCATAGCTGAACCTGAGCATACCAGCCCAGGCACTGGTCGAGTCGACCGGTCAAAAGGAAATGGAACCCCCACTGCAGAACTTCGGATAGCTCCAGATTGAGTATATCCCACAGATTATAATATCGGTTTCCGTTATACCACCCCGGAGTTCTCGCTTATGCTCACCATGGTCGACGCCTGGGCTTCCCCTGCCGTGCCTTCTGGTCCACCGGGCGCCCCGGCCCTGGCAGTTGCTTTGCCTTTTGGTCCACAGGGCATCCCTGCCCTGGCAGTCCCCTGAGAGCCGACCGGCTTCAGCGCTCGACCACCCGGCACTCTTCCTGCGCTGTTTCTCGAAGCCGGGCATCCAGGGGCACGGCACAGATCTGAACCCCGTAGCGAGCCGTCTTCGGAGAGCCAACCAGAGGCGCCGTGCCCGCTTCGATCTCATGGGTGGTGGCGCTGATCAAAATGGGCAACCCCTCTTCGACGATCAGAGTCTTCGTCGCCGTGATAACCAACTGGCCATCTTCCATCCAGACCGGATGTCCCCGGCGACTAATATCTCGAGGGTCTCCAATATCACGCTCCCAAAGGCCCCCGTCGTCAGCGACGAGGACCACCTGCTCACCGATGATGGCCCCCCAGGTGTCATGGGCCCAGAAGACCTTCCAGAGGCCCTGGCGACGGGCCCGGGGGGTGGCGAAACGGGAGGAGTCCCTCTCGATCGTTATGGAGAAGAGCTCCTCTACGCGTTCATTATCGATGGCCAACACGGCCCACTCCTCTCCATCCCAGTTGACGCCCAGGGCGACCTCACCACGGGAATTGACCTGGATAGGCATTCGATACAGATGGGGGGTCCGTCCATCGGCGATGGCGCTAAGATCCAGGGGATAGGCATTGACCAGCACCGGCTCGTCGAGCAGCTCCACCTGGACCACGATAAATTCACTGAGATTCTCCTCTGACGCCAGGACCGCCGTGATTCGACTTCCATCGGGGGACGCCGTCGCCGTGCCCAAATGAGGAGGCGCTCCGATGGTGGGAATCCACTCTCTGATCTCTTCGAGAAAACAACCCCACTCCTGATAGGGCCAATATCGTTGGGCCTGGGAAGGGCTCTGCCAGCTGACCAGGCAGATATCTTCTTCTACCCCACCGGCACCATCAATAAGGTGATACCCGAAGGAAAACACTGGCTCTCCCGGGCGCCCGTCGTCGATTTCATCGCCTGGGAGCATAAAGAATCCGGGCTCCAGAATCCCGTGATAGACGGACTCAAAGTCGGAATAACTTATGCCTTCTGACGTGGAAAACGAACTGGTCCCCCGGGATTCCACGGTGGCGATACTCAGCCCCTCTTCGCTCCAGCGAACCTCGTTTATGTCATAGCCACGGTCGACATGATATACCTCCCCGTGGACTCCGATTTCGTGTTCGAAGGCTTGGACCGTCACCAGCCCACCGTAGTGAGGGGCAAACCCGGGATCGGCCCGCACCACTCGCACTCCCTCCGGTGGCACCCCCTGAAGGGGATGGCACCCCGCCAGTCCTAGGGGAACCACCACCACCCAGGCAAACGCCAGCACAATCATTGGTTTACGCATTCCTTCTCCCTTCCCGTCGGACCCAAACAAAGTTACTGTACCAGATGGGCCGGCTCTAATTCACGAAATTCCATATTCAATACAATCTGCAACGGATCCTCCAAAATGTTCAAACTCCGCGCCCAGACCCCCGACGAGTGGGCCACCGTAGTGGCCGACGAGCTCGACACATTCCTACCCGACCACGCCGCCGCCGAGCGCAAAGCCGCTGCCAACGCCATGAGCCTGGTCGTGCGCTACCCGGACAAGCTCGACCTGGTGGACGCCATGGTCGAGGTGGCCCGCGAAGAGTTGGAGCACTTCCACCAGGTCTTCCACCTGATGCGTGACCGCGGCGTGGCCCTCACCGCCGACGAGCCCGACCCCTACGTCAACGCCCTCCTCGCGCACTCCCGCCGCGGCGGCTCGGATCGCCTGCTGGACCGCCTGCTCCTGGGCTCGATCATCGAGTACCGCGGCTGCGAGCGCTTCGCCATGCTCGGCCGGGAGCTCACTTCTCGCGACGAACAACCCCTCGGCGATTTTTATCGCGAACTGGCCGCCAGCGAGTCGAAGCACCGGGGCGACTTCTACGAGCTGGCCCTCCAATATTGCGACCACGACGCCGTCGAAAAACGGCTCGATGAATTCCTCGACGTGGAAGCTGCTATCGTCGAAGAATTGCCGATTCGATCTGCCCTGCACTGACGGCCGGTTGTGAAAGACCCGACGAAGACAATAAGCCGTTATCTCGAGCGCCACGCCGTCGACATCGACGCCGGCGTCGAGCTGCCGCCCCCGGCAGATGACTTGAAGATCTGCCTGGTCATCCCCGCCTACGACGAATTGGAGACCGTCGCCGAGGTCATCGACTCCGTCGCAGACACCGAGATGGCCCCGACGGAAGTGGAGATCATCGTCTGCGTCAACCACGGCGCCGACGCCCCGGACCGCGTCAAAGAGGCCAACCGAAAGAC
>SLJM01000191.1 GCA_007135085.1 Myxococcales bacterium
CGCGCACTTCGGCTGCCGTCGACGCCACCCGCGGCCAGGTCATGCTCCAGGGCAACCGCATCGTCAACGCCGTCTACAGCTCTAATGCCGGGGGCTTTACCGAGAATAACGAAAATGTCTGGGACTCCGAGGCTCAGGACCACCTGCGCGGTAAGATCGACGCCCCGGCTGAGCACGTGCCCAGCCAGTTTCTGGGAGGGATTACGGAGGATAATCTAGAGGCGTTTTTGGACGCTGATTTTCCGGCTCACAGTCGGGAGGCCCCCGTCTCGAGCGCCAACTTCTATCGCTGGGAGGCCACGGCCACCCCCGGCGATGTCACCAGTTGGTTGTCGGATCGCGACGAGGACATAGGCACCTTGCGCGACGTAGAGATCATGAGCCGCGGCGTCAGCGGTCGGGTCATCCGGCTTCGCGTCCAGGGCACCCGAGGGGAGGCCATCGTGGAGCGTGAACTCAACGTGCGTCGGCTCTTCGGCGGTCTGCGAAGTGGGCTGTTTATCATGGAGATCGCCCGCAACGGCGACGGCTCGATTCGTGAGTTTTCCTTTCGCGGCGCCGGCTTCGGTCACGGCGTGGGCATGTGCCAGACCGGCGCCGTGGGGATGGCCAGTGAGGGCGCCGATCACGAGGATATTCTCAACCATTATTACCGGGGCATCGAAGTTACGAAGTTGTACTGAATATGGGGCTCGGCTGCCGTTCGCGATGCCAGCGCCAGGAGGGCCCGAGAGATGGAACAGCAATGAGTGATAGCAATGACGCTGAGGGGTTTGAGAAGGTCTGCGCCGTCGATGACGTGCCCTCCCAGATGCCTTTTAAGGGGCGTGTCGGCGGGCGGGGAGTGCTGATCTGCCGCGACGGCGATCGTATTTTTGCCGTCGATGAGATCTGCCCTCATGAAAATAAGTCGATGCGTTTTGGGGTTATTTTTCAGGGCGAGATTATCTGTCCTCATCATCAATATCGTTTTGACCTCGATAGTGGGCGGTGCCATCGCCGATGCGCTCCGGTCCAGACTTATCCGGTCAAGGTGATCGATGGCCAGGTCTGGGTGCGCCCCGAATATTGATCGATAGCTGTGGGATGCCGTTCATTCTCTGTGGGCACCGTTCAATGCAGCAGACGCCCGGTCGTCAATAGACAGTTGCATTTGCCTCAACAGGGGCCCACGTTTGACCGTCGATGATATAAGAGCGCATTTACCGGCGAATCAGATCGGCCGAAACATAGCCGCCACCGAAGCCTGGGACGACACGATGTTGGATACACGATACGACGAGAACGATGTGAGCGAAGCGGTTGCAAAGGCCAAGAGGGAGCGGTCCGACGTTGATAGGCCTGGCAGTCGGATCTCCGGCTTTTATCGGATGTCGCTGGCGGAGCGTTTGAACCTGTTGGTCGAGCGGGGAATCATCGACGAGCAAGACGCTGCCTTATTGCGCGGAGCCGGGTCCGGGCTGGACGTCGAGGTGGCCAATCAGATGGTGGAAAATACCATCGGCGTCCTCGAGCTGCCCCTTGGGCTGGGCTTGAATTTTAAGGTCAACGATCGGGACTATCTGGTTCCCATGGCCGTCGAAGAGCCGAGCATTATCGCTGCCGTGAGCCACGTGGCCAAGATCGCCCGTCAATCCGGTGGGTTCGAGGCCAAATGCGAGGGCTCGACCATGATCGGCCAGATCCAGGTCGTGGGCTGCGACGATTGGGAAGGGGCCCAGCAGGCTGTTCTGGACGCCAAAGAGCAGATCATGAAGGCCTCCGATGCCCTCCATCCGAAGATGGTAGAGCGTGGCGGCGGCGTTCGTGACGTGGAGGTTCGCCTCCTCGACGAGGGCGACTTTCGGCGCATGCTCATCGTCCATGTGCTCATCGATACCTGTGATGCCATGGGGGCAAACCTCATCAACACCGTCGCCGAGGGCGTAGCTCCCATGATCGAGGAGCTCACGGGCGGCCAGGTTTTTCTGCGAATACTGAGCAACCTCGCCGACCGCCGAAAAGTCCGCGCCACCTGTCGGATTCCCTTCGAGGATCTCGACTGGAAGGACTACGACGGCGCCGAAGTGGCCCGCGGCATCGAGCTGGCAAGCCAATTTGCCGAGGTCGACCCCTATCGAGCCGCGACTCACAATAAGGGCATCATGAACGGTATCGGCGCAGTCTGCGTGGCTACCGGAAACGACTGGCGCGCCCTGGAGGCCGGCGCTCATGCCTATTGCGCCCGCGACGGACGATATCGACCGATGGCCACCTGGCACGTCGAGGAGGGCTTCCTGGTCGGTGAGCTGGAGATCCCCCTGGCCGTGGGAACCGTGGGTGGACCGATTCGCCTCCATCCCACCGTGCAATTGGCTCATCGAGTCCTGAGGGTCGACGGCGCCGACGAATTGGCGGAGGTCATGGGTGCCGTGGGACTGGCCCAGAATATGGGAGCCCTCAAGGCGCTGGCCACCGAGGGGATTCAGCGCGGTCATATGTCTCTTCACGCCCGCACCGTCGCTGCCACGGCAGGAGCCGAACCCGGCGAGATGGATGAAGTGGTGCGACGCCTCATCGAAGAAGATGAGGTCAAGGTTCACCGAGCCCGTGAAATTCTCGCAGAGCTTCGCCAATGAGTTCACTCCCCCAGCCCGACGAAAAGGTTCAGCCTATTCGCCTCATCGCTCAGCGCGAGGCGCACGAAGCTGAGGCTCGGGCCGGTGGAGTGGAAGACCTCGTTGAATTTCGCGCCTTTTATTGCGGCGATATTTTGTTATTCGGGGCCGTGGCAGGACCGGAAGATGGACCGCCGGTTATTCTGTTGCATGGCTTTCCCGACTTCTGGCTCGGCTGGGCACCCCTGATTCGCCCCCTGGTCGAGGCGGGATACCGCGTGGTCATCCCCGATCAGCGCGGCTATAACTTCAGCGAAAAGCCCGCCGACGTCGAAGAATATACGCTCGAGCACCTGGGCGCAGATATCATCGGTCTTCTCGACGCCAACCGCTTCGACAAGGCCCATCTCGTGGGACACGACTGGGGCGGCGCCAACGCCTGGTGGCTCGCCGAGCACCATCCAGAGCGCTTTCGATCGGTGACCATCCTCAATTGTCCCCATTACGGGGTGATGGCAAAGGCCCTCAAATTCAAGCATCTGCGCCAGATGATGCGCAGTTGGTATATCGCTCTCTTCCAGGTGCCCCGTGTGCCGGAGAAGATAGCCAGCGCCGATAACTATCGTATGTTGGTCGCAGCGCTGCGAAAATTATCGGACACACAAGCCTTTTCGGATCGGGAAATCGAGGTCTATCGAAAGGCCTGGGCTCAAGAGGGGGCGGTGCGATCAATGCTCAATTGGTACCGCGCTGCCCGCGGGTTTTTCCTCGATGGCGCCGATGATTTCGTTTCACCCGAGATCGACGTGCCGATCAACGTCATCTGGGGAAAGAACGACGCCGCCCTCGACGCCTCCCTCGTGGAGCCATCCATCGAGCGCTGCAGCAACGCCGAGATTCACTGGTTCGACGAGGCCGGCCACTGGGTTCATCGCGACTGCCCCGAGCCGGTGAGCGAACTCCTGTTGAGCATTTTTCAAGACTAGGGTCGCGTGTCCCGCAGACCATAAACGGTCCGGTACCAAATCACGGCAAGCCTCCGCGTTCGGTCAAAAGAATGACCGCACCATCGAGGTGATTGGGGTGGTGAATCGGGCCATCGAGGTGAGCGCGATGCGAAAATCCCACCCGGGTCTGACGAAATCTTTACATATCTTTGGGGCCGATAGTCTCTGACTATCGCCACCGCCGGAGGCGGTGAAATACGAGTCGAGGTGCCAGATCAACGAATGTCACATAAAGAGCTATGCTTCCACTCCCTATATTTGAGATACAGCCATGCAGCGAAAGCATTCGCCAGGACTCCAAATAGAATTAAGAAATAAAGTGAGCCAAACCCGAGCGCCCAACCCAGAACTGCGAAAAGTAGGGTATTCAACGACCAGTTGATTAAGAGATTCTTGTCCCGAAACCCCGGGGCAAGAGGCAACGGTACGAGCATCAATATCAAAGAGGGAAAGAACAGGAAGATCACCAAGTACCAACGGCCTGTCGTACCGATGCCACACCTCCGTAGCTTGCCGAGCACGTCTTCGGAATCTGCGGGGGGCCAAGGATCGACGTACAGCCGCTCAAGCAACTCCCGAATTTCATTGAGCTCACCACGGCGTGCTCTCGATGAGTCCTCAGTATCCGGCATTGTGTCCCTGTGCTAGTGCGTAGAAAAACCGACCGACATACAGAAAAACGGACCGATAGACTCACATGGGTTGATAAATATGGGGTAGGACACCATCGGCTCGAATAGTTACTTGAGGTTCTCAAGATCGGCCAGGTCCTGATGGCGACCAGAAGCAACTTTGTTGGCCCTCAAATCAGCGAGGCTGATAAAAGGCATTTCAACCCCGTCGAGCTCAACAATTTGACGATTGGTATAGCAGGCATCGAAGTCGACACCGGAGATATCGGTCAGGATATCGATTCGCAGAGGAGGGTTGCCGAGTTGGATGATTTGCTCTGGCTCAAGAAAATCATCTTCAACAAGTCCCACCCCATCGAAGCCAAATTCGGAAAGCGCCGCCAATAACCGGCGGGCATTTTGCGGACTTCGTTCGATCCAAACGTCGAGATCTTTCGTATACCGAGGATGACCATGAAAGGCGACAGCATAGCCCCCCACAATCAAGAAGCGCACACTATTTGAGTTTGCGAACTCGATAAACTCTTTGAAGTCGCGGGAAATCTTCATTGGAAATGTCGCTTTCCGGCCATTGGTGAAATTCACTTCGTATGGATTCCACCGTCTCCAACCGCTCTTCGGCTGGGCGCCTACGCCAGAACTCAGCATCACTGGGTGCGTTCCGAAGAGATACTTTCTGGACAGCTTTGCGATCCATGGTTGGCCAGATTGGAGTGAGTGGTCAATAGATGGCCGTACTCTATCTACCGATAAAGAATAGGGGCCTATGAGGAGCGCGGCAAGTCCAGGAGGCAGCTCAATGCTCTCCAGCAATAGCGCTTCCCAGGGAGAGCAGATCATCCCAGTCGCGGCAGTGAGAGGCGTCGCAGCTCAGGACGAAGAGGTGGGGCGTCGATTGACCACTAAAGACCAGGGAGCGGATGCCGCTTCGCCGGGAGGTAAATGCGCCCTGGGGGAGGTCTGGGTGGTCGGCGTCGGAGACGTTGAGGAATTGGTCGCGGAGATTGGCGAGGCGCTCCTCGAGGGAGACTGAGGCCTCGCTTAGGTCCCAGACCTGGATTCCCACGCCGAAGTCGTCATGGTCTGCTCCGCGGGGGACGTAGCGCAGGGAGTTATGAGACGTCGATGGGGATTGGCCGGGCAATTGCACGGTTTCCAGGTCGGCGTCGGCGCCGGAGATGAGCTCTGCAGCCATTTCGGCGTCGAGAAATTCGCTGATCTGAAGGTGCGGGGTCTCGGAGATGACGCCCCGTTTGGTCGAGGACTCGACGTGGATGCGCTGCGGTGAGGCCGCCGGCTGGGCGCCATCAAAATCTATGGACTCCACGGAGGGGGTTTCCTGAGCGACGTCGACGCCGGCATCGCCAGTGGCGCCGTCACCGGCGCCGGCTTGGTCCTCACCGTCGTCGGGGCAGCCCATCAGGAGAAGCGCCATGGCGCTCAGGGTGGCGAAAATTATGGGCAATCGTGGGGTCATTCAGATTTGTCTGTTGCATCAGTAGTGGAAAAATCGAGGCGATGGCGGGCCTCTAATTCCAGAGTAGAAAGGTCACCACAGAGCCTATCGCAAAACCGCCGGGCGGCAAGGAAAAATTCCCGATACCACTCGCACAGAGTATGGGCGAAGTCATCGCCCACACTGGGGATCAGCTCGCTCAGCAATTCTCGACGTGACTCACTTCGGGCGTCGTCTCCCAGGTTGACGATAGCGTCCAGGGTGCGTTCGCCGCCGGTGGTCAATCGTCCCTCCGTGCGCGCTCGCCATTGGCCGAAGACCCGCTCATCCAACAGGCGCTTCATGGCCCGGGTCTCGTCGAAGAAGCCCTCAAGCCGTCGGCGCATGGGCCTGGCCTCGGTGACGGAGAGGGTGGCCAAAAGGGGGCTGATCCGCTCGGCCAGATTCGCTTCCAATTGCGAGATCTCGTCGAGAATATCGCGGCGGGTGCGATTGAGGACGTGATCGAGTCGCTCTCTAAGCAGCTCGAGGATAAAGCGTCGGTCGTCGGGCTCGAGCACCAATCGCCGAAGGATTCGTCCACGTCGCCGCAGGGCTTCGTCGATCTCCCGCTCCACGCCGACCGTGACGAATTCAAAGCGATCCGCCAGGGTAATTGCGTGCTCTCGGGCTCGATCCTCGGCGGCGTCACCCTGGTCATGGACGATCTCTTTGAGGGAGCAGGCCTGGTCCGAGAGTTGGCCGTATCGCTGGAGTTGCTCCTGGCGCAGCTCTTCGACGTCGTCGAGCAACACCTGAAGGCCGCGAGAGACGTCGGCGATCTTGATTCGCCACGAGCGCTGCACGAATTGGCGATCCAACAACTCGAGAAGTCGCTTGAAGTCGCCGGGTAGCTCGGCGTCGTCTGCCGCCTGAGTTCCGGCCTGTTCGAGACGGGCGTTGAGGGCCTCGAGAGCGGAAATAGCCAGCAGGTCGACGACCTGATCGCCCGCACTTTTATCGAGGTATTCGAGAATCTCATCGACCTGCTCTGTCCGACTTTCGGGGTCGCCTAGGCGGTCGATCTTATTGACCACCAGGATCACCCGCAGCGACGAGTCGGGGATGGCCTGGAGCCGGGCAAATTCGGTTTCCTTGAGGGCCTGGTTGGAATCGAGGAGCCAGACGATGGCCTCCGCCTCGTCCAGCGCTTGATCGGCCAGAGCCTCGTGGCGCTCGTCGAGAGCGTTGAACCCGGGCGTATCCCAATACTCCATGGAGCGCAGCTCCGGGTGGGGATAAGTATAGTCGAGGCGGGTGATCTGGGCGGCCTGTTCTTTCATCAGCCGCCGGGCGTTCTCGAAATCCACGTCTTCCAGTCGTCCGTCCTCATAGGCGATACGCACTCCTTTTCGGGGGCCGTATGTCATGATGCAGGGATGGGCCGTGGTGGGAAGCACGCCCATGGGCACCACTTTTTCGCCGAGAATGGCGTTGACCAACGTCGATTTTCCGGCGTTAAATTCGCCGAGAATTGCCACCGACAGCGGGCGTTCCAGGGCGTGGAGCAGGTCGTGGACCCTGGAGGCAAAGGGCTCGAGGCGAGTCTCGAGGCGAAATATTTCGCGCAGGTTGGTGAGGACCGTGACCAACTCGGCTGTGCTATCGAAGCTGTCGGGCATCTCCCAGGCCGGGCGAAGCGCCGCCAGAGCGCGCTCCATATCGGCCTCGATTTCCCGGCGAATTTCCTCATCGGGGTTTGCCTGAAGTGCCCGGCGGAGGGCGACGAGAGCCTCGGCGGCGTCGTCGGACTCCAGGGCGACCTGTCCCAGCGCATGTAGTAGCTCCGGGGGGCGGCGCCGGTGGAGTTGATCGGCCTCCTCCAGGAGATGGCGCGCCCCGGCGGAGTCGCCCAGAGCGAGGCGGCAACGGCCCAACCCCAGAAGCGCCTCGGCCCGGTAGGGCGACGACGGAGCCTGCAAAAGATGCCCGAAATGCTCGGCGGCCTGCTCGTAATCGTCGGCCTTTAGCGCCATGCGTCCGGCGCCGATGCGGGCGGCCTGGTGGTCGGCGTTTCGCTTCAGCGCCGCCTCATAGGACTGTCGGGCTTTGTCGCGGTTTTGGACGCGCTCGTTGGTTTCACCGATGAGGGCGAAGATATCGGCGTCTTCCTCGCCACCGGAGAGGGCGCGAATCAGCAACTCATTGGCCCGGGCCGGCCGGCTCAGCGAAAGGTGGGCGCGAGCCCCTTCGAGCAAGACCTCGCGGTCCGTCGGGTCAAGCTCCAGGATAGCGTCGAAGGCGTTTGCGGCAGCCCGGAAATTGCCCAGCGATGCCTCGACTCGGCCCAGCGTAAAGAGGGCGTCTCGATCGTTGGTGTCCTCCGTCAGGGGCCGAATCACCTGGGCCGCATCTTCGCTCTGCCCTCGCTGTCTCAGGGCCTCGGCCAACAACGCCGAGGCGTCGAGTTGATCGGGCCAGATTCGAAGGGCCCGGCGCAGCTCTCGGGTCGCCTTGTCGGGCCGGTTCTGAGCCATATAGGTTCGGCCCAGCCCAAAATAGAGGTCGTAGGCAAAGGGAGGATCTTCGTCGATATTGAGGGCCCGTTGAAAATGGGCCTGAGCTTCATCGAATTGGCCCTTTTGCTCAAAGCATAGACCGAGATAAAAATGGCTGGCTCCCTCTTCGCGGATCTCCAGGGCCTGGCCCAGAAGTTCAATGGCCCGATCGAGGTTGCCAAGATGAAAATGACAGAGCCCGCGCAGCCGTCGGGTGCGCTCCGTATTGGGGCGGCGGTGTTCGGCCTCCCCCAGAAATTGGAGGGCCCGTCGGTAGTCGCCGGCCTCGATGGCCTCTCGGGCGCGCTGGTGGAGGGCGTGAATCTCCTCGGGGAGCATCACCTCTTCGAGGAAATCGCCGACGCGATCGCTGAGACGGTCGAAAATACTCATCGAAACAGGGCCCGGGAAGTTAGGGGAAACAAATCAGGGGGCTCAAAAGTTGAACACCTACACAGATTGTACGCAAATTTCTTTCATAATCGACGATAATAGAAAAGTGCGGCGGCCGGCGATCGTCGATTGATATAGTATGACGAGAAATGGTCGGGTCGATTGCACGGCAGCAGCAGGCACGGTAGATCAATCGAGAAACGAGCCGGAATCAATAAGCCCGGCAGACTAAATCGCTTCCCGCTGGTGAGCACGGTGAGCACCGGTGGTGCTCGAGTGGGGCGCGAATCATAAAAAGGAGAAGAAGATATGGCTTTGAATAAGGCAATGATCATTGGCAATCTTGGACGGGACCCGGAGCTGCGCTACACCCAGAGCGGCACGCCGGTGGCCAATTTCAGCGTGGCCACAAATCGCAAATGGAAGGACAAAAGCGGCCAGCTTCAGGAGCAAACGGAGTGGCATCGCATCGTCGTCTTCGGTCGCCAGGCCGAGACCTGCGAGAAGTACCTCAAAAAGGGCCGTCAGGCCTATATCGAGGGGCGCCTCCAGACCCGCGATTGGGAAGATCGGGACGGCAATAAGCGCAGCACCACCGAGATCGTAGCCGACACCGTTCAATTTTTGAGCGGCGGCTCCGGCGGTGGCGGTGGAGGCTTCAGCGAGCCCCCTCCCTACACCGACGAAGATATGGGTGGCTCGGCCAGCGGCGGATCGGAGAGCAATTTCGATCAGTCCTTTGACGACGACGACATTCCCTTTTGAGAGATCGGCCCGCCTGTGGTGGACGACCTGTCGCCATTTACTCACCGATTGCCGTGCTCTATAGTCGGGAGAGTGCAAAAATTGGCCTGATACGGGAGGATGCCATGGACGGCGGGCGACAGACGGGGATTCTTGCGGCGCTCTCACAGCAGCTCGAAGAGCGCTGGGATGACATCGGCGAGGACCGAAAAGTTTTCTTTTTGGGGCTTCGTCATTTACAAGAGGGGAAGATCGACGAGGCGGCTCGTGTTTTTCGGCGGGCCGCCCGTCATTGCGATCCCCCCTTTGCGGTGATGGCCCGCATGGCGCAAGCCCGTTGTGAGGTCGTGCGCGGTCACCAGGGGGCGGCGCTGGGATTATTTGAGCGCGTCGCCGCCTCGGAGGCCCCGAAGGGGCTGCGCAATCTGGCCTGGCGAGAGATCGCCGATCTGGCCGGCCTGCGGGGAGACCAGGAGTTGCTGGAGAAGGCGCGTCGAGGCGCCAACCTGACCAGGCCCCACCTCGACGGGGCATGAATTATCCGTACCTAAGGCGTCGATGGACATCACGCAGCAGGAACCGAAAAACCCGCTGGGACTGAGCCTGGATTTCATGTTCGGTCGGGGGTACCTGTGGGCGCAGCGCCAGCGACTCAATGATTGGATCGCCCTGGAATCTCTGCGCATGGAGATCCCGGATCTCCAATTTCCCTTCGACGCCCGCGGGGGATTGCAGCGTTTTCGCCACACCCGATGCCTGGTGCGGGAGGTGGAATTTGCCATCTCCGAGGTGGGGCTCGGCGATCTGCTCACGGAGGCGGCCTCTCATCTGGAGGGCTTTGAGGAGCTCCAGATTCGGTTTCTGGAAGATGCCGCTCACGTCAGCCTCAAGCTCAAGTCATTTGGGGCCGATACCTATCTGAGCTTTCGAGCCGCTCTGGTTCCACCGGAGCCGGCGCGGGCCGACGAGGTCCACCTGTCGTTTTACGATTATCGGGCCTACGGACCTCTTCCCTACCCGGCGCGGCTGGTGGTCCACGAGTTATTGACCAGTCTGCTCAACACACCGGTGCTGCGGGCCTCCGGCCGCGGCGCCAGTTTCACCGTGGGCATCGCCGGTGACATCATCAGCTTCCGTCCGCTGAAGCTATTATTTCTTCATCTCTTTCCCCGGGTGGGATGGAAACTCCCCAATCTGTCGGGCGTGGTCTTGGACAGCGCCCGGATTCGACCGGGGGTGATGACCATTCGCGCCGTCGACGACGATCCGCAATCGGCGCACCGGCGCGCGGCGGCCGATCACGAGCTGGCGACGAGCCGCGAGGGCGGCCGTGCTCTTGCGGCCTATGAGGCCAAGGAGCTCTTCGCCCACGCCGACCAGGCCTTATTCGAGGGGCAGATGCGCCAGGCATTGTCTCTGCTGGCCAGTTACCGCGACGTCTACGGGCTGCACCCGGCTCTTGTGGCGCGCTTGCTCGATTGCCTTCTGGCCGATCCGTCGCCGGCCAATATCGCCGAGGCCGAGGCTATCCGACGGGAGTTGACGGCCGACGACCCCGACGATTTGCTGGCCGCACTGGCGGCGCCGATCATCGCCCGTGCTCGTCATCGTCACGAAGAGGGGAAAGAGGCCTTCGAAAAATTGTCGGCCGAGCTCGAAAGACGGCGCCAGACAAGAGATTGGATACTGGCTGAGCTCGCACTTTCCGATCTTTTGGTCGACGACGAACCGGAAGCGGCGGCGGAGCGACTTCGAGAGGTTCTAAAGCGCGATCCACGCCATCGGGCGGCGCTGGAGAGGCTTCGCGCCATCTATGAGCG
>SLJM01000188.1 GCA_007135085.1 Myxococcales bacterium
CGCCGCCTGCACGCCGACGCCGACGCCGGCGAGCGAGACGTCGGCGCCATCTAAAGAGAGCTCCCCCGAGGTCTACCGGCGCAGCCAGCCCATGATGGGGACCCGCTTTGAAATCCAGGTGGTCAGCGCCGACGCCGACCGGGCCGGGCGGGCCATCGACGCCGCCTTCGCCGAGATCGACCGCGTGGAGTCACTGATCAGCGAGTGGCGCCCCACCAGCGAGATCAGCGAGGTCAATCGCCTCGGCGCCGCCCGGCCGGTGGCCGTCGGGCCCGAGCTCTTCGAGGTGGTCCGACGAGGGCTGGAGCTGTCGGCACAAACGCAGGGCGCCTTCGACATCACCTTCGCTGCCTGCGGCCACCTGTGGTCGGTGGGTGACGAGCAAATTCCCACCGACGAGCAGATCGCCGACTGCCTGCCCCGCATCGACCATTCGGCGGTCACCGTCGACGAAGATGAACGCACGATCGCCCTGGGCAACGAGCATTCCCAACTGGGCCTGGGGGGCATCGGGAAGGGCTATGGCGTCGACCGGGCCGCCCGGGTGCTGGAGGCCCGGGGGATCGAAGACTTCGTCGTCGACGGCGGCGGCGACCTTCGCGTCAAAGGACGGCGAATCGACCGCCCCTGGTCGGTGGGAGTGATCCACCCCAGGGCGCCGCGGGAGCTGCTGGGCACGGTCTCTATCTCCGAGGGCGCCCTGGTCACCTCCGGTGATTACGAGCGCTATTTCGAACTCGACGGCACCAGATATCACCACATCATCGACCCCGCCACGGGGCGGCCGGCAAACCGCTCCGTGGCGGTGACGGTCATCGCCGCCGACGCCACCAGGGCTGACGCCCTGGCCACCGGGCTCTTCGTGATGGGCCCTCGAGAGGGGATCGCCCTGGCGGAGCGTTTGGACGACGTGGAAGCCATGATCGTCGACCCCGATCTATCGATCCACAAATCCAGCGGTTTCGCCCACTTCTTCCGGCCCGCTGCATCACCAGTCACTCCCGCCCCCGGGGGTCTGTGATGAAAGGAAGAGGGGGACTCATGGCGGTCATACTCCTGTCGATGATGGCCGTCGGCACCGCCGCATGCACCACCGTCGAGCCCTGGGAGCGGGGACGACTGGCCCACGACTGCATGCAGATACCCGTCGACGCCCGAGAAGCGGCGGCGATGGGAAAGATCGACGCCGCCCGCGAGGGTAGCAGCGGTGGGACCTATCGCGGCGGAGGAGGTTGTGGATGCGATTGATCCCGCCCCTCCAAAAGGCGTCCGCCCTGGCATTGCTGCTGGTCCTGGCCTGCTCCTCGCGGGCGACGACCACCGCCTCCTATAGCGAGCACCGAGACCCCACGGCTCACGTGGCCTCCCCCCAGCTGGAGGTGGCCGCCGGCTCCGAAGATCTCTCATTCACAGGCCATTGGGGCGCCGACGTGGTCACTGCCGCCACGCCGGTCATGGCCGCCCCCGACGCCTATACACGGGCCACCGAATTCTCCGAGACCCGCCACGAAGCGGCCCTCTTCGCCGACTGGCAGGGCTTGCGCGAGCAGGGGTGGTCGACGGGTTATCGGATCAGCGTCGAAGGGGACTACCTCAGCCAGAGCGGGTCGGCCTCGATCTCCCACGATCTCCTCGACCGGCATCTGACCCTCTCGGCGGGAGCGTCGGCGGGCTTCGACCAGATCGGACGAGCCGACGTGGCTGGCTTTAGTGAGAATATGTGGAGCACAGGGCTGACCCTGGGCGCCACTCAGGTGCTGGGTCCCGACCTTCTGGGCCACCTCACCTACGATCTGGAGGGCCGCTTCGGCTACCAGGCCAACCCCTATCGCCTGGTCCCGGTCTACGAAAATCGATCGCCCTCGCCATCGGTGGTCCTCGCCGAGCGCCACCCGGAAAGAAGATTGCGCCACGCTCTGGAGCCCCTCGTTGTCTGGGCGCCCACCCCATCGCTCTTTGTCCACGGCAGCTACCGCCTCTACGGCGACGATTGGGGTCTGTGGAGCCACACCATTCGCACCGAAATCTGGGCCGTCGGCTTCGCCGACCTGGTCCGGGGACGCCTCAGGGCGCGGGCCTACCACCAGCGGGGGGCGCGCTTTTATCGCGCCCGCTACGACGAGCTCGAGCCCTATCGAAGCGGCGACTACCGCCTCTCCGATATGAACTCCCTCAGCGCCGGCGCCCGCCTCGATCTGCGCCCCACCATCGGCGACCGGCAGCTGACCCTTTCTACTTCCTACGATCTCAGTCGTTACGGATTCGCCAACTACGCCCCACGGAAGTCGATGATCGCCCACTCCTGGGGGCTGTCCATGAGCATGGAGTGGCAATGAAAAAAGGCCCACCACTATTGGCAGCGGCTGTCCTGTCAGCCCTCTTATGCACCGCCGCCGCCGCGGGCGCCGAGGTCGACGTCGGCGACTCCCCGGAGCTGGAAGTGGTGACCCTCCAGGGAGAGGAGGTCTCCCTCGACGATTATCGCGGTCAGGTCCTCCTCGTCGACTTATGGGCCACCTGGTGCGCCCCCTGCCGCCGGTCCATGCCCTTTTATTCGCGCCTCTACGAGGAGCATCAATCGAGTGGTTTCGAGATCCTGGCCATCTCCGTCGACGAAGACCGCCGGAACGTCGAGGCCTTTCGCCGCCGCCACGAGTTGAGCTTCCCCATCGTCGTCGACGCCGACGGAGAAGCGGCCGCCCTCTTTGGCCTTCCGGCGATGCCCACGGCCTATCTGATCGACCGCCGCGGTCAGGTTCGCTACCGGCACGTGGGGTTCAGCGATCGAGACAAACAGGCCTTCGAAGAGAAACTCCAAACACTCCTCTCCGAAGAGGTCGGAGAAGAAG
>SLJM01000146.1 GCA_007135085.1 Myxococcales bacterium
CTGACCAGCCTGCTCGACGGGCCTCTCTCCATCCTCGAAGAGATGGCCGTCGAAGCCCTGAGCCTCAATACCTGGGAGGCACCACCTGCCAGGCGCCCTCTTCTCTTCGTCACCGAATGTCTGGAGCAGGCGAAAGAGATATTCTCCGGGGCCCACGAGACTTTCCCCGACTCGAGTCTTATCTCGGGCGTGCTCGACGGTATCGCCGAGACGAATCAGGCCTTCCGAAGAGCTCTGATCAACGAATTCGATCGGCTCCTGGGCGATCTCGATCCGGCAAAGGCCGAGCGCGATGAATTTTTGGAACTCTTCGACGGTGCTCTCCTGCGCTGCGAGCGCCTTGGTTTTCCCCCCCAACTGGATCGCGCTGTACTGAGACGGGGCCTCAACCTCATCTGGGATCTACGCGAAACCGATCGCGACGAGGAGTTGGCCATCGTGCCACCCATGCTCGATCGCCTCGAACCCTGCACCGAGCGCCTTCGAGAAGCCGGCGGCGACGACTTCTTCGGACTTGAGGGCGCCGTGGCCGATCTATACGTCTTCAAAGGCGAAGAAGGGATGCGCCTCGACACCCGTCAGGCCGCCTTCGAGGAGGCATTACAGATCTGCCCGGGCCATCGAAACGCCTCGCGGCTCCTCTCTTATCTATTGCTGGAGCGGGCCAATCGAGAGCTTTTGAAGACCTCGGCGCTCCCCGACGCCACCTCTGTGCTCGGGCCGGCACGGCGGCGCCTCCAGCCGATCTTCGAGCGCGCCGCACAGGCCATTGACCGGGCCGAAGAATTATATCCGGACAACGATCTCGTTCATCGCTATCGCGCCGATCTCGACGCCGAATTGGATCGCTTCAAATTGGCCGTTCAGGAGTCCCATGACGATTGACGACAACCCATTTGAGCGGTGGAACCTCGATCCGAGCGCCGACCTTCGCAGCCTGACCAAGACCATGCGACAGCGTATCGCCGAGCTCGGCGAGGAGGAAGCACAAGCCCTCCAACATCAATGGCGCAAGCTGACCTCCGATCCCGTTCAGCGCGCCCGCTGGATCGCTCTGACGCCTCCGCCGGTGTCGAAGTTTAGTGAACCATGGTCGGCGGCGCGCCAGCTCGCCCGGGGCGCCAGGCCACCAGGCCTCACACCGCTGGAGCCCACCCTGGACGACGCGTTGGTCTTGCCCCTATTCGAAGACGAAGGACTCTACGCGCCGCCCCCCTTCTTGCCGGCTATCCTGTCGAAGGGAAGGCGCTTCGGGACCAAGGAGAAAGATCAGGAATGACGAAGATTATCTTTCCATTCGGCATCGATCTGGGCACCACACAGAGCGCGGCCGCCGTCTTCGCCCCGGACCAGGCCGAACCATCGGTGGCCGCCGACGGCGATCGCCTCACCTTGCCATCGGTCCTTCGAAGCGCCGGTCAGAACCGCTGGCAGGTCGGCTTCGACGCATTGGAGGCCTCGAGCGAGGCGCCGCTGATTCAATCGGTCAAGCGCCATATGGGAGAAGACCGCCCCGTGCGCCATACGGATGACCTGCTCCCTGAGGACGCCTCGGCGGTCATCCTCTCGGCGGTCACGGAGCGCATGCGAACCCACCTGGCCCAAAACCACCCGGATCTGGACTGCTCACCACAGGAAGCGGTCATCACCGTGCCCGCCTATTTCGACGCCCCTCAGATCGAGGCCACGCGGCGCGCCGGAGAGTTGGCCGGCCTTCGCGTGGCAGGCCTCGTTCAGGAGCCGACGGCGGCGGCGATCTACCATACCTGGAAAAACGATCTCGGCGACGGCACCTACCTGGTCTATGACCTGGGCGGCGGCACCTTCGACGTGTCCATTATCCGCTCTATCTACGGCGAATATCAGGTGCTGGCCATCGACGGCGACAATCACCTGGGCGGCGACGACTTCGATCGACGCCTGGCCGGCCATTTCTTGAATTTTCTCGTCGACTCCGGTTTCGACCTGGCTGAAAAGGTCGAGACCGAAGCCGACGCCGGCCGCTTCGACGTCCTCATGGCGATCGCCCGCCAGACCAAAGAGGATTTGAGCGACTCTTCAAAAGTGAGCGTCAAAGAGCGAGCCATCTTCGACGATCGAGGGGGCAAGTCGGTGGACCTCGAGCTCTCTGTGAGCCGCGACGACTTCGAATCCCTCATCGACGATCTATTGGAGGGCACCATCCTGGCCTGCCGTAACGCCCTGCTCGCCGCCAAGAGGCGACACCGCCTGACGCCGCAGGAGCTGGACGGAATCTTTTTGGTCGGCGGATCGACACGAGTCCCCGCCGTGCGGCGCCGACTGGTAGAGACCATCGGCAAAGATTGCTCCATCGACGACGATTCGATCTGGAGCGACCAGCCCGAGACCAGTGTTGCCCGGGGGGCGGCCCTGCACGCCGCCGCCATCTGTCCCCTTCGCTTTGAGAGCGACGAAGGCTTTTCGATCGCCATCACCGACCTCCCCCCTCTTCCCGGCGACGACCGGCTCATCGGGGAGCTGCAATGGGAAAAAGGCGATCCTCCCACGGCGATTCGCCTCGGTGGCGAGCACGAGGAGATAATCCAATTCCAGTCGCGAGACGACACGCTTCGATTTTCCTGGCCCTTCTTTGACTCCGCGGCCCTCGCTCCCGAAGGCTCGCCAGCGGTGAGCACCACGCTGTGGCGCGGCGACGAGGAAGTAGCCGGCGCCAGCCTGTGGCTTCCCCACCGCCCCGAGGGCGCTCGCCAGGCGCCGACGTTGGCGCTGACAAACCCGGCGGTGCTGGCAAAAGACATCAATATCGAAGTCGTCGAAGACGACCGGCCCACACACCACAGGCTCATCGAAAAAGGCA
>SLJM01000228.1 GCA_007135085.1 Myxococcales bacterium
GTCGACGGCTACCGCGTGGTCTACCTGTCGCTCAAGACCCCCGACGTGCCTCCCGGCGACGCCACGGCCGATCAGATGGAGGCCATCGCCGATCTGGCCGAGCAATTTAGCTTCGGCGAGCTTCGCGTCACCCACGAGCAGAATTTGGTGTTTACAGACGTCAAAGTGGGCGACCTCTACGCCCTGTGGCAGAAGCTCGACGAGCTCGACCTGGCCACGCCCAATATCGGCAAGTTAACGGATATGATCTGCTGCCCGGGCCTTGATTATTGCGCCCTGGCCAACGCCGTCTCCATCCCCATCGCCCGACAGATCACGGAGCGCTTCGACTCTCTCGATCACCTCTACGACCTGGGCGATCTGAAGATCAAGATGAGCGGCTGCATCAACGCCTGTGGCCACCACCACGTGGGGCATATCGGGATCCTCGGCATCGATAAGCGCGGCGAGGATTGGTACCAGATCATGCTCGGCGGCTCGGCGGAAAACGACGCCTCTCTGGGACAATGGCTGGGACCGGCCATCGCCAAGGCCGACGTGGCCGACGCCATCGAAGACCTGGTGGAAGTTTATCTGGAAAATCGACAGGAGGGAGAGCCCTTCCTCGACACAGTACGACGAATCGGACATGAGCCGTTTAAGGAGCGAGTCTATGCAGCTAATTGAAACCATCGACGGCACGCCCAAGATCGTGGAGGACCGCTTTACGCGTGTGCTCCCCGAAGACGACGCCGATCTGAGCGCAGTGGAGCTGCCCGACGGGCCGCTGATCGTCTCTCTCGAATTGTGGCGAGCACGCCGCGACGAATTGGAGTCCCGCGACGACGAGCTCGGCCTGTGGCTGGACTCCGACGTGCCCCTCGACGACGTCACCGACGAGGTTGGCCATTTCGATCTGATCGCCCTGGACTTTCCCCACTTCAAAGACGGCCGCTCCTTTTCCAAAGCCCGCCTCCTTCGAGAGCGTGAGGACTATGAGGGCAGACTGCGCGCCGTGGGCGACGTCCAATACGACCAGCTCTACTTCATGGCCCGCTGCGGCTTCGACGGATTCGAGCCGGCCCAGACCTTCGACATCAACGAAGCCCTCGAGGGATTCAAGAAATTCACCATCACCTATCAACCCGCCGTCGACGAGGAGCAACCCCTCTTTCGCCGAGTAGAGAGGTCTTGAGTCGTGAGTTTTCAAGCACCAAAACTGATCGAGAACACCTGGTCCGACGAGGAGGTCGCCGAGCTACAAGAGCGCTTTGCTCGAGCTCCGGCGGTCGATCTGTTGCGCTGGGCTTTCGATAAATTCGGAAACCGCGTGGCCTTCGCCTCGAGCTTCGGGTTGGAAGACGTGGTCCTCATCGACCTCATCGCCAAAGAGGGCGTGCCGATCCGGATCTTTACCCTCGATACGGGGCGTCTCCACCAGGAGACCTACGACGTGATGGCCCGCATCCGGGCCCGCTACGGCCTCGATCTGGAGGTCTATTTCCCCAATGGCGAGCGCGTCGAGGAGTTGGTTCGCGAGAAGGGCCCCAATAGCTTTTACGAATCTCGAGAAAACCGCCAGGAATGCTGTTTTGTGCGAAAAATCGAGCCTCTAAAGCGGGCCCTGTCGACCTGCGACGCCTGGATCACCGGCCTTCGCCGCGACCAGAACGTCACTCGTCAGGAAACGCCCAAGATCGAGGTCGATCGGGGCAACGGCAATATCCTCAAGATAAACCCCCTGGCCGATTGGAGCGAAGACGATATCGCAGCCCATATCGAGGCCCGCGACGTCCCCTATAACGAGCTCCACGACAAGGGGTTCCCGTCCATCGGTTGCGCCCCCTGCACCCGGGCCATCGAGCCCGGCGAACACCCCCGCGCCGGCCGATGGTGGTGGGAAAAGCCTGAATCCAAAGAATGTGGATTGCACACGGAGTAGACGATGAGCACTGCACCAGCTTTAGCACCCGAACCGAAAGGCACGACCCACGCCGACCAGGCGTCCTTTGCCTATTTCGAGCCCCATCGCTACTCGCCACGCGATCAGATGCCCGACTACTCCCACCTCGATGCCCTGGAGAGCCAGAGCATCTACATCATGCGCGAGGCCTTTCGTAAATTCGATAACCCCGCCATGTTGTGGAGCATCGGCAAGGATTCGAGCGTCCTGCTGTGGCTGGCCCGAAAAGCGTTTTTCGGCCACGTCCCCTTCCCGATCGTCCACGTCGATACGAATTATAAGATCCAGGAGATGATCGACTTTCGCGACTACGCCGCCGAGCAGTGGGAACTGCAATTGGTGGTGGGCCAGAATAAAGAGGCTCTGGCCGCCCAGAAGACCTACCCCGACGGCAACGCCACCCGCGTGGAATGCTGCTCTTTGCTAAAGCGAGACGGCCTGCAGGACGTGATCGCCGACAACGGATTTGAAGCGGTCTTTTTGGGCATCCGACGCGACGAAGAGGGAACGCGCGCCAAAGAGCGCTATTTTTCTCCGCGGGACGAAAATTTCGAGTGGGATTTCCGCGACCAGCCCCCGGAGCTATGGGACCAATTCAAGACCGACTTCGCCCCTGGCACCCATATTCGCATCCACCCCCTGCTCCATTGGACGGAGCAAAATATCTGGGAGTATATCGACCGGGAGCAGATCCCGATCACCAACCTCTACTTCAGCGACGAAAAGGGCCGGCGCTACCGAAGCCTGGGCTGCGCGCCCTGCACCTTTCCCCTCCCCTCCCCGGCGGCGACGGTGCCGCAGATCATCGAGGAATTAAAAGAGACCACCCAGTCCGAGCGGAGCACCCGCGCCCAGGATCAGGAGGCGGAAGACGCCTTCGAGA
>SLJM01000005.1 GCA_007135085.1 Myxococcales bacterium
GGCTCCTCCATGGGTCGGGTCATCCACCATTGGTCGGCCCCGCGCCGCTCCAACACGATCAGCTCCGGCCCATCGGCGGCCGCCGGGGGCATGATCTCCACCCGAGCCAGATCGCTTATCGCCGCAAATTCTCGCAACTCCCGGGGCTCTTCGCTCTCCCAGAAGAAGACGACCACCACCAACATCGACAGGAGGATCAAGATGGCCACTACGAGGATGGTCTTCTTATTCATAATTCGCCTCCCGTCAATTCGCCAAGTTCTCTCTTTCGCCGCCGCCGGCGCACCAACATGAGCAACCCGATGGAGGCGAAAAAGCCGGGGACCACCACGATATTGATGATCTGCAGCGACTGACGAGCCTGGCGGGGCACCTCGGCGACGAGCGCCGGCATTTGCTTGCCCCGGATCCCGGCCAGCTCGTGCTCCTGGGCCAACCACTCGACGCTGCTCACGAATAATTCGATGCCCAGAGCGGCCAGCTCCCCGTGATAACCCACCTCGGGATAGCCGTCTAAGAGGTCGCCGCTTCCCACGACGAGCACCCGCGAGCGATCGCCGCCGGACTGCCCCGAGAAATCAGCCTCCATGGCCACGGCCAGCGGGTAGGAGCCCAATTGCTCACCCACCATGGGTCGCCGAAGCTCCTCATAACGAGCAATCCCCGGCGGCTCGGGCAGGCGCACCGACGAGTCGGCGCTGCGCATCACCTCATAGACCTCGGCCCCGTCGGGCAGGGACTGCTCCTCGATCCTCACCGTCGCCGGCAGGGGCAGGACCAGAGTCGAGAAATAGCGCATAAACGGCAGGTCATGGGCCAGATCGTCGATGGGAAAGATCGCCGGATGGCTGACCGGCATATTGCCCTGATCGGTGGGCACCGAACCGTAGGCCATGGCCCGCTCCCTGTCGATGACTGCGTCTGCGCCGAAGCGGATACCCATATCACCGAAGAAGTCGACCAGATCCGATTTTAGCCCCTTTCGCAGCGGCGAGGGCAATCGGCCCTGCACTCCTGTCTGCTGCATCTGCTCGTAGATCCGGCGGGTGCCCTCGATATCGACGACGCCGCCGCTCTGAAACCAGCCCACGTTGCCGCCGGACTCCAAAAAGGCGCTCAACCCTTCCTGCGCCGCCGGACCCAGATCGCCGCTGATATTGAGAATGACCAGGGCCGAAAACTCATCGACCAGCCGCTCCAACTCATCGACGTGAACCGCCTCCACCTGAAGCATCTGGCCGTACATCTCACCGAATAGGAAGCCTACGAGTTCCACGAATTGGGGGGCATCCGCCGGGCCCCCGGCGCCGGTGAGCACCGCCACTTTGCGCGGCTCTTCCTGCCCCAGATTGAGCAGGGCCCGGGTGAACTCATATTCGAAATTATCCATCTCCGGCCGCCCCGACGAGCGCAGATCGCCGATGGTCTCCACCCGGTCGCCCTGCAAAAAAGCCACCCCCTTGTAGACGGCCCGGTAGGAGCGCTCCCGATCGGTCTCCTGGCCAATGGTCACCTGTTCGATGCCATAGCCTCGGGCCAACTCCTCGACGTCCTCCCCATCCTCTGGCGAGATGATCTCGAAGTTGATCATGCCCCCGCTGGCGGCCTCGTACTCCATCAACAACTCCTCGACCTGCCGATGGAGCTGGTGATAGGGGGGCGGCATATTTGGCGAGATAAAGGCCCGTACTTCGACGGGTTCGGCCAGGCTTTCGGCGGCCTCTTCGCTGACCTCGCTTAAGGTATAGATCTGATTTGAGGTCAGATCGAACCGCCAGAAGACCTGACTCATCAAGGCATTTATCAATACGGCGATGATCACCACTGCCACGGCGATGACCACCGCGTTGGCTCCACCTACGAGTCTTCGATTCACCATCGTCGGGCTCCCAGGCTCAAGGTGGTGATCACCAGGGCGACGCCCATCAACGACAGATAATAGACCACGTCGCGCACATCGACGACACCGCGGGCGATATTCTGAAAGTGATAATTCGTCGAGGCATACTCCACGACCTGAGTCCACGTCCCCGACGGCTGAGTAGCCAGCAGATCGATGAGATATAAAAACAGACAGATCGAGAAGGCCACCAACAGGGCCACCACCTGATCGCGGGTCCAACTGGAGGCCATCAGGCCAATCGCCACATAGGCGCCGCCCAATAACATCATCCCCAGATAGCCCGCCCATACGGCGCCCCAGTCTAAGTCACCGAGCATGGACAGCGAATAGGGATAGGGAAGGGTCATGGCAAAGACCACCGCCAACAGGCCCATGGCGGCCAGAAATTTCCCCATCACGATCTGGCCGTCCGAGATGGGCATGGTCATCAATAATTCAAGGGTCCCCGACCGCTTGGACTGAGCGAAGGCCCCCATGGTGACCGCCGGCGCGAAGAAGGCCAAAAATAGCGGCGCCTGATCGAAATATCCCCGCATGGACAACAGATTTATCTGGTCGAAATAGGTCATCCAATACAGGGCCCCCGTGGTGACCAAAAAGATAATGACCACCACATAGGCCACCACGGAGTTGAAATAGGCCCCCAGCTCCCGGCGGGCGACGAATAAGACCTTAGACATCACTCACCTCCGCCGCTGCCTCCTCTTCGTCGGTGACTTCTTCTTGTGGTTCTTCTTCTGGCGGTTCTTCTTCTGTTGATTCCTCTTCGGGCTCGTCACTATCTTCTTCAACCTGGGGAATATCTGCTGTGAAGTGGCGAAAGAGTTCCTCCAGGCCCACCTCATCGCCCAGCCCGGCTTCTGTCCTCAAGTCCTCAATGGAACCGTCGGCCCTCAACTCCCCTTTTGCGATGATGATGA
>SLJM01000032.1 GCA_007135085.1 Myxococcales bacterium
GCCTGGCTGGAGCTCGATCAGGCCATGCGCGAGATGGTGATCAATCAGGGCGCGCAGCGAAGGGATGAGATGCTGTCTTGACCTACTCGATCAGCTATTCGATCTCGAGTTTGCCGCCGCCACCACTGGCGCTATCCCCTTCTTTCCACTCCAGCTCGAATTCGATGCTAAACTCCTTGGGCCGGCCCAATTTGCCCTCCTCTTCGACTTTGACCTCGAAGGTGGGCCGCTCCGGGGGCTCCATGGTCACCGATTGGTCGCCCGATTTGAGGGTGATCGGTCTGCCCGCCTCCAGGGAGTCAGCCACGGATCGCAGATATTGAGCGATCTCGGCGCGGGTGAATTTGCTCTCGCTTTTGAACAGAGTTTTTTCCGGCATCGCAAGACCTCCTGTGCAAGTGGTTTACGAGACGGGATAGTCGTTACGATATGGCGCCGGTCAAGGAGATCAGAGGTTCAACATCCGATCGTCGACGTCGAGGGCCGCCTCTTTGACGATCTCCGCCAGAGTGGGGTGGGCGTGCGACGATCGGGCGATATCCTCGGCGCTGCCGTGGAATTCGGTGGCCACCCCGAGCTCGGCGATCAGATCGCCGGCCTGGGCGCCGATGATATGGGCTCCCAGGATGCGGTCTGTCTTGGCGTCGGCCAGAATCTTGGCAAAGCCCTCGGTCTCACCGATGGCGCGGGCCCGGCCGTTGGCCTTATAGGGGAATTTTCCGACCTTATAGTCGATGCCCGCCTCTTTGAGCTCGGCCTCGGTCTTGCCAACAGAGGCGATCTCCGGGTGGGTGTAGACCACGTCGGGGACGGCGTCGTAATTGACATGTCCGGCCACGCCGTTCATGCGCTCCACGCAGACCACGCCCTCGTGTTCGGCGAGGTGGGCCAGCATTGGGCCCGGGATGACGTCGCCGATGGCGTAGACGCCGTCTATGGACGTCTTGTAGTGCTCGTCGACCTCGATAAAGCCGCGGTCGTTGGTCTCCAGCCCGATATTCTCGAGCCCCAGATTATCGGTAAAGGGCCGTCGGCCCACGCCGACGAGGAGCTTGTCGGACTCGATGCTCTTTTCTTCGCCGTCGTGCTTGTAGGTGGTGGTCACCTTGCCGTCGCTTACCGCGGCGCCGGTGACCTGGGCTTCCATCACGAAGTCGAGGCCCTGCTTTTTAAGGATACGAGTGGCCAGCTTGGCCACCTGGGAGTCCATGCGACCGCCGAAGATCTCGGGCAGATATTCCAGGACCGTCACTTTGGCGCCCAGTCGGTTCCAGACCGAGCCCAGCTCGAGGCCGATGACGCCGGCGCCGATGACCACCAGGTGCTCCGGGACTTCCTCGAATTCGAGTGCCCAGGTGGAGTCGACGATATTCTCTTTGTCGAGTTCGATGCCCGGCAAGGAGATGGGCTTGGAGCCGGTGGCGATGAGGATCTTTTTGGTCTTCAAGACCTGGGTCTCCTCGCCGTCGTCGTCGCTGACGCGCACCGTCTCGGTGTCGACGATGGTTCCCCAGCCCTGGATGCCGTCGATATCGTTCTTCTTGAACAGATATTCGATGCCCTGGGTGCCGCTTTTGACGACCTGGCGCTTGCGGGCCTGCATCTTTTCGACGTCGAAGGTGACGTCGCCCACGGAGATGCCGTGATCACCGAGGTGATCTCTGGCCTCCACATAGCGTTCGCTCGAATCGAGGAGGGCCTTCGACGGGATGCACCCCACGTTGAGGCAGGTGCCGCCGAAGGTGGGATAACGCTCCACGCAGGCGACCTTCATGCCCAGCTGGGCGGCGCGAATAGAGGCGATATAACCGCCGGGGCCAGAACCGATGACGACGAGATCGTACATATGAACACTCGATTTTCGAAAAAATCACACAGCCAGTGATCGAGCAAAATAGAAGCGATCAAACTTCCAACAAGATCCGCTCCGGATCCTCGATGCATTCTTTGAGGCGCACCAAAAAGGAGACCGCCTCTTTGCCGTCGATGATGCGGTGGTCGTAGGACAGCGCCAGGTACATGACGGGCCGGATCTCGACCTTGCCGTCGATGGCCACCGGGCGTTCCACGATATTATGCATGCCCAAAATGCCCGACTGCGGCGGGTTGAGGATCGGCGTGGACAGCATGGAGCCGTAGATTCCGCCGTTGGAGATGGTGAACGTGCCGCCCTGCAATTCCGGGAGGGTCAGCTTATTATTGAGCGCTCGGTCCACCAGCCGGGCCAGTTCTTGCTCGGTCTCGGCGAAGCTGAGCTGGTCGGCGTTTTTGATGACCGGAACGACCAGGCCGCGCCCGCCGCCGACGGCGACGCCGATATTGAAGTAATTTTTGTAGACGATCTCGTCGCCGTCGATCTCGGCGTTGACCGCCGGATAGGCTTTGAGGGCTTCAATGGTGGCCTTGATGAAGAAGGCCATAAAGCCGAGCTTGATGTCGTATTTTTTGATGAACTGATCGCGGTACTTCTTGCGAAGCTCCATGACCGCCGACATATCCACCTCGTTGAAGGTGGTGAGCATGGCCGCATTTTGCTGGGCCTCGACCAGGCGCTTGGCCACGGTCTGGCGCAGCTTGCTCATCTTGACCCGCTCTTCCAGCGCGCCCGTATCGACCTGGGTGGTCGCCGGGGCAGTGGGGGCTTTGGTCTTCTTCTGCTTGCCCTCGATATGGCGAAGGACGTCGCCTTTGGTGATTCGACCTTCCGGGCCGGTGGCGGCGATATTGGCCGCTTTGAGGCCATGCTCTTCGATGAGGCGCTGGGCGGCGGGGCCCACTTTGTCGGTGTCCGCGGCCGCCGCGGGGGCGGCTTTGGCGCC
>SLJM01000039.1 GCA_007135085.1 Myxococcales bacterium
CCAACCAGTCCGAACAAGACAACCAATGCGAGGGCGACGATTGCGAAAACGACGATTCCTCCTGTGAGGGGGATGACGATTGCGCCACCGGCGAGGTCTGTTTTCAGCAGACCTGTCGTGACGCCTCGCAGGTCGATTGCTCGGCCGGCGGCACCCGCTGCGGCGACGACGAGGTCTGCGTGGAGAGCGAGATCTGTGACGGTGACGACTGCCAGCAATTTCGCCAGTGCCGGTCGAGCTGTGAGGGACAGATCTGTGGGTTTGGCGGGGAATTATGCTGCACCGGCGACACCCCCGTCTGCGGGCCCCATGGTGAATGTGCCCCCGATTGCTCCAATAGCGGCGGTCTATGCGGCGACGACTTCGACGACTGCTGCCCCTGGGGCGAGGCCTGCGTCTTTGGGGAGTGCCGGGCCTGGGGTGAAGAATGCGACAGCTTCGCCGATTGCGGCTTCGACGAATATTGCGATCCCGGCCTTGGCCGCTGCATGCCCGACGATTTTCCCGACGATCTGGTCTGTGAGGCCGACGTCGACTTCGATCCCTTCGACGTCGAAGAGCTCTGGCATTGGGATGGCGTGGAGGTCAACGGTGTCCTGAAGGCCAACGTGGCCAATACGCCGGCCGTGTTGGATATGACCGGCGACGGCACGCCGGAGGTGATCTTTACGGCCTATGCCAACAATATCAACCGCGGCGTCCTGGTGGTCATCGACGGCGTCAACGGGGAGACGATCTACGTCAATCGCCACGCCTGGCTGCGCTCGCGCGAGGCGCCGGCTGTGGGCGATATCGACGGCGACGGCAAGCCGGAGATCATCGTCAGCACTGTCAATGGCCTGGCTATGATCGACGATCTCCAGAGCTGCCCCGATCCAGATGGCGACCAGGATAATTGCATCGCTTGGACCGAGAATATCGGCAGCGTTAGCCTCAACCAGGCGCCATCGCTGGCGGACGTCACCGGCGACGGCACGCCGGAGGTGGTCTACCTTCACTCGATCTACGACGGAGAGACGGGCCAGCGAATCGCCGGCGCCCCTCAGGGCCAGGTATCGATGCCGGTGGCCATGGATCTCACCGGCGACGGCCAGGTCGAGGTGCTGACCTCGGGCTGCGCCTTCCGATACGAGGATGGGGAGAGCGACCTTCAAGAGGTGTGGTGCAACGGTGACCTGCCGGGAAGCAATACCCGCGCCAGTGATGCCAGAAATTACGTAGCCGTCGGCGACGTGGTCGGCGGGGCGCGGGCCGGGCTGCCCGAAGTCATCTGGGTCGGCGATGGCGAGTTATTTGTCGTCGACGCCTCGGACGGTGAAATTCTCGAGCGATTGGATGTGCCCGGTGCGGTTCGCGGCGGACCGCCCGTGGTGGCCGACTTCGACGGCGACGGAAGCGCCGAGATCGGCGTCGGCGGCCAGACCTGCTATACCGTCTTCGATATGGACTGCCTGGGCTCCGACGACGAGGACCTGCCCGGCTGCGAGCGCCCCGAATTTGAGGAATGTACCCCCGGCGTGGACTGCGTCATCGAACCCTGCGCCGACGTCGCCGGCGGCACGGGCGACGGCATCTTGTGGAGCATCGAGATCGTCGACTCCGTGACGGGCACGGGCTTCGCCAGCGCCGTCTTCGATTTCCAGGGCAACGACCGCCACGAAGTGGTCTACGGCGACCACTGCCGGGTCTTCGTCCTCGACGGCCAGACCGGCTCGCCACTATTTACGCGATTCGCGAGCCGCCGGGCCAACGTGGAGATGCCAATCGTGGTCGACGTCGACGGCGACGGTCGAAGCAACCTGGTCTTTCAGGCCAATAATGATCAATTCAATCGCGACTGCGTCGATCCCATCGCCGACCGACCCGACTTCTTTCCCGAATGCTACGAAGATGATCCCCCCGACCATTGCAGCGAGGGAAATCAGGGGATATTCGCCCTTCGCGACGTACACGACGCCTGGGTGAGCACCCGTGCGGTGTGGAATCAGCACGCCTACCACATCACCAATATCAACGACGACGGCACGATTCCCGCTAATCCAGCACCCTTCTGGGAGCAATTCAATACGTTTCGGGCCAACCGCCAGGGCTGGGTCCCGCTCAACGCCGCTGACCCGCAGGTGACGTCGATTCAGGTCAACGCCCTGGAGTGCCCGGCCGATATCTATCTGCAGGCCACCATCGAAAACCCCGGCATGGCCGCCATCCCGGCCGACATGCCCGTGAGCTTATATCTGCTCGGCGCCGACGGCGCGGGCCAACTGGTGGAGACGCGACCGGTGGGCGCGCCGATCCCGCCGGGCGGCCTGGTCACCGTCGACTTCGTCTACGAGATCACCGTGGGCCAGCTCAACCAGGAGCTCGACTTTATGATCGTCGCCAACGACGACGGCGCCGACGGCTCGCCGGTCCAGGACTGCAACCCCGACAACGCGTCGGGGTTGGTTGAGGGTGTGGTGTGTGCGTATCAGCTCTAAACGGCCCATCCACCACGATGGCCAAACCGATTTCCGATTTCCGATTTCCGATTTCCGACTCGCTTTCAAAATTCAACTTCCCACTCGATCTCCGACCAACCAAACCCGCCTAGATCCACCATCGATCTTCACCAAACCGACCAACCCAACAATTCGCACCACCGAGTCGCTCAAGTTGATCTCGGTCTGGATCGGAGAGCGGAAACCGGAGAGCGGAGGTCGAAGACCGGATGGTCTTTGACCGCCCCCACCTCGCCCGTATATTTTAACGGTGAAGTCTACGAAGTAGGGGGCAGTCATGTCGCAAAGCAAGTGTGGACCGGCTTATCGAATTGAGACA
>SLJM01000103.1 GCA_007135085.1 Myxococcales bacterium
GACGCCACACACAGCCCACGAAGCTGACCTTTCGTCCGGCCATCGCCTCCCCACAGCCCTGAACGGTCACCCCGCTGCGAGTGAAGGCCTCGAAGGCGCAATTGACCACGGAGGTGGCCTTACTATTTTTGAGCCGGAGCCCGGTCTGAGCCACCCCCTGTCGGCCCACCAGATAGCAGCCGAAGATGCCCTGTTGACGACCGGGTACGGCGCGCACGGCAAAATCGGAATCAGTAGGCGCCAGAATGGTCACACGCTCCGGGTGATCCACCTCGATTTGCTCCCGCAGCCAGGCCAGGCGTTGATCCACCGTGGCGTCGACGGGCATTCGATGATTTACGAGGGTCACCCGATCGGGAATCTCCACCGACGTCTGATAGACCCCCGGTTTGAGGCGGACCACCACCTGCGTGCCCTGGTCCATGACGATCTGGAAGGCTCGGCGCAGGGCCTCTCCCAGATCTACATAGGGCAGGTTTGGATTATTTGTTCGCCGCGACGGGTCGGCGACCGGCACGGGATCGATGCCGGATTCGACGTAGAGCGCCGGCGCCTTCTCCAACCCCCGGGGCACGAACCAATCGGTGGGCCTCCTCGGATCCTCGCCAACTCCCGGTGAGTTCTCCGCTCTGAGCTTGCTCCCTGCCCTTTTCTTGTCCTGGTCCTGCACGAAGGCCATCACCGAATCACGTGAAGCTTCGTCGTCGGCGCTGTGATCTTTGCCAAATTCGATGCCCTCGTCGACGTCGATGGCGTCGGGAAGTGGCTCGCCCGTGCCGCGCAGCCCCCGTCGATCGATGCTGGAGCGTCGCACCCCGTCTTCGATCTGTGCTTTTTTTATGGCCCGATCGAGGCGCCTCTTTCTCTCCTCCTCGTCGGCCCTATCTCGTATCTCGAGAGCGCGAAAGAAAAACCCGGCCAAGACGGACATGATACCGGCCACGAAGATGGTCGTCGGAAATTGCAGGGGATGCTCCGCCAGACATTGCCCGTAGGTCATCTCCTCGACCACCTCGGCCCCTGGAATCACGCCCATACAATAGGCCGCCGGCCCCACCGATGCGGCGATGAGAACGGTCGCCGCCAGCCAGCATCTTCGCTGCCAGGAGCGGTATTTCTTTTGTTTATCCTTTGGCGCCATTTAGCTCACTTCAACTGTCTTGTGCTCAATCCGTCTGCACGGCTCAGTACTTCTGCCACTTCAAGATCGGATAGGCGATGAGTAAAAAGACCAGACTATAGACGACCATGACCAGCATATAACCGGCGCCGGCCAGAGCATGGGGGGCGGTCTGGGCAAATTCCATCAGGCTCTCATACCCCCACCGCGAGGGCATGAGTCGAAAGATCCACTCGCTCAATCCCTGGTATTGGTCCTCGGGGATGGTGAATTCGCTAAAGACGATCTGTGGGATGATGACAAGGGGTACCAACCCCACGGCGTAATCACTTCGTTTGACCGACGCCGAGATCAACAAGCCCAGACAGGTGCCGCAGATCACCGTGGCCAGAAGAGCCAGCAACAGCCATCCAATGGGCACCCGGGTGTCGATATGTTTGGCCACGATCACCGCGTAGAGTCCGACCTGGACGATGCCCACCAGCGATAAGACCCGGACCTTGCTGTACAGATAGGCGCCCACGTCGAGGTTGAACATGCGCTCCCTCAAAAAGAGGGCCCGCTCTTTGACGATCTCCCGACAGGCGTTCATGCAGCCGATCCAGAACATGGACAGGACCATCACGAAATAGAGGGTGGGCGTCGTCTTATCCACGTTTTGCCAGACCATGACCGCCATAAAGGCCAGCACCGGCGCCTGGAGCAATAAGAGCCCCGTATTTTTCCAATCGGCGCGGATGATATCCATATAGCGATCGGATAATACGGCCGCCTGATAGCGATCGAAGAAGCGATCCTTTTTTTCCTCCCCCGGCTCATGCTGTCCGTCGTGGTCGCTCATAAATTACTTCCTACCGCCAATGTGACAACCTGTAAATCGGCGCATCTCATCAGCCCCCGAGAAATTTCGCACGGAGCCCACTGGCCGCATATTTATGTTGCCATTTATCGATTGGAACCTCGTTGAGCCGCCCGTAGAGGTGGACGAAATCATCGACCTCGAAAAAGTCTTTTATCTGGTCCACTGGTCCGAAATAGACCAATTTTCCCTGGTCGACGACGCAGACTTTGTCGAGGAGGTCGAGAGAGGACATAATATGAGTGGTCACCACCACAGCCCGACCTTCACCGGCCAGATCTTTGAAGGTCTGCATCAGGGAGCGCTCCAGGGCCGGGTCGAGGCCGCTCGTGGGTTCATCGGCGAAGATCAGCCGCGGCCGGCTGATGAGCTCCATGCCCACGCTGACCCTCTTTCGCTGGCCGCCGGATAGCCGGGAGACCCGTTGGCGTCGGCTATTGGCCAGCCCCAGGGATCGAATCACTCCGTCGACCCGTCCCTGTTTTTCTTCTTTGCCGAAATGAGGCAGTCGCAGGTCTGCCGTATAGCCCAACACCCGCTCCACCCGCAGCGCCTTGGGGACCACGTCGTCCTGGGGCACGAATCCGATGGTGAGTTTTAGCTCCTCGAAATCGGCGTAGAGATCGCGGCCGTCGTAGACTACCTTGCCCGCCTTGGCGGGCCGAACCCCGGACAGGGCCTTCAACAGGGTGGTCTTTCCCGAGCCGGAGGGCCCCAGAATCCCGATGAGTTCACCCTCGTTGGCCCGAAAGTCCACGTTGTGGACGATCGTATTGCCACCGAGGACCACCCTTAGTTTTCTCGCCATCAACAGCATGTTAACTTCTCGCGTCGA
>SLJM01000350.1 GCA_007135085.1 Myxococcales bacterium
ACCAACCACGAACTACCAACCACGAACTACCAACCACGAACTACCAACCACGAACTACCAACCACGAACTACCAACCACGAACTACCAACCACGAACTACCAACCACGAACCACCAACCATATACTCCCTCGAGAATATGCATGACGTCCGATAATATGTATTATGTTAACTCGTGGGTCTGGATTTCGATCTTATATTTTGGCGTTCGATTTGCGGTGGCCCCTGTTGTGCGCATCGTCGATGAGGTTCATCATCGCAGGAACTTCTGCCTCTCCCAGTGATCTCGGTCATCAGAAGCCCACAAAAAAAGCGCCCTCCGAAGAAGGCGCTTTTTGATCGTTCACAAGATCAGTGAATCAAAACCCGCGATACATCTCGAGGCGGTCGCCGATATAGACCTCACGGCTCGATCGGGTGATGACGGCCATCGAATATTGTTCACGGACGTCGATGACCATGATTTGACCCACCTGCTGCCAGGGAATCTCGGGGTCCGATTGCTCTCGGGGATCTTCGAAGCCCTCCCATTGCTGGTAGACGAAGAATCGATTCCCCGGCCGCACGCCGTCTTCGGCGCCGCGATCGACGAAGAGATATTGCTGGGGACCGAAGACGCTGCCGTCGTCCAGCGAATCAACCACCCGGGCCACCAGATCTTCGTCGGCCTGTCGGGGCTGAATGAGCCGGCGTTGCCGCTCATAGGGAACGAGCAAATCACCGCGCTCGATCTCTCGCCAGGACTGGTCGATAATTGCCGTGCGGGCCACTTCTTCTTGCTCTGGCACCTCTGTTATCACCGCGCTTCCGAGCACGTAATATTTTAGGCCGATGGTCTCTCCCTCTGAGTCATGGAGCTCACCATCCTGGCGGATGATCGCAAATCGGTCGCCCACCCTGGCCTCCACATCGTCGACCTGGAGCATATCGTCTTCATCGATCTCCTCGCGCTCCGATGAGGTGTAGGCGCGATCGCCGAAGCCGACCCAGATCGTGTCGTGCTCCGCCAGCAGTCGGCCGCCCTTTGGTGAGCCGATGATGCGACCCACGGGAACCTTCTCCTCGGTGAGCATCATCCCGCCCTGAGCCATATAGAGGCCGATTTCGTCGTCTCCGAACATGCGTTGCTGAGAGATCGCCGAACTGGGCTGACGAGCCTGAGGCGCTCCGTCGTCGCCCCCCGCGTCCTGGTCGACCTGGGAGAGATAGACGATATCGCCGGGATAGACCCAGTGGGGATTGGTGATATGGGGATTATAACTCCACATGCGGGGCCACTCGTAGGGGTCGCCATAATAGGAGCCCGACAGATCCCAGATCGTATCTCCGTCGCGAATGACGTGATAATCGGGCTGCTCTGCCGTATGAACTCGAGGGGCCTGAGCCTCGGCGGCGCCGGGCGTAATGCCGAAGACAGCAAAAGCCATGGCCGCTGCGGCACCGGCACCGAGCGCCCATTGAGTCATCTGGCGCGCCTTGGAGGCACCGGCGAGTTGGCTTGCCTGCGTTCTATTTTCTTTCATTCCCATACTCCCGAAATCTTCGCCATACCCGCCGATTACCTGGGGTGAGGTAGGCGGCGAAGTCCATCGTTGGTTCCATCGTCGTCAGCGGGGCCAATCTCCAGGATACCCAGCCGACCTATCTCTTTGACAGCCGATCACTCTCGATTTGCAAGCGGATGTTCCTCAAGCCGCTCCTTGCCCAGGCGGCCCGGGTTAGACGTCGGATAATCTTTGATGAGGTCGCGCAGCAGCCCCACCGCCCGTTCGGGCTGGCCCAGTCGATCGTAAGCCAGCGACATCTTCAACATGGCGTCCGGCACTTTGTCGGCCGAGGGCAATTCGTCGATGATGCGTTGAAAATATCCTACGGAGGTCTCGTAATTTCCGAGACCGTAATAACACTCACCGATCCAGTAGAGGGCGTTGTCCACAAAGTCCTGGCGAGGCCCGGCATTGAGGAAGCGCTTAAAGCCCTGGAGGGCGTCGGCGTAGTCGCCGGCTCGATATTGGGCCAACGAGTCCTGATAGAGCTCGAATTGCTCATCTCGCGACAAGGACTCGCCCTGCCCACTCTGGCTTGACGAAGGGTTGCTCTCCCCTTCGGCAAGCTCGGCGGTCGTGGGCAGACGCTCGTCAGTCACCGGCGCGTGAGGGGCCGAGCGGCGGCGCTGCTGGCCGTCGGACGACGAGCTGCTCTGTGACGACCTCTGCCGCGATGACGAGGAACTGGTGCCATATCGCTGGTCCAAAATCTCGTTGGTCAACACGATTTCTTCGCCCTCGTCGGGCCCGGCCCCGTATTGTCCGTCACTTTCGACATAAAAATATTCTTCGTCGCGGTCGACCACACCTGATTGGCCGTCGGACAGAGGAATCCGGGTCACCCCACGGCGATCCATTCGCTGTCTCATCGACGGGTCGGCCTGGTAATTGCCCCGCTGCTCCTGGCGGTAATTGGACTCCGGGGCCGGGGCCGGTCGCTCGTCACGGTGGCGCTCTCCCTCGGCAGGGAAACGGGCGAAACGATCATTTCCACCGTCCATATAGCCCCGTCGCTGTAGAGCAATTCGATTGGACTCGACCCGATCTTGAAGTAGAAGATGCTGGCGCTCAGCCTCTTCCACGCGCACGGTCAGGCGCGCGTTGGTACGCTCCACGTCCTCCACACGCTGGGTCAAGGCTTGCACTTCTTCCATCGACACCTCCGGCTCCGGAGCCGTGGTGGCACATCCGGCCAACAGGGCTGGACCAAAGATTAGAGCCGTCCAAAAGGATCGGCCCTTGCAAGTCGGGCGGGATTTTTCACGGTGGCTCAAAGCAAAGCCTCCTAGCGGATTGCAGGTCTCGCGATCACAATTAAAATCAACATGATGGCGAGCGACGGGTGATGTACTGACATCAAGGCAGCACCGATGCTAACATGGCCCGAGATCGTGTCAAGAAAGTTGAAGTTGCACCGCGATCGCTCGCAAATTCACTCCCAATCTCTCCTTCAGGCATCGGGTCAATGAGCGACGAATCGGCTTCCATCATCCGTCAGATCGACAGGCTCGATCACCCGGACGCAATTCTTCAGGATCAGATCTTGGCCAAGTTCTCGCGCCAGGCCCAGAAGGTCCGCCCCGTGGTGCTGGCCAATCTGCCCCTGGTCAACGCCCGGGTGCGCCGTGCCCTGCTGCGATGGCTCGGCGACGAGCTCACCGGCGAGGCCACCCTCCCCTTGATGCGTTACGTCTTCGACCAGCGCGAGACGATCGCCGAACAGACCGGTCGCGAGATGGCCATGGCTCTTCTGGTGCGCCGGGCACGTCAACCCCAGGGCCCTGAAGAAATGGGAAGGCTGCGGGGTTTTGCCGAAGATATCCTGGGCGACGACAACCCCACCGTTCGCCGTCTGGGGCTGACCATCTTGGCTCATGTGGGAAATCTGAGCTCTGCCGCTCTGGCCGAGGCGTATCTACGTGACGACCACGAAGAAGTTCGCCAGGCAGCCAGGCGAACTATGAAAGTTCTGGAAGACGCCCCCGATGGCCCGGGCGCAGCGGACCGCCCCATCGTGGCCAGCGCCCTGGAGAGCCGACTCCTCAATTCAGCCGGCCCCCTTCAGCGTCAGTTGATTCGCCGATGGCGGCGCCACGACGAAGCCAACGAAATCGCTGTCAATATGCTCCGACGACGAGCCCCGCTGCGCCTGCGCCAGGCCGCCCTTCAGATCTTGCTGGAATCTCCTGACAGGCGCGCCCGCCCCTACCTCTCAGCCCTCGTGCTCGACGAGCCCGGCGAGGATATCGCCGCCCTCGCCCTGCGCCTGCTGGCTCGCACCGCCGATGACGGCCCACCGCGGCCCGACGAGCTTCGGGCCATTCGCCAGGCCCTTCGCAGCTCTGATCGCCTGGTCCTGCTCGCAGGTTTCGCTGCCGTGGCAGCTTTCGAACTGCGTGATTTTGCAGATCAATTGATTCGAGCCGCCACCTCCTCGGACCTTTCCCTATCCCTGGAAGCTGCGAAAACTCTGGGAGCGGTGTTGGATCGATCTGATCACGAGCGCTGCATGGCCCTGGTCGATGCCGTCAATGTCGCCGAAAGACGGCGGCGCTCCCATTCAAAACAATTAGACTACCTCCACCTCGTAGCCCACCTGCTCACCGCCCTTCGCCAGATCATCTCGCCCGAGACCATCGGCGTCGAAGCGGCCCGGCGGGCCGCTCTGGCAGTGCTGCGCGCAGGGCACAACCAAAAGCCGCTCCGTGTCACGGGGCTCCAACTTCTGATGGCGGCCACGCCCACCGAGGGCCTCGACGAACTCGACCGTTGGACCGTCGACGAGGCCTCGACCCTGCTTCCCATCTTGGATGACGGCGATCGGGCCGCCACCAGGCGGGTGGGCATCCTCTTGGTGCGAGTGGCTCCCCCGGAGATGGCTCAGCTCGTAGATGGAGCACGAAAATTGTGGCGTTCTGGCGCCGTCGACGCCGGCGAAGTCATCGTCCCCCTTCTAGACCGCGCTGATACGGAGGCCGCCCTGGCCTTTTTGGAAGAACTCGCCGCCGGTGATGACCCTGCCGCCACCGAAGCTGCTCGAAAATGCCTTCGAAAACGCCGCAACCAAGGTGATTTTATCGACGTCGAATTCTTCTCCGACGACGACTGACCTCAACGCCATCTGTCGTCGACGGCGGCAAAGGCCTCCATGGTCTGGATTTCGTCGAAATCCGGTTCAAACCCGGTGGCCTCTCTAAAGGCCGCCCCGTCGACGACCACCGGATATTTGACGTGATTGACCGCCCCCGGTGGAAGTGAGGGAAGGCCAAACCTGCCGGTGAACCCGTTGAAGAATGGCTCGAGGACGGGCAGATTCTTTCGCCCCGTTGCTTTGATGAGCAGCGACAAAGGCACTGGAGGAGGACCGGTGACGTTAAAGACCCCGCGAAGGCGCTTGGACAGAGCCAATACGATGGCTCGGGCGGCGTCCTTTTCATGGATAAACTGAAAGAGGGGATCGAACCCCAACACCGTGGGCACCCGCTGCCCGCCAAGGTAGGCCGCCAGCGTTCCCGCTCTCGATGGGCCGAGCAGATAGGCCATGCGCAGCACTACCGTATCCAATTCGGGGACTCGCCACAGGGCCGATCCGGCGAAGAGATCGGCGGCTACCAGGTCCGCCAATTCGGGATAGGTGGTCACCGCCATCGGCGGCTCTGCTTCAGTATGATAGAGCGGCGACTCGGCGTCGGCTCCATAATAAGTATGGCGACCCACAAAGACTGCCTGGCCCACCCCATAGGTCGCACAATGTTCGATAATGGTCCGGGTGCCCACCAGATTGATCCGCTGCCGGTCCTCGGTTCGACGTGACAAGTGAGTTACCGTCGCCAGATGGATCACCGCGTCCGGTCGCGACTTTCGGAAGACATCCTCTGCCGGCCTCTTGCGAATATCGGCACGCACCATCTCGATGCCTGATGGCGCATCAGGCCAGTGCCGCCGGTCGATTCCGAGCACCTGGTGATCGCCGTCGAGCAACTCCAGGGCTACCATTCGCCCCAGCCGGCTCGAGATTCCCGTAATCAATACCTTCACGACTTATCCTCCTCGCCAGCCCCGATAATTCCTTTGTCCAGGGCGTCGCGACGCCACTGTCTGCCCTCATCGATCAATGACTCGATACGGCGGCGCACCTGGTCGACATAGCCCAGAACCACCTCGTCGGTCTCCGTTCCATCGCCTTCAAATTCCATGGGCTCACTATAAAAAATCTGGCAGGAAATCGGCAGTGGGACGGGCAAAATATATGGGGAGATCGGGATATAGGGAGCTTTTACCATGCGGGCCAGACGCTTGAGGTGGAGTATCGTCGGGATCGCTTCCTCGCCGCCGATAAATGCAAAGGGAACGATCGGCGTATTCGTCGACAAAGCGAGTCGCATAAAGCCCGTGCCGAACCGGACCAGTTGGTACCGATCTTTGTAGAGCTTTCCCGTCCCGCGAGCGCCTTCGGGAAAGACCATCAGACACCGTTCGTCGTTCAACAGCCGCTCGGCGTGCTCGGGCAATCCCGTAAATTGACCCACTCGACTAAACCAATGGGAGACAAAGGGCCAGCGGTTGGCGAATTTCTCGACCATCCCCTGCCCCAGCCGCGGCGGTGTGGCGTCCAATAATAGGGAGGTCAATACCATGGCCCCGTCGACGGGAAGTCCGCCGGAATGATTTCCGATCATCATGGTCCGGCCGGCGTCGGGGATATGCTCGGCACCGAAGACACGGACTTTGAAATAATTCCTATAAAACGGGGCGAGCATCGAAAAAAAGGTGACCAGGTGATCCCGTGAAATCCCGTAGGGGTCGAGGCCGTAGCGGTTAAATGGAATATCAAGCCTGTCCACGGCGGCTTCGACCTCGTCGTCGGCCACCCAGCGTCGCATCATCGTGCCCTTCATCATCTACCACCGTTATCCGAAAAATCAGGCTGCACCACTCCATCCATTGAGAGCAACTACATACCATGGGAGGTTGGGGTCAGTCAGCCTTGCTCCCGTCGATCCGTTTGCTAATCTCGAGACTGCTCAGCCGGTCGTCGTCGTTGGACCAAGCCCCATCAAGGCTCGAAGGAATCCCGGTGAATCGTCCCAATTCAATTTCAGTCCTCGCCACTACGCTCATTTTGTCATCAAGCCTGATTCTGGGCGCTGCGGCGGCGGGTTGTACCGACGAACCAACCTGGGAGGCCGATGACGATGAAGCCCCTACGGAACCCCGCGATCCAGACGATCTTCCCGGCGGTGACACCACCGCCGGCGAGGATCCCTGTGACGATGATATCTCCTGTCGGTGGCATGCACGAGGTGTCGATACGGACACCCCATTTCGAGAGGATGATATCACCGACGCCCTACTCACCGAGGAGGGGGCGGTCACCCTCGACGCCGAACCTCGTGAGCATTTCCTGATCTGGATCCCCAATACCGAGGAGGGAACGATCGCCTTATTCGACACCGTCGCACGTGATGAGATAGGTCGCTTTATTACCGGCCCCGGAGCCGACCCTCGGCCGTCGCGAACCTCGGTGCGCTCCGATGGCGGCGTCTACGTGGCAAACCGGACCGCTCAGAGCGTGACCCATATCGCCGTCGCTCCCAATTGTCCGTCCACCATTGACGGAGCCCCTCCGACCACTTCGAGCGGGCCCGACGATGTCCTGGCCTGGGGCGACGACGATTGTGTCATCTGGCATACCGAACTGTCGGGCTTTGGTCCCGTCACCGCCGTGGCCGCCGGCGATGACGAGGGAGAGCAAATCCTGTGGGTCGGCGCCCAGGATGATACGATCTGGAAGCTCGAGGGCGACACGGGACGCATTCTCTTTCGCACGGAGTCCCCGGTACGCCCCCATGGCTTTGCTCTCGATGACCAGGGGCAGTTGTGGATCGCCGATCTTTTGGGCGCTCAACTGGGCCGCCTGGATACGACTCGCTGCGTAAACCACGAAAGCTGCGAGGTCGACATCTGCGGCGACGCCGGCATGGACTGTATCAAACAACGCATCTCCGCACCGGGTCGCGTCGACGGCATCGCCATAGACCTGGACCAATATATCTGGCTCGGCGGCGACCTCTCACGTTATGACCGCCAGGCCCCCATCGGAGAGCGCTGGCTCCACCTGGTGCCCGACCATCGTCTCTTCGGCCTGGCCACCGACGAGCAGGGAAGATTGTACGGCGCCGCCCGCGAACAGGGGCTCTATCGTTTCGATCGGGAAGATCCCCAATTTTCGACCTATATCTCGGGAACTCGAAACCGCTCGGTCTCAGCCGTCGACGTCGACCACCAGGGCTATGCCTGGGCGATCAACCTGGAGCATAATACGGCCTTCGTCGTCGATCCCGGTGCGGGCCTCTACGACGGGGCCGTCGACGATCTGGTCGCCGGCCTCGACGGCCCCGATGCCTACTCCGATATGAGCGGCGCAGCCATCACCTACCCCGTCGATCAGCGCGGCACGCTGCGCCAGCGATTTGAAAATTGTGATCCCGTCCGTCATTCCCTGACCGAATGGCAAACCCTTCGCTTTCAGGCCGACTTGTCGGGGGGAAGTGAAATTAACTGGCGAGTCCGCGCAGCCAGTCTGGAGTCCAACCTGGACTCGGCGCATTGGCTCTACCTGGGCACCTCACCAGATCGAGAATCACCCATCGATCTCCGTGCAGTCCTGGCCACCCAGGATCTCCAGGAAGCTCGATATATCGAGCTCGAGGCTCAACTTCAGCCCCACCTCGAGAATCAGGAATTCTCGGTGCCCCGCTTAGACGTCGTCGACGTGGTCGCTCGTTGTATCGAAGTGGTCCTCTGAGTCAGATCGCTCAGCTCGGGTCGGCGCAGCACCGAAATCCAACATTGCCGCGACTCGAACTGGGGGCCATGGCCGATGAATAGCCGCAGGTCGCCATATCGGCGTCACTGTCGGAGTCACCGCCTACCACCCGCTCTTCCTGAACCCATTCGAAGACGTTTCCACTCATATCGTAAGCCCCTGAACGACTTCGACATTGAGGAAAGGAACCGCCCGCTGCGGGTTCGCGGCCAAAGCCGTCGGCGTCGACCGTATTGCACCGATCGGGATCGAATGAAGAGCCATAGGGATAGGTCGAACCACAGGCGGCGCGCCACTCCTGGTGGGTGCACAGCCGTTTGTCCTGCTGGCCACAGAGACGCCTGGCGTCGAACCAACTCACATTGATCTGGGGCATGCGACCCCTTCCCGGATGTTGGTAGGCGTCGACGCACACGTTATTGCCCCCTACGGAGACGCGGACCATCCCACTGGGACATTGCGTGGGCTGGGCGGCCGGTCGCCCCCCGCCACTGGAGGCTACGCCGCCTGAGGCCGTGCCACCAGTGGGGCGAGCCTCTGCTCTGGCCTGAGTTTCGGTTTCCGCTTCTTCTTCGAGCTCTTCGGCGCGCTCTTCAGCGGCGCTTTCGGCAGCCCCCAGGGCCTCGAAGGGAACGGCAGACGCCGTGGTTACCGCCTGAGCTACCTGCTCGAGCAAACGCTCTCGCTCCTGGCGCAGCCTCTCTTCTTCCTCGTCTACCTCGGCGACCAACTCTTCGCTCTCGTCATCACCTTGCTCATCGACCTCTTGAGCCAGCGCTTCCGGCTCCTCATCGTCGCCCTCTGAGAATAGTGAGATCGCCGCGATGCCCGCACCGACCAGGCCGAGCAGAAAAATCCCGCCGATGACGATGGCCGTCAGGCCGATTCGTCGATCGGAGTGCTTCTGCGATGCCTGACCAGAGCCGCGCCGTGGAGGCTTCTCCGCTTTTTTTGCAGCCTCTCTGGCAGGCGACGCCGGTGGGGCCGGGGCAGACTTTTTGGCCTCCGCCTGGTGGGCCGTCGAATCTTTGGATTTCTCATCGCGGGGAGCGGGAAATTGATCTCGATCCACCTCGTTGGTCGGCAAAAGATCGGCCAGCTCCGGCGAATGGGTCTCTCGATCGTATTCTTCAGTGGGAAGATCGTCTTCTAACGGCATCCCGATGTCGGGCGAAGTCTCCACGTCGAGAGGGTCGGCAGCGCCAGCCTCTTTCTCTTCTCCCGCGGGTTGCTTTGCTGGAGCCGCTGGCGAAGCCGGGGCCTTTGGTGGCGCCGGGGCTACGGCCACCGCAGCCTCCGAGGACTCACCACCGTCCCGGGCCTCCCGCGGCGGCGGGGGTTGCGGCGCCGCTGTGCCGGAGCTGGTTGAGCTTCCGAGCCGCGCACCTGTGTCGACGATGGACGTAAAGTCCTCGGCGAGCTCCTCCACCGAGCCGTAGCGCTCAGCCGGATCGAAGGCCATAGCCCGGCGGCACAGAGCGTCTACTGCGGACAACGCCCCCGGCGCGCCAGCCTCGGCGCCCGGTTGATAGTCCTCGCCAAAGAGCATGAACCCGATGATGGCGCCCACGCTGTAGACATCGCAGCGCACGTCGGCCTCCCGCTCCTGCCCGCCAAGCAACTCAGGGGCCACGAAGGAATCGTCGGCGTTTCGCTTGCTAAACTCCTCGGCCGGCACGGCGGACATCAGATAGCTGTCGGTCACCTTGATCAGATCGGGCATCAAGATGATATTTTCCGGCTTCAAATCCCCGTGGGGATGGTCTCGCCCCACATGCTGCAATGCCAGAGTGATCTGGGCCAGAATCGGCTCTAGCTCGACGATTCCAAAACTCTCACCACGCTTCCTGCGAAGGCCCACCACCTTGCGCAAATTCAGCCCCTCGAGATGCTGCATCGACACCCAGGGGTGCTCGTTATGAACTCCCCCGTCGTGGAGTCGGACCACATTTTTCTGAGTCAACGCCCGGGCCCGCCGTGTGGCCTTCAGGAACCGCTCTTCATCCAGGGGGGTCTTCATCAAATCCGAGGCAAAGACCTTGAGCGCCACTTCGGCCTCGATGAGGGTGTCCTCCGCTCGATAGACCTGTCCAAAGGGCCCCTCACCGATCTTTTCACCGGCCTTGAATCGATCGGCGACCAATTCACCGGGAGGAAGATATCGACCAGAAAAATCAGGGGCCTTGAGCTCCTGGGTCATCCGGCGAAGATCTCGGGACGTGGTGCGAAGATCACGCTTTTTCCGGCGCAATTCGGCACCGCAATTCCCGCATTTCGAAGCCGAGCGCTCGGCTGGACTCCCGCATTGGTGACAGACAGCGATGATGAACCTCCCTCATGGGGCGCAAAACGCGTTGATCGCACCTCTTAAGAAAATCAACGTTTCCATCTAGCAAATCCCCGATTTTAGCGCAACTACGGGCACGAATTGCAGAGTCACAGGTTCCGGTCGGTGCCCGTAAATTTCTGGTGTCTGTCAGCTTCGAGGCTCATATCTCACGGGGGGGCAAGACATGATCTTCTTCTTCCTCGTCGTCGGCTGCTTCTTCTGCATCAGGTTCTTCTTCCGGCTCAGGTTCTTCTTCCGGTTCGGGTTCGGGCTCTGGGGCCGGCTCGGGCTCTGGAATTGGTTCGGGCTCTGGGGCCGGCTCGGGCTCTGGAATTGGTTCGGGCTCTGGGGCCGGTTCTGGTTC
>SLJM01000166.1 GCA_007135085.1 Myxococcales bacterium
AAACTACTCCAACCGTCGCTGGTACTCCTGAAGAGAACAGACCTCGGGGATGTTGTCGCGCAGGGCCGAGAGCGCATCGACGGCGGCGCGGGCCGCTGAGAGGGTGGTGAAGTAGGGGACCTGTCGCTGCAGGGAGGCGCGCCGGATCTGACGGCTGTCGCCGATGGAGGTGGCCCCCGAGGTGGTATTGATCACCATATCGATCGAGTTGTTGATGATGGCGTCCACGATATGGGGTTGGCCCTCGGTGACCTTGTTGATCGACTCCACTTGCAGGCCGTTCTGGTTCAGGTAACGAGCCGTACCGTGGGTGGCGATGAGCTGGAAGTCCAGCTCGGCCAGGCCGCGCACGAGGGGAACGGAGGCCCATTTGTCGGCGTCTTTGACGCTGATGAAGACCTTGCCCGACCGGGGCGGTTCGTTGCTGGCGGCGACCTGGGCTTTGAAAAATGCCATCTCGAAGCGGTCGTCGATCCCCATACATTCACCGGTGGAGCGCATCTCCGGCCCGAGGCGAATGTCGATCTCGGGAAATTTATTGAAGGGAAAGACGCTCTCTTTGACCGAGAAATAGGGGGGGATTCGCTCTCGACTAAAGCCCTGCTCCTCCAGGCTTTCGCCGACCATCGCTCGGGCGGCCAGTCGGGCCAGGGGCGCGCCGATAGCTTTGGAGACGAAGGGGATGGTCCGGCTCGCACGGGGATTGACCTCGAGGACGAAGACATCCCGGTCCTGCACGGCGAATTGGACGTTCATCAGGCCCACGATATTGAGTTCGCGGGCCAGCGCCAGGGTCTGGCGTCGGACGGTGCGAAGCACGTTTTCCGGCAGGTCGTGAGGGGGCAGCACGCTCGCGGAGTCGCCGGAGTGGACGCCGGCCTCCTCGATATGCTCCATAATCCCGCCGATGACCGGATTTTTACCGTCGCTGACGCAGTCGACGTCGACCTCGACGGCCTGATTGAGGAAGCGGTCGATGAGCACCGGCTTGTCCGGCGAGCCCGAGAGGGCGCGCTCGAAGACCTCGCGAAGTCGGGAATGCTCGAAGACGATCTCCATTCCCAACCCGCCGAGAACGAAGCTGGGACGCACCAGGAGGGGAAAGCCGATCTCTTCAGCGACGGCCGACGCCTCCTCCCATGTGTGGACCGTATGGGCACGGGGTTGCAAGAGATCGAGCTTTTCGACGATGGCGTTAAATCGCTTGCGGTCTTCCGTGCGGTCGATGGTGTCCGGATCGGTGCCGAGTACGTTGACGCCCAGGTCGCAGAGGGCTTCTGCCAGCTTGAGCGGCGTCTGGCCGCCGAATTGGAGGATCACACCTTCGGGCTCTTCGGCCTCGATGATGGCCAGCACGGTCTCCAGGGTCAGGGGCTCGAAGTAGAGGCGGTCCGAGATATCGTAGTCAGTGCTCACCGTCTCGGGGTTGCAGTTGACCATGATCGTTCGATATCCGGCCTCGGAGAGCGCCAGCGAGGCGTGGACGGCACAATAATCGAATTCGATTCCCTGACCGATTCGGTTGGGGCCGCCGCCGAGGATCATGATCGCTGGCCGGTCGTCGGCCTCGATCTCGGAGTCGCCGGTCTCATAGGTGGAGTAAAAATAGGAGGTCACCGCCTCGAATTCGGCGGCGCAGGTGTCGACCTGTTTGAAGACGGGCTTGATGCCCAGAGCCTGGCGCCGATTGCGAATCTGGTCTTCGTCTGCGTCGAGTTGAGCCGCCAGATCGACGTCGGCGATTCCCAGGCGCTTAGCCGTATATAAAAGCTCGGGGGGCACGTCGTCCGCGGTATAGCCGCTCAATGCCTGTTCGCATTCGATGATGCGCGCCATCTGGTCGAGGAACCAGGGATCGATGTCGGTAGACATGGCGATATCGTCGACGGTCAGGCCATATCGAAGCGCCTGGAAGACATACCACAATCGCTTGGGGGTGGGGCGCTTTAAGAGGGGCGCGAAAAAGGAGAACGGCTCGTCCTCGTCTTCGGGCGGCGCGGGCAGACCGTCGGGCTGCAGCCGGGCGTAGTCGATCTCGAGGCTTCGAATCGCCTTGCCCAGAGCTTCAGGAAAGGTGCGACCGATGGACATGGCCTCGCCGACCGATTTCATTCGCGTCGTGAGCGTGTCTTCAGCTTCGGGAAATTTCTCGAAAGTAAAGCGCGGCGCTTTGACGACCACGTAGTCGAGCATGGGCTCGAAGGCCGCCGACGTGTGGCCTGTGACGTCGTTGATGAGCTCGTCCAGGGTATAGCCCAGCGAGAGGAGGGCTGCGATCTTGGCGATGGGATAGCCCGTGGCTTTGCTGGCCAGGGCCGAGGAGCGCGACACCCGGGGGTTCATCTCGATGACCACCCGGCGCCCCGTGGCGGGATCGACGGCAAATTGGATATTACAGCCGCCGGTCTCGACGCCGACGGCGCGGATGATCTTGATCGCGTCGTCGCGCATCCCCTGGTATTCGCGGTCCGACAGGGTCTGGATGGGGGCGACCGTCACGGAGTCGCCGGTGTGCACGCCCAGGGCATCGATATTCTCGATGCCGCAGATGATGACCACGTTGTCGTTGCGATCGCGCATCAGCTCCAGTTCAAATTCCTTCCAGCCGAGCAGGCTCTCGTCGATGAGAACCTCATTGGTGGGACTTTCGGAGAGCGAGGTCTCGACGTAGCGGGCAAATTCATCGCGGTTATAGGCGATATTTCCGCCGCTTCCGCCCATGGTAAAGGAGGGGCGCAAGATGGCGGGAAAGCCGATATCCTCGACGATCTTCCAGGCCTCGTCGAGCGACCGCGCCAC
>SLJM01000417.1 GCA_007135085.1 Myxococcales bacterium
CATGATGGGGAAGCGCTCTTCGCGCCGCCTCGAGCTCACGCCGCTCGGCGGCGTCGGCCATGGCCAGGCGCAAGACGATCTGATTTTCCAGACTCTCCCCGGCCCCGTGAGCGCGATAGGCGCGACTTGCGTCGGGACCGCCCTCGGCGCGCTCTCGAAGTCGAGCGACGACCGTAAAATAGCGATCGCGAATCCCCTCGTCGGTGACATGCATCAGCAAATCTTCGAGCTGATTCGCAACTTCTCCGGGCTCTTCTTCAGCCTTCGGCCAGGTTCGCGCCACCCCGCCGAGCCAGTGGGCGTTGGTCGGATCGCATTGAAGGGCCGAGAGATATCGGCGGTAGGCGCGCTTCGGTCGCTCCGTGCGCCACTCGGCGAGGATGGCCAATTCGCCCTGAAGGGCCGCAAACTCCGGGGCTCCCGGGTTATGCTGCAATCGAGCGTTGAGCAATTCCTCGAGCTCTCGCCACATCCCTTCGGCGCGGTACAAGCGAGACAGCGCCGAAAAGATATGGGAATCGCCGGGCTCGACGCTCCACAATTCTTCGTAGATAGCGATAGCGTCGCCGCGCCGATCGAGGCGGGTCTCAAAAATCTCGGCCAACGCACCCAGTTGGCGCGTCGCCTTGTCCGGATCTGCCATGGTGCGAAGTTCTCGGCCCGTCATCTCGACGATATCGGCCCACCGTCCGCCGCGCAGATAGATCCGCCCCAGGGCCTCCAGGGCAGGAAGATAGTCGGGGATGACGTCTAGAGTCTTTCGATAATAGCGCTCGGCGCTCTCCGTATCCTCCAGATTTTGCTCGGCGATCTCGGCGTTTCGCAGCCAGATCGCCGCCACTTCTTCATCATCGTCGACCAGCTCGATCTCAGCCTTATTGAGCTCGATAAGCGCTTCCCAGCGATGGGTGCGCGCATAGAGGCGCCCCAGCGCCGTATAGGCCCGTGGACTCTCCGGATCGAGCTCCAAAATCTCCTGCCAGGCGCCGATGGCCACTTCGTAATTCGCCAGGCGGTCTTCGGCGACCTCAGCGACCTTATCGAGAAGATAGAGCTTCTGTCGCCGACTCGGCGCGGTGTCGACCATCCTCAAGAATAGATCGGCCAATCGAGTCCACCGGTCGAGCTTACCCAGAATACGGGCGCTGCTCTTGAGGGCCGGCAGATAATTGGGCCGCTCTTCGAGGACGACCAGATAATTCTCGAGGGCTCGCTCGTATTGTTCGAGTCGGTGCTCGTAGAGCTCGGCCAGCTGGAAGTGGCGCCGCCATGCTCCGTCGGGGCGATCGACGGTGGCGATTTCACGCTCGTAGAGCTCGGCCAACCCCTTCCAATTTTCCCGTCGCGTATATAGCCGCCCCAGGGCCCGAAGGGCCGGCACGTGCTGGGGATCGTAGCTCAACGCCTCGCGATAGACCTCGGCGGCCGCTTCTTCCAGCCCCGCTTCCACCTCATAGAGCCGTCCCAGCCGGGTCAGCGTATTGACCCGCTCGTCCACCGACAGGGGCCCTTCGAGACGTCGATTGAGCACGTCGATGAGCTCTGTACCGCTTCCGCGACCGCCCTCTTCGCCGGCGGCGTCCAAAAATGCCTCGTGGAGTCGAAGCAGCGTCCAATCGTCGCGATCTTCGGTGGCCTCTCGCAAGACGTCACGGCCCGTGGCCGGATTATCTTCCGCCGTGGCGTGGAGCATGACCAGCGGCAAGGCGTGGTCCTGGAGGCGGCATCGGTCGCGGGCGTGAGCGCGCAGCACCGTAAAGGCTCGCGCCTTGTCGCCGTCCTCAAAGCAGAGTCCGATGAGCAGATCGTCGAGATCGCCGGGGAGCGCACCGCGGCGCGCCAGCTCATCGAGCAGATGGCGAGCCTCCCCATGATGGCCGTAGACGTGCATCCACACGGCGCGCCGGGCCTCCAGGGCCTGACGGACGTCGACGGTGAGCTCCGGCAGCGCGATCGTCTCTTCCAGCGCAGCAAAAGCAGCTTCCAGATCGCCTATCTCCAGGGCGGCGTCGCACCGAAGCTGCATCGCCCAGAGAGCGGCGAAGCCGTCCAATTGAGGGCCCGTGGCACCGGAGCGAATTGCTCGCTCACAGCGACGCAGCACCCGCCGGGCGTCCTCGTCGGCTCGCCAGGCGATGGTCGCCTCTTCCAATCCTGCGTAGGCTCGGCCCCATCGGGGAGCACCTTCCAAATCCGACGATTCTTTGAGGCATCGGCGCAACAGCTCATCCGCCTCGAGGCCGCGCAAGATGCGGCGGCGGAGGCTGGAATTTTCCCAATTCCACTCCCCTTCCTGTCGCTCGAAGGCTCGAAGATGTTCGAAGGCCCCGTCGAAATCACCGAGGACCTCTCGGGTTCGCGCGGCGTCTAAGAAGAGCTCGACGTCATCGCCGCGGCGGCCGTCTCTGGCCAACGCGGCGGCGAAGGCATCGAGCACGTCCCGGCGCAGCGCCACCGTCTCGGCGGGCCGAAAGGCGGCGCGCCGATCCACAGCAGGACCAGATGCCTGACGTGTCGTATCGCCCACCTCTCTGGTGGGCTCTTCTTCGGCGGGCTTGCCACCGACAAAACGGGCCATTCGACGACGTACGTCCGTCGAATCTCTTCCCCTGGCGAATAGATCGGAGATGCTCTGAGCCATCCTTAGCTCCTTCAGACTGCGCTGGTGACTCCGTCCTTGGTGTCACCGACTACCCTGTTCACCGCTACAGCGATGTTACGAGTTTCGTTGCAAGTAGCATAGCGCGTTCTTGGAGCGGCGCAAAGTATTCTTATCTCAAACTCTCAGGCAGGTGCGTGGTCGACGACGTCGCTATCGCATACTTCCTGGGTATTCGGGCGGTCGCCCTCTTCGGTGTCAGCAGTATTCTTGGAGTGATCTGCGCCCGGAACGGGCGGCAAGGGATGGGCCTGGTCGTCGCCGGCCTTCGAGCGCGCTTCATATTGATCGAACATCGATCCGTAGCTCTGCAACATCTGACGGGTCTCATTATAAAACCGCGCCCTCTGCTGCTGGAGCTCAAACATCTCGCCGCGCAGCTCGGAGACCCGCTGCTCTGCCCTGGCGAGCATGCGCTCTGCTTTGAGCTCCGTATCGGCCAGGACCATCTCGGCGTCCCGATCGGCCTGATGGCGGATCTCTTCGGCCACCTGGCGGGCCATCTCCAGGGCCTGGACCAGACTCTTTTCGCGCCGTCGATAGTCGCGAAGCTCCCGTGTCTGTTGATCGAGCTCGTCTTCTAATTGGCGATGAGACTTCTGGAGCTCTCGCCACTGCTTGGCCAGGGTCTCCAAAAATTCGTGAACCTGATCCGTATCGTAGCCCCGAAAACGAGCTTGAAAGGTCTGATTGGCGATATCTTCGGCGCTAAACTTAAACATTGACTACCTCTTCCGTGAACTTGCGTCTCGTCGCTTCCCTGCGAACGAGCATCATTCTAACATGCAGCGGCGCTACTCAAAAAAAATCATCCAATCGGTCCCTCTTCCTCAATTTTGCGCGCCGAAAGCTCGGCGGAGAGTTCCTCGCTTCGCTGAGCTGCTGCTTCGACGGCGCGGATCAGAGCGTGGCGAAAGCCGTGTTCCTCCAGGGCCACAAGAGCGGCGATGGTGGTGCCCCCCGGGCTCGCGACCTCGTCTTTGAGGTCGGCGGTATGGATATATCGCCGATCCTGGACCAGCCTGGCCGCCCCTTCGATGACGCCCGTGGCCAGCTCTACCGAAGTCTGGCGGTCGAGCCCCATGAAGACGCCCCCGTCGGCCAGGGCTTCGATGGCCGTAAAGATATAGGCCGGACCGCTGCCGCTGATCGCCGTCAGACCGTGGAAATGGCTCTCGTCTTTGAGTCGAACCACCCGGCCCACCGCTTCAAACAGCGCCTCTACAGCCGCCATATCGACCGTACCGTCGCCCATGACCCCCGTGACTCCGGCGCCGACCAGGGAGGGCGTATTGGGCATGGCTCTGGCCAATCCAGCCAGGGGGCCGGCGTGTCGGCGCAGAGCCGTGATGGGCAACCCGGCGGCGATGGAGATCACCGTATCCTGGTCGGTCAGCTCGTCGTCTCGGCGCGGCTCCAAAACGGCGCGCACATCCCCTGGCTTTACGGCGATCACATAGAGCCGCATCCGCCGCGTGGGTTGACCGTCCTCGTCGAGCTCGGTTTCGGGGATCGCCTCCCTGGCGTTGAGCTCGTCTGCCAGCCCTTGCGAGCGCTCTTCGACGGCGTCGATGCAGACCAGACGACGCGGATCGAGGAGACCGCTGTTGACCCAGCGCCGCGCCAGGGCGGTGCCCATCTTTCCGCAGCCGATGAGCACCACCAGGTAGCCCTCCAGGCGGGGATCAAATCCGTCGTGGTCGGCCTCGACGGCGTTTAATTTCTGAGTATCTCTCTGATCAGTCATCATATACTCGCTTTCCAAATAAGATGGTGCCCAGCCGCACGATGGTGGCCCCCTCTTCGACGGCCACTTCGAAATCGTTGGACATGCCCATCGACAATTCGCTCAATATCTCACGGCGCTCCGGATATTTGCGCTCCACATAGTCCTGAAGATCACTCAACGCCTTTCGAAGGCGGCGAAAATAGATTCGGTTGTCCTCGGGGTCGTCGGCATAGGGCGGCATTCCCATCAATCCCCGCACCCGCAGCCCCTCGTAACGCGATACTAGATCGAAGAGCTGGGGCAGCTTTTCCGCTGCCACGCCGCCCTTTGTATCCTGCAACGCCAGATTCACCTGAAGCAACACATTAACTTTCTCATCACTTCGTCGATTGAGCGCCTTAGCTACACTTTTTCGATCCACGGAGTGAATCAGGGCCACGCTGTCGGCGACAAAGCGCGCCTTGTTGGATTGAAGGCGGCCCACGAAATGCCAGTCGATATCGTCGGGTAGCGCCTGCGCTTTATCCTGCCACTCCTGCACGTAGGACTCCCCGAAAGAGCGAATCCCCGCATCGTAGAGGACCTTGATGGCCTCCACGGGATGAGTCTTGCTGACGGCCACCAACTCCACCGGCGCATCCCCGCCCCGCCGCTCTCTCGCGTCGTCGATCCGCCGTCGAACATCGTCGAGGCGCTTCAGCAGTGCTTCCTTTTGGTATTGTTCCCGTTGGTCGACCATCTCTACCTTTATCAGTTAGTTGTCTCGGCTTTGTGCCAGAAACGGATAATCTTTGAGGCCGCTCAACTCCTGTAACTCTTCGATGACCTCGCAGACGGGCAGTCCGACGACGCAAAAATAAGAACCCACCACTTTGCGTACCAGCACGCCGCCGATATCCTGGATGCCGTAGCTGCCGGCCTTGTCCATGGGCTCTCCTGTGGCGACGTAGCGCTCGATCATCTCCGGGGTGAGATCGCGCAGCCAAACCTCGGCGGTCACGGCGCGCACCCTGTGGATTCGCTCCGACGGCTCGGCACCGGGAGCTCGCCAGAGCCAGCAGAAGGCGGTGATCACTTCGTGGCGGCTTCCCGACAGCTTTTGAAGCATCCGAACCGCGTCGTCTTCGTCGGTCGGCTTCTCCAGAACCTGATGGTCGTGGACGACGATCGTATCCGCCGATAAGATCCAACCTGGCAGCGTGGTGTCCGACGAAAATTGGTCGGCCACGTCCTGGGCCTTTTCCAGCGCCAGTCGCCGTGCGTAGCTTTCCGGAGACTCTTCCTGGGCTCGCTCTTCGACGATGGAGCTGACCCGGACCACCGGATCGAAGCCTATACGCCGCGTCAGGTCCAGGCGGCGGGGAGAGCCGCTGGCCAGTAAAATCGACGGATTTTCGGAGCTAATTTGCCGCATCTACTACCTCGTAAAAACTGTGCAGTTCGTCGCCACCGACCGTAAGGTCCGCAGTCTGAACTGTCAAAATTAATGCTCATCCAATAGGCCGGAGGAACCCCGTTGAGCGATTATCGAAACCCCACTCCCACGGTGGACGTCATCATCGAAGTGGACAACCAGATCGTCTGGATCCGTCGAGCCAACGAACCCAAGGGCTGGGCTCTTCCCGGCGGCTTCGTCGATGAAGGTGAAACCGTCGAAGAGGCCGCCTGCCGGGAGGCTCGAGAAGAGACGGGACTGATTGTACAGCTCGACCAGTTGCTCTATGTCTATTCACATCCGAGCCGAGACCGGCGCCAACATAATTTGTCCGTCGTCTTTACGGCTCAGGCCCAGGGCACGCCCAAAGGAGCCGACGACGCCGCGGAGGCCCGGCTCTTCCCCGTCGACGAGCCTCCCGAGAATACCGTCTTCGATCATCTTGAAATCCTCAGCGATTATCGAATGTTCAAGACCACTGGCCGGCGCCCCACCCCGGTTGACTACCTGAGAAGACATGAACCATAACTTCAAGAAAACCAAATCTATCACTTCAGGCATCCTGGTACTGCTGGCCCTCTCCAGCCTGTCCATAAGTAATGCTATGGCCGGCGAACCGGGGGACGACTCAGCCTCTGAGGAGAGCGGAATCGGCACCCCCGAGACGATCCGCTTCGAAGAGGAGCTCGACCTGGTCGACGACCGGGCTGATATGCGGTTTCGGGTCTTTCGCCGCGCCCAGGAGCCGCGTCGTATCTGGCATATCGAAGCGGCCGCCGTCGATCGGCCCGACGACGCGATTTGTCGGGCGACGATCCCCATCGAAGCCGGCGAAGACTATTATGACTTCCAGATCGATCACCTGGAGACCGAAACGGGGGCTCATTTAGTCCTTCTGGAATCCAAGGCCCGGGACAACGAGGGCCCCCTCGATCCGCCGACCTATCAGATCGCCCTATATCTGGTCCCCCGCACGGGAGCGACCCGCTGGAGCTGCAGCGTCATCGGCCGCGGCGAATACAGCACCCTCGACGGCGGCGCCAGGATGCGGATGCAGGATATTGATGGCCAGCGCACCCTGACCCGGGAACAGACCACCGAGGACGTCACCTTTTGCGGACTTCGCGCCGAGGAAGAGGCAGGCCTGGAGGTCTTCGACGGGGAGATGGGTCGATTTCTACGGGGGACCCCCGTCGATGTCGCCGAGGAAGATGCCGTAAAATTAGAGGCCGTTCTGCCCGACGAGACGATCCCCCCTCCCCTGACCTACCGATTCTACTCCTGGATGAACGCCTCCAGCGATGTGCGAGGAGCACCGGCAGGGGTGGCCGTTCCGCGTCCGCTGACCCTGGGGAACCTCGAGCTGCGCTCCCCATGGATCGAGGGCGTCGACGGACTGGGCCGCGGCGAATACGTCACGGCCGGGATCAATACGGCCGCGCCCCTGCAGGGGCTTCGAGTCTTTCCTGGCCACGGCGCCTCAGAGGAACATTTTCGTGGATACGCACGCCCTACCAGGCTGCTGGTGGGGTTGAGCGACGGCCATCGGTTTGTCGTCGATCTTCCTGAAGCAACCTACGAAGAGCTCATCCACACCGGTGGGGTCTACGTGGAATTACCTGAGCCGATGATGACACGCTGTATTTCAGTGATGATCATCGACGCCGTCGAAGGAGACCTGGTCGACGCCGAGCGCGAGGATCACCATCGCCTGGGTCGGTCGGTGGCTATCTCGGAGATCACCGCCTATTCCACCCTGGACGCGGCCACCGACGACGAGACAGCCCGCCGCATCGTCGCCGAAGTGAGCCGAGACGGCTCGATGGCCCGCCGCGATCGAATCGCCGAGTTGGGTGACCTCATCCCGGGCGCCATGGTCGACGCCGTCGATGTCGTTCTGCGCACCGACGACCAGACTCAGCGCACCCGCGCCGTATCCCTTCTGGCACGAATGCCCTCCGATCGCTCCCTGCCGGTATTGCGATCCCATATGCAGCGCATGGATGCCGCCGATGAGGACTACCGACAGACCAAACGCTCCATCGTTGCCCACGGCTCGGCTTCGGCGCCGACGTTGCTCGAATTGCTCGATTCCTTCGACCGCGAAGAGGAGCCCCGAAAATATGTGGACACCATTCGCCTCATCGGCCGAGTAGGCTCCGACATCCACCTGATGCGGCTCATCGTCGATCTCGGCGAGGGTGATGAGCGAACGCGGCGCGAGCGAATTCGGGCGATCGCCAACGGCGGTATCGGCGTCGTCCCCCGCCTCATATCGAAGGCCCGCTCCAGCGGCGACGACCAGGCCGGGCTCGACGCGCTGACCGCCCTGGTCTTCGTCGGCCAACGCCACTTCGCCCACCAACAGGCAGAGGTGGACGGCGTCGACGACCTGAGCCAGACCTATCTGGCCAGCGAGAGTCGAGCCCATCGAATACGGGCTATCGAAGCGCTGGGATATTTCGAACACCCCGAAGGCGACGCCCTACTCGGTGAGGAAATCCTGGCCACTGATCGCGATCCGGTCATACGGGCCTCGGCGGCCTCCGCCCTGAAGCTCTACCAGGGCGAACTGGCCCGAACATCACTGGAAACCGCCCTCGAAGACGAGTCACCGGACGTGCGGCTCGCCGCCGTTCGCACCCTCAATCACCGCGACGACGGTGTGCAGGCATCGAAGTCGGTCGTCGCCTACGCCAAGGTAGAGCGCTGGCCCCGTGGCATGCACCACGCCACGCAATTGCTGGCGCGATCCCCTGATCCGAAGGCCCTGGATGCGTTAGCCGAGATCGTGGACCGCGATCTCACGGCACAGACTGCGGGCACCGCCCTTCGAGCGCTCCGACGCTCCGAGAGGACTCTCTCTACTGCCGATGTCGCCACTCACCTGGCCAACCCGGAAGCCCCCTCGAGAGTCTTGGAACAGCTGGTCCAGATGCTCGCCTTCGCCAACGGCGATGACGACGAGGCCTTCGAAATTCTCACCGCCGTGGCCAACCGCGATTATCAGCCCCTGGCCATGCGGACCGAAAACGAGCTCGAAACTCTGTCCAGCAGAGCCCTGATGGCCCTCGGCCGCTCCACCTCGGAGCGGGCCGGCGAATTCCTCTTCTCCGTCGTCGAAGACCAGGAGCGCTCCACCCGCGATCGCTCCAACGCCCTGCGGGGCCTCGGCTTCTTCTCCGACGAGCAGCTCCTGAGCCAACTCCAGGACCTGGCCCCCCGCATCCCCCGCGAGATCCGCCCCCGCTTTCGCGACACCCTCCGCATGATCCAGAGCCGACTGTCCATCGAGGATACGGAAGAGGATATCCAGCATCTCATCGACCGCCTCGACGAAGAACTCGAACAGGAAGCAGAGGACGAATTCGAGTGAGCGAGCACCTGGCTCATTCTTTTCCGAGAACACCAGGCCGAGGACACTAGAAAAACTAAACCCTATCAAACAGGTAGGAATTAGTTGATTTATCCTTTCACGGTGACTATGAATAAGTGGTGGAAGTGATTCGTTGAGCTATTTCAACAGGTGCTCGGCATTAGACCAACCCACCGGCACGTAGGAGTTAAATCGTGGCCAGTTTCAGTGAATTAATCGAGAAGGTAAAAGCCCAGATCACGGAGACCGACGTCGACTCGGTGCGCAAGATTCAACAGTCGCAGGACGACGAGGTACAGATCATCGACGTTCGTGAACGCGACGAATTCGTGGAGGGCCATATCGAGGGGGCCGAGTTCATTCCCCGGGGACTGCTTGATATCAAGATCGAGAATACCGTGCCCGACAGAGACCGCCCCATCGTGCTCTATTGTGCGGCCGGTACTCGCTCGGCTCTGGCGGCGCGAACGCTGGAGGAGTTGGGTTATAGCAACGTACAGTCCATGGCCGGTGGTTTTACGGCCTGGAAGCGCTCGGGCAACCCCGTGCATATCCCGAAGACTCTGACCCGGGAGCAGCTCAATCGCTATAGCCGTCACCTCTTGATTCCCGAGGTCGGCGAGAAGGGTCAGGCCAAATTATTGGACGCCAAGGTATTGATGCTCGGCGCCGGTGGATTGGGAAGCCCTGCCGCCTATTATCTGGCCGCCGCCGGCGTCGGCACGATCGGTATTATCGACAGCGACGTCGTCGACCGCTCCAACCTGCAGCGCCAGATCCTCCATACGGACGACCGCGTCGGCGAGCCCAAGGTGGACTCCGCCGAAAAGACCATCAAGGCCCTCAATCCGGACGTCAACGTCGTCAAATATCAGGAATGGCTGACCAGCCAGAACGTGGACGAGATCTTCGAGGGCTGGGACGTCGTCGTCGACGGCGGCGACAATTTCGCCACTCGCTATCTGGTCAACGACGCCTGCGTAAAATTCGGCATCCCCAACGTCCACGGCTCGGTCTATCGATTCGAGGGACAGGTCACCAGCTTCGTCCCCGGCGAAGGGCCCTGCTATCGCTGCCTCTACCCCGAGCCGCCGCCGCCGGAACTGGCGCCGAGCTGTCAGGAAGCAGGCGTATTGGGCGTGCTGCCCGGCGTCATCGGCCTGCTCCAGGCCATCGAGGTCGTCAAATTGGTCGGCGGTTTCGGCGAGCCCCTGGCCGGTCGATTATTGACCTTCGACGGGCTCAAGTCGGAGTTCCGCACGCTTAAATTACGCCGTGATCCGGAATGCTCGATGTGCGGAGACGACGCCGAATTCACGGGCTATATCGACTACGAGGTCTTCTGCAACGTCGGCTAAAGGCGACCCGCAAAAATTACCCGCCTCATGCAGTCGGAAGTTCCGATGCATGGGGCGTTTGCGTTTCTTGGTCTGCAAACTCGAAAAGATCGCGGCTCGAGTATTTTAGTCCATTCTCGGCGGGGGTGAGCACCTCGACGAGGAGTCGCAGCGTGGACGCCACATCATCCGGACTCGGGAGGGTATTCGGATCTTCGTCGGGATAGGCTTCGGCGCGCATCTTCGTCGCCGTACCACCCGGGTTGAGGCTGACCACGCAGGCACCGTGGTCGCTCAATTCGTCGGCGGCCACCTCGGTCAGTCCCTCGACGGCGAATTTGGAGATCGAGTAGGCACCCCAGCTGGCTCGACCTTTGCGGCCGACGCTGGACGAGAGATTGATCACCACCGGCCGCTCGGAGCGCTTTAAAAAGGGATAGGACGCTCGGATCGTGGCAAAGGCGCCGACCACGTTGATATCCATCACCTGTC
>SLJM01000294.1 GCA_007135085.1 Myxococcales bacterium
ACCAACTAACTTCGGCGGGTATCTCCAGGCGTCTTTGGCCACCGAAGGCAAACGTCTGATCCATGCCGGCGCCAATCATGAGATAGGAGCTTTTGGGAGAACCGAAGAGTTGGCGAAGTGCTTCATTGGACTGAGCGTCTGGGCTCTCTTCGGCGATCACCGTGCGACGCCCGGCAAATCCCCGCAATTTCAAATCGTGGACAATCCCCGGAGGACGTCCACGCAGAGCGATTCCACCGTCGACCATGGCGTCGGCGATGATCCGGGTCGCCGCTCGGGATCCATCGTCGCTTCCGCTGATCCCGAACGCCGCAGCACCTCTTAGAGTAGGGCGGAGATAGATCCGGCGAATACTGCCAAAGATGCGGTCCACGCGCAGTGTCAAAGCACTATATCGATCTTCGAATGAGCCCGGCGATAACTCGCGGTGTTCCGCCCACAGATCGGCTCGCCCCGGCGCTCCAAGATCGAAGCGGGTGCCGTAAAATAGCCACAATTGATGATCCAACTCCGCCCATGATGAGCCGGGGAGGGCGCCCGTTTCTGCAGCCTCGGGATCTGTTGCGCCAAAAATCGACGACCCCAGGAGCAAATCCTGAGAGGAGTTTGAGAGGGAAAGTCCAGCCCCGGCAGATCGCCAATGGCGCAGAAAGGCCCCTCGCCAGAGGGGATCTGCGGCGACTGGAGAGGACCCATCTTCGGCCGCCATGATCTCGTCGGTCTCAATCGACAGATGGCGACGACCGCTGCCGAGCGATGCCCTTCCCGCCAGGTGCATCCGCGGCGCGCCGTCGCTGCCGATGAGCACGTCGGCGATCAGGGCCTGTGGAGTACAGCGACCCCTCTCACAGATCGGTGGCTCCGACCAGAGGGCCAGCCCCAGACCGCCGGAGGGCTCTGTATCGGCCACTGCGCGCAGGCTGATCGGCAGCGCTCCCAGATGGTAAGTCCCGACGGCCCGCACGCCACGGGGGCCGGCAAAAAGAGAAGGGGGCAGAAATCCCCTCACTGGTTCGTCGAGATGACCATTGGAGCGCAGGGCCAGCGTCGGCCTATTGCCCAGCCTCAGATCTCGCACCGTCCATTTGTCGTTCTCGAAGCGAGCGTTTTCGCTGACCGCAAGCTGCCGGGATTCGCCAACTGAATCCAGGGCCATCGCCTCCGATTCATCGGCGCATTGGCGAGCAACGGCGCTCGGAAATCCTCCATCGATCCATCTCAGATCTTCGACGGTGATCGCCAACTCCTCGGGGCCGGCGTCAATTACTGTGGGGCCCAGGCGCAAAGATGAATCACCGTATTTGGTGGACCCGTATAGACCCTGAGCGAAGCTGATGACCAGGTCCCCATCGGCATGACGAACCTCGGCGAAGAAGACCACCAATTTTTCATGGTCCACCACTAATTGTAGTTGCTCGATGCGAAGGGCGCCGGCTGTGCGGCTGACGCCGAAGAGCACCATTGAGGTGTGGCGCCCCTCAAAGCCGACGCACTGACAGGATTGGTCGTCTCGGCGAAATCCACCATGGTCTGACGAACAGGTCCATCGATGGTCGACGGTCGGGTGCTTCAGAAACTTGGCAAGCTCTTCAAACGCCGCGCTCGACGGCAAATAAAAGGACTGCGATGCCTCTGCCGTCGCCGCCATCGACGTGATAGCGGCCACGATCAGGAGAAATCTCAGAGCCATTTCGGGCCGCCTGAAAATACGAAAAATGCTCCGACAGCCGACTCAGTCGTCGGATGACTGGTGGGGAAAGTCCAGGTAGAGGTAGCCGCCGTCGGTGGTGATATTGGGCTCGACTCTCTCCCGCATCTGGAGGGTGATCTTGACTCTCTTACCGCGCTCTTCGCTGGCTTCGATGCGCTCCACGACGCGGCCGAAGTGGCTGGCGTCGATGAATCGACTAAAATTGCGCGACGGGATATGAGCGTTGCTGAATATGACCACTAATTCATTGGCCTCGGCCGACTCCTGAAGTTGATATTGCATGGGCCGAGGGGACTGGAAAAAGACTCGCGTCCGATTCTCTTCGGGCTGAAATCCCACCCAGGTGATGGGATTGGGAAGATTGGCCGCCGCGCCTCGCTGCTGTGCCCATCTCATATGAGCCACTTCGTCGCGCTTGCCCGGGATGATGCCTCGATACAATTCGGTGTGTTCTTTGGAGAGCAATTCCGAGCGCTGGGCCTGTCGATGACGCTGAGGCTGCTGGCCGTGGAGAGAGATCTGATAGGAGCCGGCATCGACGGTCTCATCGCTGCTTTCACCATCGCCATCATCTTGCTGGATGACCTGCGGTTCCTGCCCGCTCTGTTGCGGGGCCGGGGCGCCGGGGATATGGACGCTGGCTTCCTGTCCGGACGCGCCGGCCTGGTCGTCAAAGGTGCGCACCCGTTGAGCATCGGCGGAAGCGCTTGCAAAGGTGACGACTCCCGCCGTCCCGAGCGCCAAAAACATCATGGTCAACGACTTCATGAGCACCTCTTGAGTCCACGTTCAGTGATGATTCCTTCAGCTATTCAATCTCCACCAGCCTATCATATACATTAGGGAAACGACAAGTTTTCCCGACCGGGAGAGCCGAGGGCAGAAGGGCGCTTGAGGTGGACGAAAGGCGATGATTCGTCAATACTGATCGGCAACGATGCAAGAGAAATACTGACTGCCTCTGTTCGGTCCGAGCCGGTCTTCGGGCTCCTGCGGCGACCAAAGGCAACCCAATGGGAATTATCCATGAATGACTCCATCGTAAAATCGACACACTCTTGGGCTGTCTGCCTGGGGTTGTTTGCCCTGATGATGGCCTGCTCTTCCGATCCAGAGATAGACGACCGGGACGTAGACGTCGACGACGTGGAAGGCGTCGACGCCCATAGAGATACAGGTCCCGAAGAGCCGGGGCGAGTGGTCATCGATCTCGACGCCTACCTCGGTGAGCCCGTCTCTGGTGACCATGGCTTGGCGGTCTACGAAATCACCGACTCTGCGCAGGCCATCACCGGCGCCTCCGCCATCAGCCGGGAGGGGGATTATATTCTGGAAAACAACCTGGTCCGCTTCGCCATCCAAAAAGATGACCGCGTGATGAGACCCTGCCCATGGGGCGGAAATGTGGTGGACGCCGAATCTCGATCGCCCGATTTCGGCGGCGATATTCTCGGTGAGATCTGCTTATTCTTAAACGCCGATCAAACCTTCCGCCCCCACACCTACGAGATTCTGGAAGACGGCCAGGAGGGCGTGGCCGTGTTGGCCGTCACGGGGACGACAGATATCCTGGACTATATCAACCTGGAGTGGATGCTCTACAACCTTGCCGGTCCTCTGATCGCCGACCTCTTTGAAATCAAACCGGATGATCTACTGCCGCTGACGATCACGAAATATTATATCCTTCGTGCCGATGAATCGGGGCTCAACGTGGTGGTGGCCATGCGCAACGACGGGGAAGAGGATCTGAGCCTGGTGGTCAGCAAATTGCTGGTCAACGGCGCCGACGGCTCCTATTTCAACCCTCTCGGGCCCCTGGGCGGGTTCGGGTTTGAGTCTCTGGGACTAAATAATCTGGGAGCCGATCCGCTTCCCTTTGTGGCCTTATCGGCCGCGAACTCGTCGGTGGCTTTCTGGCCGAGCCCCGATGAGCGACTGGCCGAGGAAGCCGATTTGCCTCTGGCCGGCAGTTATCTGACCATCTTTAATCTCTTCGCCACCATCCTGGGACGTACAGACGCCATGGGAACTCTGTTGGCCCGAGAATCAGAGCTGGCCGATATGGAAGGGGCTTACCATATCTCGCCAGGTGAGGTGGACCAGGTGGACTACCGGGTCTTTGTTGGCGATGGCTCGCTGGCCACGGTCATCGACCCGATCTACGCCGCCTACGATCAGCCTATGATGACCTTGTCGGGGGTGGTCACCGATGAAGAGGGACAATTGCTCGAAGATGTCCGTGTCAGCGCCGTCGACTATCACGGGCGAACCATGAACCAGGGGCTCACCGACGGGCAGGGCAGCTACTCGATGCTCGTCCCCCAGGGTAATTATGAGCTGCGAGCCCGCCGCCAAGACTACCACACCGTGACACCGGCCACGGTCTCGTCCGCCGATGGGGAGCAGATCGTAGACGACCTGATCATGGTGCCCACCGGCGAGGTCGAGATTTCCGTTCGCACCGCTCAGGGGGCGCCCACACCGGCCAGGGTATCTCTGATCTGTGAGGGCTCCTGTCCGCATAAGGCCACGTCGAACGAGCGAGACATGACCTTCGACGGATTACCCGACGAATTTGCCACTGTGGAGTGGGTTGGCGTCTCTGGAGATTTGACCTTCTCTGTGCCCGAAGGGACCTACCAGGTGGTGGTCAGCCGCGGCCTGGAGTGGTCCCTGTGGGAGGGACCCCTGACGGTCAGCGCCGGAGAAACGGAGACCCTGGAGGCCGAGATTGCCCGCGTCATCGATACCACGGGGGCTCTCTCCGCCGACTTTCACGTCCATACAATCTCTTCCTTCGACAGCACGACCCCCAAAAAAGACCGAATCCTCTCCTTTCTCAGCGAAGGAGTCGACGTGGTGGTCAGCTCTGATCACGACGTGATCGCTAATTATGGACCGGCCGTGGTGGAACTGGGCGCCCAGGACGAAATGGTCACCCTCGTCGGTTCGGAGATCACTACCATGGATACGGGCCACTTCAACGCTTTCCCACTGGTGCAAGATGAAGACCACCGCCAGGGAGGATCACTGGACTGGGCCGGCGCCGGCGAGCCGGCACTGACTCCGGCCGAGATTTTTGACTGGATACGCAGCTTCCCCGGGGAACAGGTCGTCCAGGTCAACCACCCGGATGTCAGCTTTATGACCTACTCCGATGTCCTCCGCGGCAAGACCTACGGCGACGTCTCCCGAATGAGGGTGCGCACCCCGGACTACGACCCCGACACGGGCGAAACCGGGCTGTGGAGTGATGATTTCACGGCCATGGAATTGATGAACGGTCCCGATATGGACCGGTTCTGGGGCGTGGCTCGATGGTGGTTGACCATGATTGGTCGAGGCCATACTCCCACGGGCACGGCCGTGACAGACACCCATAATCGCTACGGACGAATGATGGGCGGCGTGCCCCGAACCTTTGTCTTTGTCGACGACGGCCTCGACCACCCCACCACCTTCGACACCCACCATTTTGTTCAGGCCGTCAACCAGGGAAGGGCCATCGGCACCAACGGTCCCTTCCTCAGGGTAGAGGCGATGAACGCCAACGGAGATGTGGTCTCTCTGGGCGATACCCTGGAGACCCATGGGGAGTCGGTGACCTTTGCGATCGTCATTGAAGCCCCGGAATGGGTGGAGGTGAACCGACTGGAAATGGTCGTCAACTCCGAAGAGGTCGTCGGCGAAGTCGGCGTCTTTGAAACCGCTCCCGTGGTGCCCACCGAAACTGTGCCCATCGAGTTGAGCGCCGATGATCTGGAGGTGATCGCGCAGGGAGCCCACTCCCACCGACGCTATCGCACGACCATCGAGATTGACGTCGCTATAGATGAAGACGCTTATGTGGTCTTTTTCGTCCATGGCGACCAGGGAATGTATCCCGTATTGCCCGATAATGAGACTCTGCCGCTGGCGTTTACCAACCCCATCTATCTCGACAGCGATGGCCAGGGCTACAGCGCACCGCCGCTGGCCGAATTAGCAGCCCAACCGGCCGCCGACGGCGCTGGGCAGGTCAAATTCCACGGTCCCTACGACGACCGAATCGCACCGATGAGTCACGACCAGCGTCGGCAGTTCTTTCTGGAACACAGCCACCAGATGGGCGGCTATTGCGCTCATTGATGCCCGCAATTTTCACCCCTGCTCGCCGGGCATATTTTCCGGCCGGGCGGTGGATAATTGCCGTGATCGACTGACACCACTTCAGGGATATCGAGCTTCTCCCAGGGCAGGGGGCTATACGTTGACAATCGATGACCCCGATTGCTACCGTCGCGCCCACTCGTGGTGCGCCCGATCCTGCCCTCTGGGTAGTCCCTCAGGAGGGAGGGGCGCGCCGAAAGATCATAACCCTGTTTGTTTGGAGGATTACCATGGCCGATATCTCCGTTCGCCGCCCTCACGGCATGAGCCAAGACGAAGCAAAACAAAAAGTGGAACAGGTCGTCAGCGACGTCCAAGAGGAATTTTCCTCCCTCGTCGACGACGTAAAGTGGAATGGCGACAAAACCGAGGCCAAGGTCAAGGGCAAGGGATTTAAAGGCCAGTTTCAGGTCACCGAATCAGATGTGGCCATCGACATCGACCTCAAATTTTTCGCCCGCCCCTTCAAGGGAAAAGTGGAGAGCAAGATCACCTCTCGTATGGACGAGTATTTCGGCTGAACCTCGGCGAAGGTCGGCAACGGTCGCGGCCAGTTCTCAACCTCAGGACGAATCATGAAGTGTTCACGAATGATGGCGTTATTTTTGGCAACTCTGGTCTCCGGAGCGGCCCTGCCGGCGGTGGCGTCGGAGCGAACCGACGAAGTCCAGGAGACTGCCCAGGCGCTGACCGAACATCGCGACCCGGCGGTGCGTGCCGCGGCGCTTATCGCCATTGGTCACGTGGGCACGGCAGAGCAGCGAGAATTGCTGGCCAATTTCCACAGCGCCAGCTCTTCCGATGAACGGCTGGCTGCCGGAGCGGCTCAGATCTTGGCCGGCGACCGCCAGGCGGTGGCCTTTACGGCCGAGCAGCTTCTGGAGTCTCGCGAAACCTACGAGGCCACTCGCAACCTGGCCGTCCTGCTCCCGGATGACCAGGTGCTGGCGGTCGTCGAGGCTGCACTCAACGACGCCGAAGCCGGTGACCGCCGCGACCTATTTCGATTCCTGGGAGCACAGAAGGGGGCGCTCTATGACGCCTTGACCGGCCGGCTCACCGCCGGCGATGAAGAGGTCCGAAAAGCAGCCCTTCAAGCCGTGGTCTATACGGCTCGAGAGGACACCCTGGGCGTGGCCGAAAATCTGATCGGCCATCGCGACGCCTCCATTCGACGACAGTCTCTCAATATTATCAGCCCCCTGGCCGCGCGTCCCGATCTTCGGGCCAAGGCCGTGGAGCTGCTCACCCGCCTGAGCGAAGACGGCGACGATGAAATCAAGCTGGGAGCCGCCAAACGACTGGTGGAGTTAGGCGAATATAAGGGCGCCGAAATTCTGGTGGGCACTCTGAGCGCCGCCGAACCGGATGGCCGGGTGGAGACCCTGGAATTCCTCGTCGCCAATGACGCCCGAGGAAATCTGAGCATCCTTCGACCGCTCATTGAGGAAGTGGAGGCCGACGACGGCGACCGGCAGCGAGAGCGGGAGTTGCTCTACGAATTGGCCGCCACCGACGCCGACCAGGACTTTATCGACGATCTGCGCCAAAAATATGGGAGCACCCATTTCGACGAGCGTCTGGTGGCCTTCCACGCTCTGGGACGCACCGGCCGTGATGAGGTGCGTTCCATGCTGGAACAAAACCTGGGCGCCGGGCGCACCGACCTCCGTCGCCTTTCGGCCCGCGGGCTGGGCCACCTGGGCAATCCGGAATCGCTCGGGCCGCTTCGCTCGGCGCTGTCCGGGGAGCGTGATTTGGACGTGCGACTGGCCTTGATCGAGGCCATTGGCCGGATTCATGACACCCAATCCGTTCAGGTGCTGCGATTTTTGGCCACCGACCGAGACCCACAGATCAAATTGGCCATCATCGACGCCTTCGAAAACCTGGCCCTTCCCGAAGCGTCTCAGGGCCTGGAGTTGCTTCTGCGAGACCGGGACTCCAACGTCCAGTGGCGGGCCTTTTTGGTGCTTCTCCAGATCGATCCAGAGCGGGCTTCGCGGCATATGAACTCAGCTCTTCGAAGCCCGCCGGACACCTTTTCCGGTGATATCGATCCCTACCAATTGACCAGCCAGGCGCGCAGCGCACTCTACGAGACGATGCTCGCCCATAATGGGAGTCGTGTGCGCGCCACGGCCGCCGAACACGGCACGGTTCACCGAGACGTGCTCCTTCCCGTGGTCCGCAAGACAATCCTGTCAGACCGAATCGAGGCCGACGTGCGCCGCGATCTGGTCCACCTTCTGATTACCGAAGGCGACGACGACGACCTGGCCATCTTCCAGCGGGTCATCACCCGCTATTCTGGTGAACCCGCCGCCGAGGCTGCCGCATGGCACCTGGCCGCCAATCCCTCCTCGGCCTTTGAGGAGACCTTCACCACGCTCATCGGCGACGACGACGAGCAGGCCGAGACGGTGCTGGCCATCATCGGCCGATTGGGCCTGGCGAAGATGGAGTAGGGTAGCCCAAACAAAAAAATCCCCCGACGCCTCGAGGCGCCGGGGGATTTTTATTTTCTATTCCCCATCAAAATCGGAAGCGAAGGCCGGCGCCGACGCCATCGGCGTTGGCGCTGAGGTCGACGTCGACAAGTCGAAGCGACGAGCCCGCCAGGTCGTCGGAGGCTCCCTGAGAGGAGTCGCCGGAAAACGCCATATAGAGGAGGGCACCGCCGGCGATGAGGCTCAATCCGCCCGCGCTGAAGCCGGCAATGCGCATGGTGTTGGCCGTATTCATATCGTTCTGAAGTTGCTGGGCCCGAGAGAGTTGGTCGGCTTCGATAGCACTGCGGCCGGAGACCAGCGTATTGGCCTCGCTTTCGGCGCCGGACAGCTGAGATTGTCCCACCAATCCGATCACCAGGCCCACCACGCCCAGTCCCGATGCGGCCAGACCGGGGATGAGCATGGGGCTCATATCGCCGTCGGGTCGATCGATATCGGCCACACTGGGATCGACGCTGAAGTTGACCTCCGATTCGTGATCGTGGCGAAGGATGATTCGCTCCTGATGCTCCGCTCCGTCCGGGCCGGTCACGGCGACGACCGCTTCCCCGGGAGCCAGACCTTCCACGTGGGTGGTGCCCGCGCCGACGACCTGGCCGTTGACCTTGACCTCGGCGTCGTCCGCTCCGCTCACGTTGACCTGCAATGAGGCCGTTTCACCGAAGGCGAAATGCTCGATGACCGCCGGAATACCTTCGGCGAGCCATTGGTCATCTCCTCGCAGGGTGCGGTCGCTGACCTCTTTGACGATCTCGGCGCCGGCGAAGTCGAAGAGGGAAATGGAGAACATATGGACGTCGTCGCTTCGCTGGACCGAACCGTAGAGCAGGAGGTCGCCATCGACGAAGTCGGCGGCCATGCTCAAACAATCCGATGTGGGCTCGTCGCATCCGACCATGAGCAGCAAATCGCTCATCGACACGTTGCCGCCACTGGCAATACGCATGCCCTCCAGATCGGCCAACACATTTCGGAGTCGACCGTAGAATTGATCCATCACCTCGTCGTCGACGTTGACCATCTCAAAATCGACGATGACCACCCGCTGTTCGGCGTCGGCCTCTTCGTCGGCCGCGGCGGTGGCCGAAAAGCCAAATGACACAGCCAGGGCAGTCAACAATAGGGGGAGCAGACGTCTCATGATTTCATCCTCTTCATCGCACCGCCGATTTGGCGGTACTAAAAACGACATAGTTTCGGCGCCGCTCTGATACGGGTCGACGCGTTGGGAGTGTCAATTCGATTGAGGCGACTCAAAAGATAACAATGGCAGGCCTTCGGTGTCAATTTGACGTGTACTCACAGCGATCATAGGAAATAGGGTAGCACCTGGCAGCGCAGACGTCCCTGGGTGCGCCGACAAGCTCCACCTACTGAGGTATCATGTTCCAGCTCGAAGGTATCGAAAAGTCCTATGGCGGGGAGCGTCTATTTGACGGCCTCCACTGGCAGATTCCCAACGGGGAGACCATCGGATTGGTCGGTCCCAACGGCGCGGGAAAGACCACCTTATTTCGGATTCTCACCGGCGAGGAGTCTGCCGACGGCGGCCGCGTCGTCCGGCCCAGAAGCGCTACGGTGGGCTATCTGCCGCAGGAATTGGCAGCCAATTACGATGGCACCGTCCTGGAAGTTGTCCTCGACGGCCGGGCGGACCTGCTGGAATTGGAAGAAGAATTGCGCGCCATGGAAGCTCGCATGGGCGAGGAGGCCCCCGCCGATGTGGAGCGCTACGCAGAACTCCAGGACCGCTTTCGCCGAGAAGGGGGATACGAACTTCGCAGCAAAGCCCTGGAGATCGCTTCGGGTATGGGCTTTGACGAACAGGCCTGTGGCCAGCCATTGGCCACCTTCTCCGGTGGCTGGAAGATGCGAGCTCTGTTGGCCCGCTTATTATTGAGCGAACCCGATCTATTGCTCCTCGACGAGCCCACCAACCACCTGGACGTGGAGTCCATCGAGTGGCTCGAGCATTTTTTGATGAATTATTCGGGCACGGTGGTCACCATCAGCCACGACCGCTACTTCCTCAATCGCCTGGTCGACTCCATTGCCGAGCTCCACAATAGCACTATCGCCGTCTATCACGGCGATTACGACCATTATCTGGTCGAGCGTGAGGAGCGTCGACAACGACTCATCGAAAAGGCTGAACAGCAGCGCCAGGAGCGGGCCAAGATCCAGGAATTCGTCGATCGCTTCCGCTACCAGGCCTCGAAAGCCTCATTGGTCCAGAGCCGGGTCAAGCGATTGGAGAAGATGGAGCCCATCGAAATCCCCCCCGCCTATGACTCGCAGATCAATTTCGAATTTCCCGCTCCGCCCAGAGTAGGCAAAGTGGTCATGAACGCCGAAGGAGTCTCAAAGAGCTTTGAGAAGAATCGGGTCTACGACGGCGTCGACTTTCGGCTTCACCGCGGCGATCGCGTCGCCTTCGTCGGCCCCAACGGCTCGGGAAAATCGACGCTGCTAAAGATATTGGCCGGTCAGCTGGGGCCCGACGAAGGGACGGTGGAGCCCGGCCATAATGTGGAGATCGCCTATTTCGCCCAGCATTCAGTGGATCAACTCACCCTGGGGCGCACGGTGCTCGAGGAGATGGAGGCGGCGGCCACCTACGAGTCGGCTCCCCATGTGCGCTCCATTC
>SLJM01000506.1 GCA_007135085.1 Myxococcales bacterium
GTCGAATCACTGGCGCTGGGGATTATCGGCGCCGCCGTCGGCGCCGCCGCCGGCGGGGCGTTGAGTCACTATCATGCAACGCAGGGGCTGGACCTGGGGGCATTTATGGAGGGTGATGCCACCTGGATGGGAGTCTCCATGTCAGAGCGCCTCTATTTCGTGGTCAGTCCGGAGACCATCTTATTTCCTTCTATCGGGTTGGTGGTGGTGACCGTGATCTGCGCGTTGTGGCCGGCGCTGGCGGCGATTGGACTGGAACCGCGCGACGCGATTACGGGGAGGCAGTGATATGATTGGAAAGATCGCCTGGCGTAATCTGTGGCGCAATAAAACACGCACCAGCATCGTAATCATCGCCATTTCGCTGAGCTATGGAATGATGCTCTGGCTCTTCGGCGTGGCCGACTACTCCTATCAGGAGATGGGCGACGCTACGGTGGAAGCCGTCGGTGGCCACCTCCTGGTCCACGGCGAGGGCTATTGGGATCTTCCCACGGGTGGCCAGGTTGTGAGCGACGCCACAGAGCGGCGCGAATATATCGAGGCCATGCCGCAGGTGGAGGCGGTGGCCGAGCGGGTCATCGGCTTTGGCTTGCTCGGCACGGCCGACGCCACCGAGGGGGGACAGCTTCTGGGGGTGCGCCCCGACGATGAGGCGGCCTTCTTCGACGTCTCCGATCGCCTGGTGGAGGGGGCGTTTTTCAGCGGTGAGCGCGATATGCCCGTCGTCATCAGCGAGGACGTGGCCGACACGTTGGCCGTGGGCATCGGCGATCGGGTAGTGGTCACGGGCAGCCGCGTCGACGACGGGGAGGTGACGCGAGGCTTATTCTTCGTCGATGGGATCTACCGCGGCGGCGCCGGTGAGACCGGGGAGGGACGGGCCTTTACTCGACTGGAAGATCTCCAGGAAGTTCTGGGCTACGGCGACGGGGTCACCCAGCTCGGGCTGCGACTCTATGACGAGAGCCTTCGAAATCAGATCGCCCGTGCTTTGCGCGATGATTTCGACGACTTCGACCTCGAGGTTTTGACCTGGGACGAGGCGGTGCCAGAGCTTGTGGCGCTCATCGAATTCGACCAGGCCTTCACCTATATCTACGTGCTGATCATCATGATCATCGTCGTGCTGGGGATCACCAATACGCTGTTGATGGCGGTGCTGGAGAGGGTGCGCGAGATCGGCCTGTTCAGCGCGTTGGGGCTGACGCCGCGAGGGATCGGACTGATGATCATCGTCGAGACGGCGATGGTCACCGCCGTGGCCATGGCCATCGGGTTTGCCCTCGGCTTCTCGGGCCACCTGTGGATGGTGGAATACGGCATCGACTTAGGCGAGATGGCTGATATCGAATTCGAATTCTCCGGGGTGTCCATGGATATGCTGGTCATCCACTCCTATCTCGATCCCGTGCGGTGGACAGTGGGCACGTTGGTGATCTTCGGGTTTATCTGCCTGAGCGCGATCTATCCGGCGTGGCGGGCGAGCCGAATGGCTCCGGCGGAGGCGATGAGGTTCTATGAGTGAGGCGCTCTCTTCGGTCGCGCGTGGTTAGTGGTTAGCGCTCCCTGCGGTTGCGCGTGGTTAGTGGTTTTGTTGGCAGTGAGTTCGCAGATGAAAATTTTCTAGAACGCGGAGGCGCGCTTTGCGACAACGTCAGAGCAGTGGGTGGTATCGATCGGATCGGGAGAGACCTCATCACAAGCGCCATGTCTGGCAATCGGCTAAATTGCTGGCCGTTGAGATGTATCGTGTGACAAATGCGATGCCGGCAAGTGAGCAATACGGATTGACCAGTCAACTTAGAAGGGCAGCGATTTCAGTCCCCAGCAATATTGCGGAAGGTTCGGGACGAGGTTCCGGAAAAGATCTTCTTAGATTTCTTCTCATCGCGAGAGGTTCCCTGAACGAGATCGATACCCAGTTGGAGATAGCTGAAGAGCTAGGATTCATCTCAGAGGTCGATTTGGGCAACTTAAGGAAGCACTTCGATAAGACAAGCGGCCAACTTCAAGGCTTAATTAACCGAATAAGCGCAAAGCTATAGAAAATGGGCTTGAGATGGTTCACTGAGTCGTGATTTGCGGAGTGCAACCACGAACCACAAACCACTCGCGACCGAAGGGAGCGAAAACCACTAGCTCAACCCATCTGACAAGATAGATCGAGTCGTAGACACCGAGGGATAAGAATGGTTGATCAAGAGAGGAGCGAGGCGTTGATTCAGGTGCGGGGGCTGCATCGCACGTTTATGGACGGGGCGGTGGAGGTCCACGCACTGCGGGGAATCGACCTCGATGTGGAGGCCGGGGAGTTTTCGGTGCTCGCCGGGGCCAGCGGGTCGGGGAAGACGACTCTGCTCAATCAGATCGGGTGTTTGGACCGGCCGACGAAGGGGACGGTCACCGTCGACGGGGTTGACGTTTCGGCCTTTAATAAGAGAGAAGCCGCCGAGTTTCGGCTCAATAAGATCGGCTTCGTATTTCAGGCATATAATCTGATCCCTGTGCTGTCGGCCTATGAAAACGCCGAATTCGTGATGATGCTCAAGGGCACGTCGAAAGAAGAGCGCAAAAAGACGGTCGAGGGTTTGCTCAGCGAGGTGGGCCTGGACGGGATGTTCGATCGGCGGCCCCACGAGTTGAGCGGCGGGCAGCAGCAGCGTGTGGCCGTGGTGCGTGCCATCGCCGGCCACCCCTCGGTGGTTTTGGCCGATGAGCCCACGGCCAATCTGGACAGCAAGACCTCGGCGGCGCTGCTGGACCTGATGGTACAGCTTAACGAAGAGCACGGGGTGACGTTCTTATTCTCCTCCCATGACCACGACGTCATCGATCGATGCCGGCGGGTGATTCGACTCGACAGCGGGCAGGTCATCGAAGACGAGCGAAAGGATCGATAAATGAACTCGAAAATCTTCGCTGTCGCCGCGGCGGTAGTCCTCTTCGGCGCAATACCCCATGCCCAGGCCGGCTGGGAGTTGTGGGAGACCGATGAGTCTGCTGGCAGATTGGGGGCCAATCTGCAGATGATGAGCGCCTACGTCGATCTGGGCGGGCTGTCGGAGGTGGCCGACGTGGCCGGTTTTCCCACCGAGGCGGGGTTGGCCGGCGCCGTAGGAAGGCTGGAGTGGTCGGCCGAATTTAGCGATTGGCTTACTCTAGACGTCCACAACCGTTTGGTCTGGCAGAGCTCGACTTTGCCCGAGGAGTTGTTGTTCCAGGGCTTTGAGGTCTCCAGGGGAGACGACCGCCGGTTCTCCACCGAATATGATCTGCTCGAAAACGACACCCTGCGGCTGACCCACGATCTGGACCGGCTGGTGGTGGGGCTGTATTTCGATCTCTTCGACGTCTATCTGGGCCGCCAGGCGATTCGCTGGGGGGTGTCGGAGATGTTCACCGTAGCCGACCGGTTTGCGCCGCTGAGCCCCTTTGAGCTGGATACGCTGCAACGCCGGGGGATCGACGCCGCCCGGGTGGTCAGCCATCTCACCCCCGATGTGGAGGTGGAGATGGTGGTCGCCGATCGGGGGGAGGACGAGCCGTTGACCATCGCCGGGCGCGCCGAATATTTCGGCGTTAATTTCGACGCTTACGGCGGCTTTGGGCGATTCTGGAATCGCTTAAGCGCCATGGGCGGGGTGAGCTATCTGAGCGGGTATTGGAAATTCTATGGCGAGGGGGAGGCGCTGTTTAACCTCGACGAGTCGGAGCTCGACAGGCCCCGGGCCACCGCGGGGGCGCAGCGAGTGGCCGCAGACTGGGTGATAGGTCTGGAGTATCACTATAACGGCTTCGGCGTGAACCCCGGCGACGACTACGCCCAGGCCTTCGGCAGCGATGAATTAGCCCGTGGCGAGACCTATTTTCTGGGGCGTCATTACGCCGGGCTCAACGGGGGCTATTTCCACGAGAGCGGCTGGGGGTTCGCCGGCGGCGCCATCTTGAACGTCGTCGACCCGGGGGTGGTGATCTTTCCCTCGGTCCAATATGAGGTGGAAGACCGATTCTCGGTCAGCGCCGGGGCCTACGTGGGCTTTGGTGAGAGCGCCGAGCTCGATCTGAGCGGCGCTCAGCCGGACGCCGAATTTGAGGACGTGATTTCCATACCTTCCGAATTTGGCGCTGCCTCGGATCTGTATTTCCTACAGATGACGGCATTTTTCTAGACCTTCCGTCGGATCGCTACCCGAGGGGGAAGGAGACCAAGACGGCGGTGGCTACAGTTGGCGAGCATAGGCGGGCAAGTGACCAGCGGGTGGGGAGCCGCTAAGATAGTAAATTGACTGTCGTGGAGCAGAGGTTGCGCAGCCCCTATGGGAGCAATTGCGATGATAAATAAGATCTGTCTGTGTTTTGTCCTCGGGTTGGTCGGTGCCTACGCAATTCCCCAAGCCCAGGCGGTGACGATCACCTCTCAATCGGAATCGGAGCCCTATCCCGGGGTGCGCATCGTCGAGGGGCGCACCAGCTCACCGAGCACCGATTTCTATGCAGCGTATATCTCGCTGTGCCATGATCACGTCTACGTCGACGCCTCCCAGGCGATCACGTCTCAGACCAGTGGACAATGGGCGTCCTCGCAGGGAGCGCAGCTGGCGGTCAACGGAGATTTTTTCGCCTGGGGCGATCATGGACTCCACGTCTACGGCGACGCCGTCGGCGGTGGGGAGCGCTGGCCCAGTATCCGCACCGGTCGGGACAGCGCCTATAGCGGATCCTGGTTCTATGAGCGCTACGGCTGGATCGCCTTTGGCGAGGATTTCGTCGACTATTCCAATACGAAGTGGATCAAAGATCGGTGGGAAGATTATGGGGCCGACCAGGGGTGGAGCCCGAAGTCGTTTACCAAATCCATCCCGGAGGGTACGGAGGCTCTGATCAGTGGTTTTCCCCAGATCGTGGTCGAGGGCCAGCCCATCCAATGTTCATCGCCCACGACCAGCTCCTGTTTTCCCGATCGCTCCGATATGCGCGACCGCCATCCGCGCACGGCCATGGGGCTGACCGAAGATCGAAATACGTTTATTTTGCTCGTCGTCGACGGACGAAACGCACCGACTACGGTGGGAATGTACGGCACGGAGCTGGCCGATCTGATGCACCAGCTCGGGGCCCATGTGGCATTTAACCTCGACGGCGGCGGGTCGAGTCAGATGTGGGTGCAGGGCCAGGGCACGATCAACTCCCCGTCGGGAGGCTCCCCCAGGTCGGTGCCCAATAGCTGGGGAATCTTTGCCGGATCTGCGGGGGGAATGCCCCGGGTGCCCGGCTCCTGCGATCGCACCTTCGACGAGATCTTATACCAGGCCCATCTTCGGGATCATTTGAATCATACGGATATTACGGGTGATGGCATGGCCGAGGTCTGCGCCCGCGGCCCTGACGGCGTCGAGTGCTATGTGGCCGACGGTGACGGGGGCTTTACGGAGCTCATCGAGGGACCGCCCCTGGCCGATGACTCGGGCTGGAAAGATCGGACCAATCACTCCACGATTCGCTTCGCCGACGTGTCCGGCGACGGCCGCGCCGATCTCTGCGTGCGCCGAAACGCTGGAATCCGCTGCTATCTGTCCGACGGCGGCGGGTTCGATTCCTCTTTTGATGGCCCCGAGCTCTCCAACGCCAACGGCTACGACGATATCCGCTATTTCAGCACGATTCGCATGGCCGACGTCACCGGCGACGGTCGGGCCGACCTATGCGTGCGCACTCCTGAGGATTTTCGCTGTTATCCATCTACAGGTGACGATTTTGGCGAGCCCATCATAGGCCCCGCCTTGAGCGACGATTCGGGCTGGGGCGTGCCCTGGCATTACGGCACGATCCGCATGGGCGACGTCACCGGCGATGGTCGTGCCGACCTCTGTGCGCGTCGAAACGCCGATTTTTCCTGCTGGCCGTCCACGGGAGACGGCTTTGGAAGCCGGATCGCCGGGCCGGAGTGGTCCAACGCCGAGGGCTGGGCGGAGGTCAAATATTGGAGCACTATCGAATTGGTCGACCTCGACGGCGACGGCAGGGCAGATGTCTGTGCCCGCGGCCCGGAGGGCATCGTCTGCCATCTCTCCGAGGGCGACGGCTTCGGGCCGGCCATCGAGGGGCCGGCTCTGGCCGATTCGTCGGGGTGGGACGACTACGCCAATTATTCGACGATTCGTTTTGCCGATATCGACGGCGATGGCACGATCGACGTCTGCGCCCGGGCCAACGCCGGGATCCGCTGCTGGCATTGGGACGGCGACGGCTTCTCAAATCGCATCGAGGCGGGCATGGCCGACGCCAGCGGCTGGTATCGGGAGCGCTTCTTTCGCACCATTCGACTCACAGACGTCACCGGTGACGGCCGCGCCGACCTCTGCGCCCGCGCTTCTACGGGATTCTTGTGCTGGCCCGCCGACGGCGACGGATTTGCCGACGAGCTGGAATTCGGCCCGCAGTGGAGCGACGACGACGGGTGGGGCGATGTCGATTATTATTCGACGATTCGATTGGCCGCGCCATGCCCCGCCGGTGGATGTCCCGACGAGGAGTCGGAGCCCGACGATTCCCAGGTCGGCTCCGATGTCGGTACCCCGGGCGATGACGTGGGCGAGGCCGACGCCGGCGGCACCGGTGATTCCAGCGCCGCTGCCGGTGCTTCGGGCCCGATGTCGACATCGAGCTGCGTCTGTGGGATGACGGGCAATGAGGGCTCCACGCCGGGCGCGTTATTGCTGATCGTCCTGTTGGGGCTCGGGCTAAAATTCAAATCAACATCTTCTCAACTGCAGTGGCGAGGACATTGATGAGTGAGCATGTGACCATCCGGCGGGAGCAGGGCGTCGAAGAGATTCGTTTTAATCGGGCAGACAAAAAAAACGCCCTCACCCTGGCGATGTACGAGCAGGCCGCCGAAGCGCTTCGGCAGGCCACCAGCGATGAAGAGGTGCGCTGTGTCTTGATCTCCGGTGAGGGCGGGCATTTTACGGCGGGCAACGATTTGCTCGACTTTATGCAGAATCCGCCTACCGACGAGTCGAGCCCGGTCTTTCAATTTCTGCTGGCTCTGCGTCAATGCTCGCGGCCGGTCATCGCCGCCGTCGACGGCTACGCCATCGGCATCGGCACGACCATGTTATTGCATTGCGATCTGGCCTGGTCGGCAGAAGACGCCAGATTTCGAATGCCCTTCGTCGATCTCGGGCTGGTACCCGAGGCGGGTTCGAGCGTGATGTTGCCGTCGATGATGGGTCATCGCCTGGCGGCGGAGTTGTTGTATTTTTCGGACTTCTTCGACGCCGATAGGGCGTTGCGGGCGGGACTGATAAACGGTGTGGTCGATGGCGATGTCACCGAATTCGCCCGTGAGCGGGCAATCGAGCTTGCCAAAAAGCCGCCGAGGGCTCTGCAGTTGACCAAGGAATTATTGCGCAAGGCCGACGATGAGGTCGTCGATCGGGCGATGCGCGAGGAAGCGGCGCTCTTCGTCAAACGCCTTCAATCGGAGGAGTTTATGGCGGCGGTGGCGAAATTTCAGGGCTGAGTAGTTTAATCAGCAATGGTGGGTGTGCGATCGACCCCTGCGTCCCGGCGAGGGGTCGATCGAGCTATCAATAATGGGATTACGGAGTCATCGGCTCTTGAGTGCCCGGCTCGTCCATGGGCTCATCATCGACGGGCCGTTCCTCCGTTTCGAGTTGCTCCACTTCCTGGGGGTCATAATAGTCGCCAAGCGTATCCTGGAGGTCATTTTCGAAATCCTGGATGCGCTCGTCGAAATCCTCGAGGGCTTCTTCGACGTCTTCGCCGGCTTCACGGGCCTGGCGCTCGACGTCTTCACGCATGATGCTAATTCCCTCTTGGGTTTGTTCCCAGCCGCGCTGCAGGCCTTCTTCCATCTCACCTTCGACGGCTGGCTCGACCTCTTCGTCCATGGGCTCCGTTTCTCGGTCCATTGGCTGTTCATCAGCGGGGCCACCGCCATAGGGATCGGGCTCATCTTCAGCAGGAACCGGTTCGTCTGTGGGTTGGGTCGGTTGATCTTGGTCGAAGTCGGCGGGATCACAGGCCGAAGCCAGTGCGAGGGCGCCGGCGGCCAATAGAGCGATCCACACACGTGCAAATCTCGTTGAGAGCATCGTCATACCTCACCGTGCTCGAGTAAGGCGCCTCTACATACCGACCGACAGGGCCGGCGAGTGTGGCGCCAGTGACTCACTCAAGAAAATGTAGACGCCTCGGGGGAGGGGCAAAATGGGTGGCTACGCTCGCTGGGCTCGCGTGGTTTGTAGTTGGTGGTTTGTAGTTGGTGGGGGGGGGCCGACGATCGAGATGATTCGAGACTTGGGAGCTGATCGCAGCGCGTCGCTAACCACAGTGAGCGAAGCGAACGTAACCACAAACTACGAACTACCGTGAGCAAAGGGAACGAACCCCTTGCCGGTGGCGACGTCCATTGTTATTTCTCGCGATCGACAGAGTGTCATTGATCACTAAGCAATATGGAGGAAGCGATGAGTGAAACGATGGAGACCCGACAATTCGAGGCCGAAGTCAGCCAGATTCTGAAGTTGATGGTCCACTCGATGTACTCTCATCAGGAGGTCTTTTTGCGGGAGTTGATCTCCAATGCCTCGGATGCCATCGACAAGCTGCGCTTTGAGGCGCTGTCAGATGGCGGGATCTACGAGGGGCAGAGCGATCTCCATATCGAGATCGAAGTCGATAAAGAGGGGCGGACCATCACCGTACGCGATACGGGGATCGGAATGAGCCGCGATGAGGTGGCCGACAATATCGGTACCATCGCTCGCAGCGGTACTCGCCGCTTTCTGGAGCAGATGACAGGGGATCAGAAAGAGGATTCTCGGCTTATTGGCCAATTCGGTGTCGGTTTTTATTCGGCGTTCATCGTCGCCGATAAGGTGGAGTTGATCACCCGGCGGGCCGGCGAAGAAGAGGCGGTGCGCTGGGAGTCGGCCGGGGAGGGCGAATATAGCCTGGGCAGCGCCGACAAAGAGGAGCGGGGCACAGAGATCGTGCTCCACCTGCGCGACGACGCCGACGAATTTTTGGATCTGAGCCGCCTGGAGCAGATCGTGCGCCGTTATTCGGACCACATCTCCTTTCCCATCTTTTTGATCGGCGAAGAACAAGAAGAAGAGCAAGCCGATCAGGAAGGAGAAGAGGAGGCCCGTGTTCCGGCCAGGCGGCAGGTCAACGAGGCGTCGGCCCTGTGGACGCGGTCGCGAAACGAGATCGACGACGAGGAATATAAGGGCTTCTACAAGCATGTGGCCCATGCCTTCGACGAGCCCTTGACCTGGATTCACAGCAAAGTGGAGGGATTGCTCAAGTTCACTCTGCTCTTTTACGTACCCACCGAGCCGCCCCTGGAGCTTCGCCTGGCCGATCAAGAGGTGGCCGGAGGGGTCAAACTCTACGTCAAGCGGGTCTATATTCTGGACGAGGCGGAGATGTTTTTGCCTCGCTACCTTCGGTTTATCCGGGGCGTGGTCGACGCCGACGATCTTCCGCTCAACGTGTCGCGAGAGATGCTTCAGGACAATCGAGTGGTGCGGTCGATTCGCAAGACGGCGACCAAGCGAGCTCTGGAGATGCTTGAGGAGTTGAGCGAAGACGGTGAGAAATATGCCACCTTCTGGTCGGCCTTCGGCTCGATCCTCAAAGAGGGAGTCGTCGAAGATCGAGGACGACAGCAGGAGGTGGCCGGGCTGTTGCGTTTTGCCTCTACCGCCGGCGACGGCGCCGCCGAGACGACGAGCCTCGACGATTATCTGGAGCGCCAAAAAGAGGGGCAGGAGGCGATCTATTATGTGAGCGCAGACTCCTACGAGGCCGGCCTGGCCAGTCCTCACCTGGAGATCTTTGAGGCCCGCGACGTCGAGGTGCTGGTGCTCACCGATCCGATCGACGAGTGGGTGGTGTCTCACCTTCGCGAATATAAGGACGTGCCTTTGCGCTCCGTGGATCGAGGGGCCCTCGATCTCGACGAGCTGGGCAGCGATGACGACGGCGGTGATGCCGAAGATGGGGAGGAGGCGGAGAAGACGGAGGAAGAGGATCCACGATGGGCGCCGTTGTTGGAGTCGGTCAAAGAGGCGCTCGGCGATTCGGTGCGTGAGGTGCGCATGTCCAATCGACTCACTGATTCTCCATCGTGTCTGGTTCGCCAGGAGTGGGAGATGAGCGAACGGATGCGCCGGCTGCTCAAACAATCGGGCCAGGAGGTGCCGGCGGCCAAGCCGACGCTGGAGCTCAACCCGGATCATCATCTGATCCGCCATTTGGAAAATCTGGAAGGAGAAGAGCTGGCCGAGTGGGCCACCCTCTTTCTGGAGCAGGCCCGGCTCAGCGAAGGCGCCGTATTGGAGGCGCCAGCACTATTCGTGCGCCGTCTAAATCGGTTGATGGGTCAGCTCGTCGACGGCGGCGGGAATGGACGAACTGAATAGGCAATTGATAGAAACGTCTTCAATTAGAGGCGGCGCGGTGCTGCCGGTGATCTTTACCTGTGGGATGAGGCGACAGATGAAAGCGAATAAGTTCGTGGTTTTGGCGGGGATGACGATGTTGCTATGGGCCGTGGGTTGTGCGTCCACTGGCGACGAAACGACGACCACTCAGGTCGACGGGATGGTCGTCTCCCAGGGAGATGACGATTGGGATCGCGAATATAGCGATGACGAGGTCGAAGCATTTGCCGCAGCCTATGTGGAGGTCACCAATATCCAGCAGCGCTATCAGCGACAGATGGCCGAGGCAGACGAGGCTCAGCGCCAAGAGCTCTCCCGTGAGAGCGCCGTGCGCGCTGAGGAGGCCATGCTCTCCCACGGCGTCACTCCCCAGGAATATAATGGCATCGCCGTGCGCTTGCCCGACGACGAAGAGTTGAGACAGCGGGTGCGTGATGCGGTCCAGGAATTGGAGGCTCAGCGCCTGGAAGAAACGCAGCGGA
>SLJM01000075.1 GCA_007135085.1 Myxococcales bacterium
CCGTAGACGGCCACCACCACCGCCAACGAAGCAGCAGCGACCACGGCAAATGGGCTCATTCGAAAATTCATACTCATCGCAATCCTCAAACCCAGAGGTCGTCGAAGGGTCGATCCGCCGGGAAAAACTCTTCATGGTCGCAGCCCAGGGTGTCCATCATGGTCTTGAGCACCGACCGATAGCTATAGACCTTGTCCTGGGCGTTGAGGTTGTCCGACGCCGTTGCCCCGAAGACCCGTCCCCCTGCTCCGGCGGCGTCGATTGGACCGCCCATAAAGGGCATGGACATCCAGCGGGTGGCGTTGTCGCCGGAGTGGTCGCTTCCCCGGGCGGAGTTAAACCGAGAGCCTCGGGCGGTGCGGCCGAACTCGCTTCCGAAGGCCACCAGCGTGTGGTCCCAATAGGTGCCGCCCTCGGGGTGAGTCATGGCCTTGAGCGCCATCTCCAATCCGCTGATGATGCGGTTTAGCTCGGTCATGATCGGCGGCAGGCCATTCTCCTCGCCGGAGTGCATATCGTAGCGTCCCTGATTGAGGTAGACCGCGGGACATCCGAAGTGGAATAGACGCAGGGCCAGGCGCACGTTTCGGCCCACCCGGTTGTCGCCGAAGATCAGATCCAGCTCGGCGTTGCTCAACCCGTCGATGGGATCGTTGGAGCCGTTTCGAATCTTCAAGATATCGTCGTTGAAGATATCCGCATATTGCTCGGTGGCCTCTCGGGTCTGCATATAACCGTCGATGCCGCCGCGCACGCCCATATGGCGGCTGTCGCGGTAGCGCTCGTCCATGGACATCGACAGCTCACTGGCCCACTCGGGCAGGCTGTCGCCGGCGGAAAACCCGAAGCGCTCAAACCCTCCGCCCTGCATCACCGGCGGGCGATAAGCCGCATATTGCGAGGCCCCGCGGGCCATCCCGGCGTCGCCGAGCGAGAAGGCCGGCAGGGCGATCTCTCCCTGCTCCCGGGCATCCTCGAAGCGCTGGCGAAGCCCGTAGTTGATCATTGTAAAAAAGCTCGTTCCCCCGCCGACATAGCCCGTATTGAACCGCTCCAGGCCGGTCTGGTGGTTGCCGTCGGCCCGGGCCGCCATCGGCTCGTGGTCCACGCAGGGAATGACGGCGATCTGGTCGGTGATCTCCGGCACGGGGCGCATCCCCAGGTCGCGGCGAAGCTGCCCGTTATCACCTTCGAGCCAGCCCGAGCGCTCCAACAATTTGCCCACTCCCCACTCCGTGCCGCCCGCCACGCTGTCGGCCAGGCCGAAGGGGTTGAATTCATTGGCCACGTCGCTGTTAAACGCCGCCGTGAACCGAAATCCGTCGGCGAGCCGAATATAGAGCAGGTGCTTGACCGTACCCCTCGCCTCAGTCTGGGCGATGGCCTCCCTGGGAATCCAGATATGGGGCACTGCCACCGCTGCCGCAGCCGCCGCACCCATACCCTTCAAAAAACTCCGCCGATTGAGGCCGGCCTTCTCGCAGGACTCTTTATTTTTTTTATCGTCGCCTTTCGACATTTTTTGGCTCCTTGCGACCTTTAATAGAAAAGCATCTCTGAGCTGCTGAGCACGGCAAAACAGGCCGGCCGCGCAAATTCCGAAGCCCGGCAGACCTCCAATTCACAGGTCTGACCGTGCTGGCGCGCCTCACTCTGTTCGGCCGCCGTGGCGCGGCGGCCAAAGAATAGCTCGATCTGATATTCCAGAATTTCCTGGGCCAGATCGGGGGTGACCGCCCGGTCCGGATCAACTCCGGAGGGCAGCAATTTTGCTATCTCTACACCCTGACCGGATTCCATGCCGGGGTTGCAGATCTGGTTGACGAAGTTGAGCTGCGTCGACGTGGTCAGGATGCTGACGATGCGAAAGCGGCCGCTTACGTCGTTGACCTGACAGCCCCCCAGATTGCGGGCCAGCTCGCTATAGTCTTCGCGAATATTGGTGCCGTCGTCGTTGAGGTGCCACCGCGAATTGGCCACCAGATTCAACGAGCTGATCGTGGCGTCTCGCAGAAAATCTTGGGGGTTGCTGACTCGGTGATCGCAGCGCGGCAGCGATAGATCGAGGTGCTCGTCCATGGTGTCGATCCACATCTCGGCGTGGACCTGCTTGAGCGGTCCATAGGTCCAGCGATGATCCGTATCGGTCTGTCCCGCCGAGCTCTGCAGATAGGCCACCGACGTCAGCACCGCGTGGTGGGCGGCTCGGATATCGCCGTCGTATTCCAGCAGATGGCGGACCAATTCGTTTCGCACCTCCGGTACTTCTTTGGCCAGATTATAGTCCAGATACTGGTCGATCACCTGGTCGACGGCGTGTTCCCAGAAGGTGTCCAACCGGGCCAGCAGACGCCCCGGAAGCTGGAGTTTTTCCCACTCCTCCAGGGTCAACAGCCCGGCCCACATTCTCCCCGACGATCGATCGGCGCGGATATCGGGGGTCAAGATCAACTCGTTATAGCCGTAGAGAATGCTCGTACACTCCCCGCGGCTGTCGGCGTCGATATTGCCGTCGTCGTCGACACATCGATATTGAATATGGGAGTCCGACAGGCGCATCCCCAACTGGGGATGGTCGTAATAGCCGTTATGCCACAGCGTATAGAGCCGGGCGAAGTCACTTCGCTCATGGCCCAGCGGCGGACGCCCCAAAAAGAGCTGGAACAGCGCCTCCGCCCGATCGCCCGAGGTATCATGGCGACGGGTCAACACCGGGTGGGCGCTCACAATGGCCGCAAAATGGTCGTAGGAAATCTCGCCGCGGTACAACATCCCCAC
>SLJM01000124.1 GCA_007135085.1 Myxococcales bacterium
AAGCCATCGAGGGATTCGAGAAGTTCGACGACGATCAAAACGAGCAATTCAAGGAAGTGCGCGCCGCCACCATCCACTCCGCCGGCCGCGCCGCCCGCCGCGAGGGCAACGCCACGGAGGCCGTCAAACACTACGAAGTGGCCGCCGAGCTCTACGCCGACCTCGGCGGCGAGGGCCATAAATTGTTGGCCGCCGACACATTGCTGCACATGGGAGCTGTCGAAAACCGCATGGAGTCGCGCCGCGACCGGGCCCCCGAAACCTTCCGCCAGGGCCTGAAGATCAGCTCCGAACTCGACCTCGAAGCCGACGGCGTGGCCACCACCCACGTCTCGCTCATGACCCAGCTCGCCCAACGCCTCCTGGCCGACAACGAATGGCAGGACGCCGCTGAACTCCTCATAGATCTGACCACCACCGCACAATCCGTGGACGATCTGTCCACCGCCGCCTGGGCCCACAGCGGCCTTAGCCAGGCCTACCTCCAACTGGAGCGCCGCGACGACGCCGTCGCCGCCCTGCGCCAGGGCCGCGACCTGGCCAAAGAGGCCGGCGACGCCGACCTACTTCAGACCATCGAGGATAACCTGGAGCGCCTGGGGGAGTGAAGCATCGAGAGAAAGTTTTCACCACGAAGGTCGCAGAGAACACAGAGGTGGGGGCGAGGGTCATCGCCACGTGGCGGTAGATCTCTATTTACCTCTGACACCCACCGCAGAAGTAGCTGGTGCGCCCCCCGACCTTCATCTTCTCGATGCGCCCCCCGCATCTCGAACATTCTTCGCCTGATCGCCCATAAATTTGAAAAATATTCGAAGATCCCGCCTCTTCGACGTATTTTATTTCGTCTGACGTCGATAATTTGATGATTTCTTCGAAATAGATGGGGAGTTCGCGGACCAGATTTTCCCAGTCCTCATCGCTGAGCTGACCGCATTTGACGTCCGGGGCAAGCTCGAGGCGCCAGAAGACCTCGCTGATGGCGATATTGCCCACCCCGGCGACCACCGATTGGTCCAACAGAGCCGTCTTCAACAGCCGCCGATCCGAGCAATTTTGCCGCAGATGGTCCACGCTCAGATCGTCCGGCTCGGGCCCCATCCGCTCCAGCGGCTCGTATGTCTCGAATTCCTCGGCCGACAATAACCGGGCCTTTCCCAACCTGCGCTGGTCCTTGAAGACCAGCCACCCCGACCCGTCGACGAACCAGGACAGCCGCCCGTATTTTGGCTCTGCCTCATCGCCGCAGACGATCTTTCCCGTCATGCGAAAATGAAAGACCACCACCTGCCCGCCCTCCAGGCGGCAGAGCAGATATTTTCCCCGCCGATCGGCCTTCTCCAGGGGACGAAGCAGGGCCTCTTCCATAGCCGGCGCCGTGGTGTCGACCAATAATTTCTCGTCTAAGACCAACACCTGCGAGGCGCCGCGCCCCTCCCACCATCTCTCGAGATTTCGCCGAACAACTTCCACTTCTGCTAATTCGGGCATTTAGAGCCCTCCCAACCACTCACCGATCGGCTCGAATACCCTCTCTCCCACACCGCGCGAGATAAATAGATCGGCGTGAGCGTGGGGCTCCTCCCTGGTGCCCACCTCGACGATCTCGATCTCGTGAGAGCCGATATGATCGAGGATCGACAGGGCCGCCTCCGGCGTGACCACCCCGTCCTGCATGGCCACGACGCACATGATCGGCACCTCCACCGAATAGAGCGAATGACAGACGTTGAGCCCGTCGACGACCAGGTCGCGGTCCTTTATCCAACGGGCGATCTGAGTGGTGAGCTTCGGATCCGGATCGTCGATGGTCTTGACCAGCTCGTCGGCCTGGGACAAGTCGATAATATCGGGGTTCAGATAGAGCGCTAAGATCTGCGGAAAACGCTGGGCGATGGGCACGGCCACCCGCGCCATCTGACGGGTGCCCTTGATGGGCAGACAGCCGTAGATCTCGGGTATCTTCGAGGCAAAGCGCAGCACCGGGTGGGCGCGATTCCAGCGCAGGGGCCCGCCGATATTGACCATGGCCCCCACGCGATGATCCGTGGGGTGATGAGCCAGGTAGGCATAGCTCACCGTAGCTCCCAGGCTGCAGCCGATAAGATCGACCCTGTCGGCGTCGGTCTCGGTGGCGTCCAGGACGTAGTCCATATTTGCCGGCAGATCGACGAGGGCCAGATCCCCGAAGCCGTAGCGCTTCGGGCCCCCGTAGCGCTTCGACTCGGCCTGGCCACGCATATTGCCGGCCCATACCTCGAAGCCCTCGCCGACGAGATGCTCGATGAGCGGCGTCTCCGTGGGGTGGAAGTTGAGGATATGGCAGTTCATGCAATAGCCCGGCACCATCAACACGGGCCTGCGGGATTTGATTAATCTGGCGGGATCGACAAAGCGCCGGAGGTCCAATTGCCACCCGGCGCCGTTGTCGACGCGGTACTGCTCTTCGATCACTCCTTACTCCTCGTCACTACCCACGTCGCGCCGCAGCTTATCGAGGACCGACTCATCGCTGAGGGTGCTCGTGTCGCCGCTCTCCCGTCCGGCGGCGATATCGGCCAGGAGGCGTCGCATAATCTTACCGCTTCGGGTCTTGGGAAGGGAATCCGTAAATTTAATCTCCGACGGCTTGGCGATCGCGCCGATCTCATCTGCCACATGAGCTCGAAGCTCTTCGACCAGATCCTCTGTGGGCTCGCCACTCTCGAGGGTGACGAAGGCGACGATGGCCTGGCCCTTGAGATCGTCGGGCCGGGGCACCACAGCCGCCTCCG
>SLJM01000464.1 GCA_007135085.1 Myxococcales bacterium
GGAGCGGTCTTGAGTCTTGTGTCTCGGGTCTTGAACGACACTACACCCTCCGCAGTTCGAGGGCGTCCAATACAAGACATTCATCGCAGGGTGCCGTTCAAGACCCACGACCCAGGACTCAAGAGCAGAGTCTCTGTAGCCCCCTGGCCATCGATTAACAAAACCCTAAAATGTGACGTGCCAGACGGCGCCGACCCCCTGGTCGCTCACATCCAGGGACAGGCCGCCCCCGCCGGGTTTGCGAAAGAGCCCCCACGCCGAAAGGCCGAGGCCGACGGCGGCCGTGGCGGCGCCGGTGGCGGCCAGCCCCCAGAAGATCTGTTGGCGAGCCTCGATCTGCTGGCGCAGTTCCTGATGGCGCTGGGCCGACGTGCCGTCGCCGCCCTGGGCTTCGCGGCGAAACTCATCGACCAACCCGGCGCTGCGCCAATCGACGACCGCCGCCGCGCCGCCCAGTCCGGCCCCCGTGCCGAGGAGCACCAGTCCGGCGATCTGCACACCGGACATCGTCGGCGGGGCTGGGTCGGCGGCCACAGGCGGGGGCGTCACCGGCGTATCCGATATATCGCGGTCCGGCGAACCGGCGGCCCCCACCTCATCGGCGACGGCTCGCGCCGTAGGCCGCACCGCCTCGAGGGTCAACGTCAGGGCTTCCACGTCGGCTGCAATCTCCTGATAATCGCGAGAGCCCGCATCATAGGCATCCCTGCACCGCACCAGGCTCTCTCGTCCCTCGACAAGCCGACCCAACTCGATGAGCGGCACGGCGCGATTGCAATGGACGACCGGATCGTCGTGAAATTCCAGGACTCGATCGAATTCCTCGACTGACTCTCGATAGCGCCCGCGAGCGTAGAGCTCGACGGCCATTCGATAATGGGCTTCGGCGGCCTCCATGGCCTCCAGCGAATCATCGTCGAGGGCCTCCAACCCCTGGCCGTCGTCGGCCCAGGAGGGGCCGGCAACCAGAATGAGGCATAGGAAGCACAACGCTGCTGGCCATGCTCTGCGCCCACCCCCGAATTTTGTCGACCCCTGCCAGGACATCAGATCTTCCTCAGTCGAGCTGCAACCGTCCGCGTTCCAATTTGACCTTCACCGTCTGACTTCGATCGGGCACCACAGTGTGCACCGTATCGTTATATCCCATCAGCGAAAACCCGATCTCCAATTCCCCATCACCTCGAGTCACGGTGTGGGTAAGCGGCGACATCCCTACGGGACGCCCGTCGACGCTGACCCGGGCCGCCGCCGGGTCGGTGACGATCTCGAGCTCCACCTCTTGGGCCGGCGGCTCCGGCTCCTCTTCCCGGGAAGGCCTGGGCTGAGCACGGGCCGATCGCGGCGACTCCTCGACGGGGGGATCTGTGGCCACTGCCTCGAGCACCTCTTCTGCCTCCGGCTCCTGATCCGACGGGTCCTCATGGAGCTCCTCCTCGGAGGGCTCCTCTTCTGCCAACTCCTCCATCGGCACCTCCCCCGATCCCTCATCGGGTTGGCCTCCCCCATCGCTCTGCGCTGATTCCTCGACAATCACCACCTGTTGGACGACCGGCTCTTCTGCGTCGTCTCCCTGCAAGACCAGTAGGACCATCAAGAATAAAACGATCGACGCCGCGGCCACCGTGGCAACCAAGGGCACCGAAAGCGCCCCCCCCCCCTGCTCGACCGCAGCGGGCTGCGCAGCAGTAGCAGTGGGGCGAACCGGGGCATCCTCCTCAAAGATCGTCCGCAGCTGGCGAGCCGACTGCACTCGATCGTCGGGCTGCTTCTCAAGGGCCTTGGCCAATCCTCGATCAAAAGGCCGCATCCCCGGATCGTCGGGCAACGTCGGCGCATCGTCGCGAATATGAGCGACCATCACCTCCCGCGGTCCCGCCGCCGAAAAGGCGGGCTCGCCAGTGAGCATTTCATAGAGCAGCAGCCCCACCGCATAGAGATCGGCGTGATGGGTGACCGGATCACCCGTAATATTTTCGGGGCTCATATATTGAGGCGTCCCCATGGCCACTCCCGTCTGGGTGAGGCTATTGAGCGGGGAGCCGTCGGCCGAGCCATGAACCACCTTGGCGATGCCGAAGTCCAATACCTTGAGCGCTTCAGCCTCCTCGGCCTCCATGGAGGGATTTCGCAAAAGCTGGATATTTTCCGGCTTCAGGTCGCGGTGAACCACCCCGTGGTCATGGGCAAATTGGAGGGCGTCGAGCATCTGATAGATCAGAGCCCTGACCCGCTCCGGGGCCAGGGGCGCCTCGGCTTCGATGACGTCTTTGAGATTTCGCCCGTCGACAAACTCCATGGCCATGAACAGCACGCCCTGGTGCTCTCCATAATCAAAGAGTGTGACGATATTGGGGTGGTTGAGTCGACTGATGAGCATCGCTTCACGCTCGAAGCGCTTTTGCTCTTCGCTGCCCACCTCGGTGTCGGGCAGCAGTGTCTTGACCGCCACGTCACGGCCAATCCCAAGCTGCACCGCCCTGTAGACCACCCCGTAGGAGCCCCGCCCCAATTCCTCGACGATCTCGTATCGGTCGGCGACTATATCGCCGGTTTCAAAAACCGCTTCCTCGTGGCTCATTCCCTCGATACCGCAATCCGGATCAGGTAGCACATCTCAACCCCAGCCTACTTCCCTTATCCCGAAGCGGCAAGTTTGCTCGCCGTTCGCTTCGCTCACTGTGGTTGGTAGTTAGTGGTTGGTGGTTAACTGCGCGCTGCAACATCCTCTAAGATCCGATCCACTTCGATCGCCGAACAGCAAACCAC
>SLJM01000376.1 GCA_007135085.1 Myxococcales bacterium
AGCCGCTATCGCGGCGGTCGACCTGAGATCACCGTCGTCGACGCCGCCGAATTCGGCGTCCTCTTCGAGCCCTCGCCGGGGTGTCATCTATCGGCCACGGGCTTCGGATACCGCTCGCAGGGAGAGTTTATCTACGATCACGTATCTCGCCTCCACGTCGACCTCGGCGCCACCCGCCGGGTGGGCGTCGAGTTGGCAGGGCAGCTTCAACTCGGTGAATTCGCCCGGTTGAGAGCTCACGTCTCGACCGTGGATGGTCGATTCGTCGATGACGGCGAGCCCATACCCTTTGCGCCCCCGCTGGAGGCCGGCGCCACCGCTATGGGGCGAACGGACTTCGGCCTCAGTGGCGGGTTGGAATGGCGGGCCATGGGGCAACGACCGCTGCCTTTCGGAGCACGGGGGGGCGGATGGAATCTGGTCAACGCCTTGGCCCAATGGCAATGGCAGAGTTGGGAATTTTCCCTGCACGTGGACAACCTGTTAAACACCGACTGGGATGAAGGTGTATATCATTACGCCTCGCGCTTTGATCGGGATCAGCCCGTCTCGGCGCTGCCCTCAGTTCACGTCGTCGCCGGCCATCCTCGGATGGTGCGCGGCGGCATCTCCTATCGCTGGTGAAGTTCGGAGTCATGATGAAAGTGAGAAGATTTCTCCTACTCGGAGCTCTGGTTTGTGGTTTTGGAACGTATGGCTGCGGAGAGCCCGAGGAAGCTCAGCGCTTTGAATTGCCCGTTTTAGTCGACGGAGATTCCCTTGAGGAGTTCGAGACCAATCGGGGCTACCAGATTGACCTGGAGGAAGTCCTATTTCGCGTAGAGCGAGTGGAGTTTACCGTCGGCGGCGAAGCCCATGGCGAGGCATCTCTATTGCCGCGGCTTCGGCAGATGGTGATCGGAGAAGCGTACGCCCATCCGAATCATTCGGCCGGTGGTGAGGTGGCCGGTGAGATCGTCGGGCCCTTTGATTTGCACTGGCTCCTCGGTGAAATGACGGAGATCGAGGTGGGCACTTTTTTGGAGGGAAATTACGGCGGGTATAACCTCTTTCTCACGGTCGCCGACGGCTACTCAGAGGTCGCCGAAGGTATGACGGGCCGCATCTCGGGCACAGCGTCAAAAAATGGTGAGCAGATTCCCTTCGAGGTAGCGCTGGTAGGTCAGAATACGGAGATCTACGGCGGCGCACTGTCAGGGAACCTCCCCGATGAAGCGGTCACCGCCGTGGCCCTGGAGTTTTTGGCCTACGAGCCTCACTCGTCGTGGTCGATCTTCGACCGCGTTGAATTCTCGGAGTTGTCGCAAGATCAGGATGGGGTGGTCCGGATCGAATCGGGCAGCCTGGCCTACGCCCGGATTCAGACTGCCCTTGCCTCTCACGAGCATTATGGTGGGCGGTTTGTGACGGGGGAGTGAAGGGGAAGTTGAAGTCGAGTGGAATTGGGAGTGCGGAGAGCTGAGAACCAGGGGGAGAGAGGTTACATCATCCCCGGTGGGGCAGGGGGATCGGCGTCGTCCGGTTCGGCCAGGCCGGGCCAGTCGAAGCGGTAGTCGTAGTCGACCTGGTTGTCGTCGATCTGGAGGTAGAGCCGCGGCCAGAGGTCGCGGTGGAGGGCGTCGAAGAAGTCGTCGTAGAGGCGGGCGTTGTGGTTTCGAGCGTCGACGACGGCGTTGGCGATATTGCCCGAATAAAAGCCCACGGTGAGGAGACCGGAGACGATGGTCAGGGGCAGGCTCTCCAGGCCGAAGTGGCTATAGGCAGTGGCCCCGGCGAGGAGTCCCGTCGAGGCGAATGCCAGCCCCGCATCGGCCCAGCGGCCCACGTAGGCCTGGCCGGCGCCGGGGAGGATGGCCGAGAAAATGCCGGCGGCGGCGGGGCTTTTGGTGGGCAGGTCCTCGAAGAGATCGGCTCGGCCGCGAAGCTCGAGGGCGGCGCGCTGGAGGTTGGGGTCTGTGAAGTCGGGCTCGTCGGTTCGCTGCAGGCCCATGACGAATTCGACGAAGTCGCCGTGGTAGATGGCGAGCTCCGCCATCTGGTGGTCGCCCTGTTGGTGGGCCGCCTGGGCGACCTCGTCGAGCCCGGGGCGGCAGGAGGCGTAGGCTTTCAGGGAGACGCATAACTCCTGGAGGCCCAGGTGATAGGCGCCGAAGTCGTCGGGCGCTGCCCTCGAGGCCAGCCAGAAATGGCGAAAGGCCAGCTCGGAGTGTTCGTTTCGTCGGTAGATATCGCCGATGATTAGATTGGAGAGCCGGTCGGCGTCGGCGCTATCAGCCAGGAGGCGATAGCGCTTGAGCGCCGTGATGGCCCGGTAATCGTCACCCTCTTCGAAGAGGCGAAGGCCGATCTCGATCTCCACGGCGGCCTGCATCTCTACGTGGTCTTCGAAGGTATGGGGCGGGGGAATCTCAACTTCGGTGGTGGCCTGGTCGGGCGCCTGGTTTGCCGGCTCGTCGTAGGGCAGGTCAGCTTCTTCGTCGGCAAAAGCAGCGCCGGCGAGGGCCAGTTGAGCGATCAGAATAATGGTGACGAATCGAAAGATACTACTCATCGGCGCTTTGCTCCCCGTTTTTTCGGGCGGCCTCGACGAAGACGTACCAGGCCTGGTGGCGCGGCATTGTCGAGCGATGGGCCTGGAGCCCGAGATCGCTTCGCCAGTAGAAATAATTGGAGGTCGGGTCTTTTAGGTGACCTGTGTGGGTATGCTCGTAGGAGCCGTCGTCGAGGTGGTTTCGCTGGAGTCGAGCAAAGGTCAAAATCAGCCCCTCCGGTCCCTCCCGGGCAGCGTCGACGGCGAAACGAGAGCAGCTCGGCGAGAACCGACAGGTCTCGCCCATACTCCGGCTCACGGTGCTGCTGTAGAGGCGCCAGTAGAGAAAGGCCGTGGTCGCAATGGGGCCGCCCCGATTGGAGCGGCCTCGATGTTCAACGGGGTCAACCGGCGATCGGGCTTCCGGCGTATTGGAAAGATCGGCGGGATGGAGCCCCTTTCGCACCGGTGTCCAGGGTTCGAGTTGCGATTCCACAGACTGACGTGCATCGTAGGTGGGCGTTGCACAACCAAGCATAGTGATCAGGATCGACAGGACACCGAAAAAGCAGGCGCTTCCCAAAAGCCGAGAGCTATCTTGTGGTCGGTGTTTCACTGTCATGACCTGTCACGAACGAGAAAACTGCTTAGGGTTGGTCCCAGTTCGATGGGATGACCTCTTGAAATTGCATACCAATTGTTGTGGCTCGGCGCACCCTTCGCGCCGCTAAAAAGGAGTTGAAGATGGATGGACGAAGATTGGTGGTGGCGACGGATCTTTCGGAAAATGCCGAACCGGCGGCAAAGGCAGCGGTCGAATTGGGATCGGCTCTGGGGCTCGATGTGGAGGTGCTCCACGTCCTCGACCTCAACCGCCGTAAAACCACGGAGAAGATGGAGGTCTTCCATGACAAAAAACTTCGGGCCAAGGCCGAGGCCCAGGTGAGCCAGTGGTTCGAAGATGCGTCAGGGGAGGCGGCGCAGGCGGTGGTGCTAAAAATCGGCGATCCTGCCGAAGAAATACGCAAGGTGGCCGGCCTGGAGAACGTGGCGCTGTTGGCCATCGCCATGTCGGGCCGCGGCGCCTGGAGCCGACTCATCTTCGGGTCGACGGCCATGAAATTGGCGGGCCGCCCCAAGGGGCCGACAGCGGTGATCCATCCCGACTACCATCGCTTCCAAAAGGGAATGACCATCGCCGTGGGCACCGATTTTTCGAAGGCCTCCGATCTGGCACTCAAAGAGGCGGCCCAGATGGCCCGGGCCACCGACTCGGCGCTTCGGATCGTCCACGTCAACGTCTTACCGTCGCTGACGGTGATCCATGAAGGGGACTTGCCGCCAGGGGCGAAGACCACGGAAGTCGTGGACTGGGCGCAAGAATCGATGGACGAATTGCGCACCCGAAATGAGGAGCTCCTCGACGGTCTCGACGTGGAGACCCAGGTGGTCGCCGATCATCCCGTAGCGGGACTTCGAAAGTTTGTAGAAGAGCAGGGCGTGGATTGGCTCGTTTTGGGCGACCGCCGTCCGGAGCAGCGTAAAGGGACCTCGACGGTCAAGGGAAAATGGGTGCAGCGGATGAATTGCTCGACCATGATCATCCCCACCATAGACCAAATCTAGAGGGCTGTCGGACTACCTTGCAGCCCGGCGGGGTTCCAACTAAATAGGAGCGGTCAGAAGATCGGACCCAATTCTTTTTCGAGCAGTAGGTGAAGTAATGGCGAAAACGTCGTTTAAGGCGCTCAAGCGTGAGGCAGACGATATCTACAAGCGCTACGAGGCGCATTTTGCAGGAAAGCCCAGGGCGACCCGGGACCTGGAGTTGCTGGACCTGCTCATCGGTGAGCTCGACGACCTGGCCAATCGGGCCAAATCGGGGCTCAACGGCGGGCGTGATCCGGCGATGATCTCTCTGCTCGACATGGCCAAGCAGAATCTGCAGACCTATAAGAACGAGCGCAGCGCCATCGTGGAGGCCAAGGATTCCAGCCCTGCTTCGACGGCGGCGAGCCGCCTGATCACGGAGGCCAACCTGGCCTTCGGTCGCTACCATCGACATTTCGCCAATCGCGATCGCCGCGGTCGCGACACCGGGCTGTTGTCGGAGATTATCGTCGAATTGGAGCGGATCCACTCGGCGATGAAGGCCCTGGAGAATGAGGAGAAGGGCTCGCTGGGCAAGAATGTGGAGATCGTGGAGAATAACCTCGATCTGTACCGACAGGAGTTTCGGGCCATCGACAACGCCCAGGAAAACGGCACGGCCCAAGAGCAGGCTGATACGCTGGCCAATCTGGCCAACGCTCAATTTGCGCTGTATCGAGACCATTTCGCGGGCCGGGGGCGCCACACCCGCCGGCCCGGTATGCTGGAGCGGATGATCAATCAGCTCAAGCAGATCCATCGCAAGATGTTCGCTCTGAAACAGGGCGGCTTGGTTTCGCAGGCCAATGACCGTAATATGGAAATCGTGTCGCAAAACCTGGACGTCTATCAGGCCGAGTTGGAAAAGATTCGAGAAGCTCGAGCCGAGTTGACGACCGAGCAGCTGGCGGGAAGTCTGGGTGGAGCGGCCAACGAGGCGATGCAGGAATATCGCGATGATTTCGCCGGCGCCAACCGGGCCACCCGAGATCTGGATCAGTTGAGCTTGATCTGCGACAGGCTCTGCAATATCGCCTATCAGATGCGAGCTATTGACCGCGACGAGCCCACAGAGCTCAACGCCAAAAATCTCGGTATCGTCCTCGACGCCTGGACGATGTACGAGACGGAATATCGAAAGATCGAAGAAGTTCAGAACGACTGAGCCCCATCTGGCACGAGCCGGGGCCGGTTGATTCGGATCACCCCGGGATTGAGGACGTGCTCAGATGAAATGGAATTGGCTCATTATTGCTCGATTTGCCCTGGTGTCGGCCGTCGTCGTCGTCGTGGCCTGCGGAGGTGACGACCCGGGACAGGAATCGAACCAGTCCGACCGCGATGTGGGGGTCGACGCCGACGTCGGGATCGACACCGCCGACGCCGTGGGGGACCAGGACGCCGAGGTCGACGCTGCCGATGAGGACGCCTCAGCGGACGTCGACGACGACGGTCCCGTCGATGGCGAGGGTGATAATTGCCCGGAGATCTCCAACCCGGATCAGCTCGATCGAAGCCGCGATGGCGTGGGTGATGCCTGTGCCAACTTCCCCTATTTTCACGATCCCACCAATCCCACGTCGGTGCCCGTCATTCACGAAGACGACGGGCCGCCCAACGATATGTTCTGGGAGGCCAAGGACAACTGGCTTCTCGACCTGCCGGTGATGCTCCAGGGAGAGGTTCTGGAGGCGGGTGAGGTCGATTATTACGCCATCGAGATCGAGGAGCCGACCACCATATTGGTTCATCTCGAGGCGCTGTCCTCACAGATCTGGCCGGCCCTGATTTTTGTGGGCGACGATACCCATACTCAGGAATATCAATCAGTCGTGCTCGGGCCCAACCAGGGGCAGTCGGAGGTGCGAGATGTCCACCTGCCGGTGCCCGGAGTCTATGTGGTGGCCGTGTCGGATTTTAATAATTTTACGGCCACCGGTGGAGCTGCCGGCGGCCCGGGCTATGCCTATCGCTTCTCTCTGAGCACGCCGCCGCTGCCGCAGTGGGAACCAATTTCCTTTCCCGCCCCCCGCCGAGTGGTCGACTATTCCGACGGAGTGGCAGGGGTATTTCGGATGGACGTGGCCGGCGCTGATGCGGTCAAGATTCAAGCCACCGGGGCGCCGCGCAACCAATTCTCCATCGCCTTGCCGTCGATTCAGTTGAAGGACGCCAAAACGGGAGAGATGTTGGCGTTTACCATGGAGAGCCAGGTCGATATGGACTCCTTTCGCACGGAGTTGACCCTGAAAGTGGGCGATCATATCGACGAGATCGACGCTATCATCGAGGCCCATCAATCGCTGGGGATCAACGACCTGGTGGTGGACTTCGAGGTCCTGGACAAGCCGGAACACCTGTCGACCTTCGAGAATCCACGAGACGATCGATCTGATTATCTGTTGTGGATGAGCCAGGGCACGTCGGTGGCCTCTCAGATCGGTCCGCCCCGTCCGGCCAGTGACACCAGCCTGGATCCGGACGAAGACTTTTTTCTGTACTATGCCAACCCGGGACATTTCGTAGAGGTCAGGGCCGAACCCCACGTCGACAGCCTGCTCATCCCGGAGGTGGCGTTTGGGCGCATGTGGAGCAGCGGGTTTTTCTTCTCCTGGCATCGAAGCTACGGCGCAAGCCAGGCCGGTCAGACGGCGACGATGCAGGCTCTGATCACCGACGAGGATTGGAGCGGCGCCGTCATCGAGGTTCGCCACCGGGGCAACGCCTTTAACACTCTCCCCGTGGGGGGACCGCAATACGGATATGACCTTCAGGTGGATGTCCTGGAGGTAGAGCAAGTGCTGGAGAGCGTCGACAGCTTTCCCGCATCGGTGCCCCTCGTCCTGGAGGCGGGCCAGCAGCGGGTGTGGGAATTTCCATTCCAGGCCGGATATCACTACGAGATAGATTATAACGGTTTCTGGGGAATGGACGCCAAATTCATCGATCGAAATACCTGGGAGGTGGTCTACTCCACCAGGGCGCCGATGGAGTTCATTCACGAACCGGGTCGAGATCTCGTGGTCGCCATCCGCGATAACGGCGGCTACGACGTGCCCCAGACCTTTGGCGTCGTCCTGGAGATCAGCGAAGGAGAGGGGCCGCAAGACGTGGCCGCCGGAGACCTCGTCGAAGATATCCTCGATGAGGAGCGGCCGCAGCGGGTGTACCGCATAGAGGTGGAGCAGGGCCAGATGCTGTCGGCAAAGGTGGAAACCTCGGCCGGAGAGGCCACGGTGGGCATCTATGGCGAGTCGATGCAGACCGTGTGGGCCGATTCCCATCGAATGAGCGCCGCCTATGCTCAGGCCGACGGTGAAGTGCTGATCGTGGTGGGACGCACCGGTGAAGAAGCAGTGGACTTCGGGCTTCACGTGGACGCCCAGGCTGTGATGAGCGGCCAGATCGTGGTCGTCGACGATGAGCAAGACGAGGCGGATGAGCCCTATACGGTGGACCACCTGCCCGCTCTGTTGAAGACCGGGCTGGACGATGAGAAGCCGGTGCGAACCTTTTTGCTCGACCTGGAGTCGGGCGACGAATTCTGGGCAATTTTGGCCCCTGAAAGCGGAGCGGCGGCGCCAACCATCGAGCTCCTCCGGCCCGACGGATCGGTGGCCCAGGCGGCCGTCGACGAGGGCCCGATGGGCCTTCCGTCGGTGGACGCCGCATCGATCGACGAGACCGGCACCTGGCAGCTGATTGTGGAGAATCAGGACGGAGCCGGCGAAGTATCGATCTACCTGCTCGCCCTGTAAAAGACATGCGAGAGATATGAGCGCCGACGATCGCAAAACCCGTTGGGAGAAGGTGGAGCGATCGCTCCTGGAGGAACCGTCGACCAGAGAGGACGATCAGGCCTTCGAGGTGGCGCATAAGCTGGCCAGTCAGGGCCATTATCCGGCGGGGCAGATCGAGCGTGCGCCGGCGATGGCCGCCTGGTTGGCGCGCACCCAATGGCGCGTCGAGCCCATGCCGGCAGAGGCGATGGAAAAGGAACTCCAGGCCTATCTGGACTCTGCTTGCGTCGATGGACAGCCCCTGTCGCGAGAGCAGGTGGTGAGGCTTCTCCGGGAGTTTCGACACCGCCAGTTGATGCGGATCTTTTTGCGTGAAATTGAAGGGGCGTCGCTTCGGCAGACCACGGCCGAGGTGTCGGACCTGGCCCAGATTAGTCTGGAGATCGCCTTTTGCGAGGCCGCCCGCTTTGAGGGGGAGCCCTCCGCGCCGCAGCATCTATGCGCCATGGGAATGGGAAAGCTCGGGGGACGGGAGCTTAATTTTAGCTCCGATGTCGATCTGATTCTGGCCGCCGACGATGAGTACTGGGCCGTCGACGGCGGCGCGGCGGCGGAGCGGGTGGCAAAGACGGCGGTGGCCCTCATCGACGAGATGACCGAGCGGGGCCGGGTCTTTCGCGTCGATCTTCGGCTGCGCCCCGAGGGCAGCAGGGGACGGCTCGTGCCCTCGGAGTCGGGCCTAATCGATTATTACCTCACCTGGGGGCGAACCTGGGAGCGCGGGGCCTGGCTCAAGGCGCGCGCCGTGGCGGGAAATAAGGAGATCGGTGAGCGGATCTTGAACGCCCTGGAGCCCTTTTTATATCGACGCCGCCTCGATTTTGAGGCCATCGACGAGCTGCGCCGGATGAAGGAGATGGTCGACGCCGAGGCGAAGTCGGCCGACTTTTTTCAGACCCGTTCCGGGGAGTCAGAAGGTCAAAAAAAGAGCGCTGCCGCCGCCACGTCGAGCCCGTTTAAGGCGCGGCTGCTAAAAAAATTCGGCAATCGAGGTGGGCGGCGCAATCTGATTCCCGATCAAGGCGACGAAGCGCCCCGACGGATCGCCCGGGGACAGGCGCCGCAGGGGTGGGACGTCAAGCTGGGTCGCGGCGGGATTCGGGAGATCGAGTTTTTCGTCCAGGCCCTGCAGCTGGTCCACTGTGGGCTGCGCCCGGAGTTGCGGGTGCGCACCACCCTGGAGGCCCTGGATCGACTGCTCTATGCCGGGCTGGTATCGGCGAGGGCCCACGGTGAATTGGCCGACGCCTACGATCTCTTTCGACGCCTGGAGCATCGGGTGCAGATGAAGGCCGATCGTCAATCACATCGACTGCCCGCCACCGAGGAGGGGTTTGAGGAGCTGGCTCAGCGCATGGGGGTGGCCGCCGACGAGCTGCGGGCCTCTGTGCTTGAGGCTCGAAAGGATGTGCGCCACTACTTCGACCGCCTCTTCCAGGAGTCGGAGCGAGTGTCGCAGCGGCCCACGGTGGGAGAGGAGGCCGAGGGAGTTCTGGAGCAAATCATCGGTTTGAGCTCGGAGCGAATCCTGGACGACCAGGTCATCGAGCGCCTGGAGGAAGCCGGGTTTTCTCGGCCCAGGCAGGTGGCCGGCCAGCTTCAGGTGCTTCGGCGAAAAGGGCACGGCCCCTTCTCGGAGTCGCCGACCAGCGCCGATCCGCAGGTGGCCAGATACCTGGTGCGAGCCGTGCGGGAGGCGCCCGATCCGGAAGGGGCGCTGGGTCAACTGCTTCGATTTGCCACTTCCGTGGGCGACGCGCCGTCGATGTGGTCTATGCTGGCCAATAATCCACATGCAGCGCGGCTGTTGATCCACCTCTTCGGCTCCAGTCCGCCTCTGGGAGGTCTGTTGGCGGCGGAGCCGGAGATGTTCGAGCGCCTGATCTACTCCGGCTCGGCACAGGTGGTTCGGCGCCGGGAGGAGATGGACAGGGATTTGACGCAGCGCCTGGCGGCCACCGGCGATCGAGCCCGCCGGCTGGGAAGAATCCATCGCTTTCATCGCGAGGAGATCGTCCGGCTGGCCCTGCACGAGGTGGCGGGATCGGTGGAGGTAGAGCAGACTTGCCGGCAACTTACGGATGTGGCGGAGCTGGTCATTGAGGCTCTTTTTCGGGAGGTGGTTCGAGAGTTTGGGGTGGGACAAAAAGATATGGAGATAGGCGACGATCCCCTGTCCTCGGTGGGCCTGGCGGTGGTGGGAATGGGCAAGTTGGGCGGTGGGGAAATGGGTTTTGGCAGCGATCTGGACTTCTTTTTCGTCTACGACTCCGCCGGCCCGGTCGGGCTCGACCATCAGCGGGCCACCCAGCTTGCCAGACGGTTGGTGCGGGTGATGTCCACCCCGGCCACAGCCGATCTCTACGAGGTGGATCTGCGCCTTCGACCGTCGGGTTCACAGGGCACCCTGGTGGTCAGCCTCGATGCCTGGTGTGACTACCACCGCCGGCGGGCTAAGTTCTGGGAGCGCCTGGCGCTATTGCGGGCCCGTCCGCTGACGGGACCGCTGGAGCTGCGAGAGCAGATCGAGGCTCGTCGTCAGGAGTTGGCCATCGATCGACCGATCCCAAAAGGGGCGCTCCAGGGCTTTTTGGAGATCCGAGAGCAGTTGGCCGACAGTGCTCAGGGAGGAGGGGATCGCTTCGATCTGAAATTCGATGAGGGGGGCCTGCTCGATCTGGAGTTCTCGGCGCAATGGCTCCAATTGCGAGGGGCCGGCGACCAGGGGGTGCGAAAGGCGCGATCCACCTTCGAGGTGCTTCGGGCGCTGCAGGATGCGCCGGGGCGCCCGGCGGGGGCCATCGATCTGGAGAGGATGGGCCGAGACTATGCCTGGCTTCGACGACTGGAGTCCAGACTTGCCATCAGCGGCCTGGGAAAGGTCGTACCTGAGCAGGGGCCGGCCCGTCGGGCGTTGGTCCGTCAGATGGGCCACCAGGGCCGCGGCGGGGACGCCCAATTTCAGACCGAACTGGAGAATCTGCGCCGCCGGGTCACCCGGGTCTGGAAGACGGTCAGCGCCGGCGATGAGGAGCGCAGCGATCTGGGATAGTGATTTTGCGCGCTGCTAACTTGTTGACTCCTCATTGACTGTGGTAGCCCTGAGCGCAGAGGTAGAGATGACATTTGCTTTCTCGCCGATCGGGACCACGTTCGATGCCCGGCGCGAGGTGCAGCCCCAGGGTCAAAAGGAGGAAACGTGCCTATAGAGACCGATAAGATTTGGATCGATGGTGAGCTGGTCGATTACGAAGATGCCCAGATCCACGTATTGAGTCACACCCTCCATTACGGTTTGGGGGCCTTTGAGGGAATCCGCTGTTACGAGCAGGCCGATGGACGATCGGCGGTTTTTCGTCTGGGGGAGCATATCCGCCGCCTCATCGAGACCTGTAAGATCGCCACCATCGACGTCCCCTACGATCAGGAAGAATTGGAGCGGGCCTGTCTGGAAACGATCCGGGCCAACGGTGAAAAGGATTGCTATCTGCGTCCGGTCGTCTTTTTGGGACACGGTGAGATGGGGCTGGGCGCCCGATCCAACGCGGTGCGGGTGGCGATTATCACCTGGCGCTGGGGCGCCTACCTGGGCGACGAGGGACTGGAGCACGGCATTCGCGCCAAGATCGCAAGTTTCAACCGTCATCACGTCAACTCGGCGATGGTCAAGGGCAAGATCAACGGCCAATACGTCAACAGCATCCTCGCCAAACGAGAGGTCATGAACGCGGGCTACGACGAGGCGATCATGCTCGACACCGAGGGGTATATCTCGGAGGCCTCCGGGGAGAATATCTTTATCGTCCGTAACGGCACGATCTATACCACGCCCCTGGGCAGTTCGATTCTCGGCGGGATCACTCGACATACGGTGCTGACCCTGGCCCGAGAACGGGGCTACGATCTGGTGGAGCAGCGTTATACGCGAGACTTTATGTATGTGGCCGACGAATTGTTCATGACCGGTACGGCCGCCGAGGTCACGCCGGTGCGCGAGGTCGACGATCGCCCCATCGGTACGGGAACGCTGGGGCCTGTGACCAAAGATTTGCAAAAAGCCTATTTCGACGCCGTCAAAGGACGCAATACGGACCACCCCGAGTGGTTGACCCTTGTCGAATGAGTCAGTTGTGATTTATCGGTGGCGGGGGAGGTCGCCGCAGTCCGCCGTCGTTTCATCATCGAATCTGTTTCCATTGGGAGATGGAAACGGCAAAATGGAATTGAGGAGGATGAGATGAGCATGTCTATTGAGCAGATCGCTGATGTATTGGGAGAGGACGCCGAAGGGTTGTTGAGCTATAAGGCAAAAGGGATCTCCAGGGATCGCCTTCACCTGCCGGGCTCGGACTTCGTCGACCGCGTGGTCTCCGATACGGATCGCTCCCCGCGAGTGATGCGCAACCTGCAGTCCATCTTTGACCACGGCCGGCTCTCGGGTACGGGCTATCTGTCGATCTTACCCGTAGACCAGGGCATCGAACACTCGGCGGGGGCCTCTTTTGCGCCCAACCCCGATTATTTCGATCCGTCCAACATTATCGAATTGGCCATCGACGGAGGGTGTAATGCCGTGGCGTCGACCTTCGGGGTGCTCGGTTCGGTGGCCCGCAAATACGCCCACAAGATCCCCTTCGTGGTCAAGGTCAACCACAACGAGCTGTTGTCCTATCCCAATAATTACGACCAGATCATGTTCGGCACCGTCGAGCAGGCCTATGATATGGGCGCTGCCGCCATCGGGGCCACGATCTATTTCGGCTCCCAAGAGTCGAACCGACAGATCACCGAGATCGCCCGCACCTTCGCCTACGCCCACGAGATGGGGATGGCCACCATTTTGTGGTGCTATACCCGAAATAGTGCGTTTAAGACCGGCGGCAAGGACTACCACGCCTCCGCCGATCTGACCGGTCAGGCAAACCACCTCGGGGTGACGCTGCACGCGGACATCATCAAGCAGAAGATGGCCACCAATATCGGTGGCTATAAGGCGGTGACCCACAAAGACGGCAGCGCCTTTGGACGCACCGCCGACGGGGTCTACGACGAGTTGACCACAGAAAATCCCATCGATCTGGTGCGCTATCAGGTGGCCAATTGCTATATGGGCCGAGCGGGGTTGATCAACAGCGGTGGCGCCAGCGGCGACAATGATCTGCAGGCGGCGGTGCGCACGGCTGTGATCAATAAGCGCGCCGGTGGAATGGGGCTTATTCTGGGGCGCAAGGCCTTCCAGCGTCCCCGCAAAGAGGGCATCGAGATCCTCCAGGCCGTCCAGGATGTCTATCGCTGCGACGACGTCACCATCGCATGAGCCGCCAATACTTTTGGGCGATTTGAAGGAGTATGGGATGAAGCGTAAGTGTCTGGTCATTTGCTGGATTATGGGAATTATCGCCCTCGGCTGTAGCCCCTCGCATATCTTGCGGGGGGCGATGGACGAGGCCACCGATGAGATCAGCCGAGAGATCACCGAGCGGGTGGTCAGCACCTATCTGGAGCAGATCGGGCCGGCGATTATCCGCAGTTATACGGTGGGGCTGATGCAGCTCATGTTCTACCAGGGCGGCTATTACGACCAGGATCTGGCCTACGAGCCCGGTGAGTATACGATCTGGACCAGCGATGATTCGCCTTACGGACAGGTCATGGAGCGAGCGTTCTTGAAGCGCCGTGACGATGGCTGGGAGTGGTGGCGGGTCGAGATCTTCGGCGAAGATCCGGACTCCGACGAGGAGTTCCATATGATCATGGAAGCCCTCTTCGAGCCCGACGAGGACAAGCGCTATATCCGCGAGATGTACGTCCAATACCCCGATTCCGATGAGCCCGAACGGGTCGAGATCGACGACGACGACGCCGAGCGGTGGGTGGTGCGCGCCGAGCGGTGGAGCGATGAGGAGATGGAGCAATACCTGGTGGGCACCGAAGATGTGACCGTGCCGGCTGGAACCTTCCCCACCGAGCATTATCGTGCCGAGTCGGCCGAAGAGGAGGATTATATCACGGAGTGGTGGATCACGGATCGCCTGGTGCCGGGAAGCGTGGTCAAGGTCCATCAATTCGAGGAAGACGGCGACGAGTCCTATACGATGCAACTCCAGTCCTATGGCGACGGGGCGACCCGCTCGGTGCTCGGCGCGTTTTAATAATGCAACGTCACTTGCTGATTGGTGACTTTTCTACGGCGATGCCGTGGTTAGTACTGCTGAAGTGAATTGGATGATTTCTTTTTCTCGACGACCGCGGAGGTAGTTCGTGGATATTCTGGTAGCCACCGATTTTTCCGATAATTCTCGGCCCGCTCTGAAGCAGGGCGCCTTTCTGGCAGAACAATTGGGCTCCGACCTGGAGGTGGTCCACGTGGTGGATCTGTCGGCCGGGGACAACGCCTGGCGGGTGTTGGTGGAGACGCCGGAGGAGATCGAGCAGCAGGGGTTGAACGAGGCCAGATCCAGATTGGAGGCCTTCGTCGACGACACCCTGGAGCAGCGGCCGGGGAAGGTAGAATTTACGGCCCGGCTGGGCAATCCGGTCGACGAATTGCTGGCTCTCGCGGAAAAGCGCGACGATCCGCTGATCATCGTCGGCACTCGAGGGGCGAGCCGGCTCAAGGAGTTTTTCCTGGGCAATACGGCGCGACGTCTGGTGCGGCGCGGAGAGGCGGCCGTTATTTTGGTCCCCCCCGAAGCGCCCACGAGGGCGCCGAAGAACCTGGTGGTGGGCGTCGATTTCTCATCGGTCAGCCGTGAAGCTCTTCGGCGTGGGGCCATGATGGCACGCACCTACGACGCGAAATTGCACGTGGTCTACGGCTATGTGCTGCCCGAAGTGGCGACCTTCGACGGTTCGATGGCCAGTCTGGGATCGGAGCTCGACGATCTGGTCGCCGAGAAGGAAGCGGCCATCGGCCAGATGGTGCTCGATCTGGGTGTTGATGACGTATTGGGCTCCATCGAGGCCGTTCAACTGCCTCCGGCCCAGGCCATCCGTGCCACCGCCGAGGACAAAGAGGCGGAGTATATCTTCGTCGGCACCCACGGGCGCCAGGGGGTCAAGCGCTTCTTTTTGGGCAATACGGCGGAGCGGGTCATCCGACGGGCCCCCTGTTCGATCTTCGTCGTTCAGGTGCCCGATGAGGAGTGAGGTGATCAGCGACCAAGCCAGGTCAGCCAGGTGGCGTCGCGGCCGATCCAGAAGAGGGCCGACAGGGCGATGAAGATGATCGCCGAATTGGTCAGCCCTTTTTGGTCGAATCTTCGACTGCCCTTTATCCAATATCCATAGAGCGCCCAGAAGAGGGCGCCGCTGATAAATAAAACACCTAGCCTCAGCGCGGCATCGCCGCCGGCGGAGAGGAGGGGCTGTTCCATCGTGGCCAGGCCGAAATTGATCACCCAGGCGGTGGCGCCCAGGCCGAGTACGGAGACGGCCTGACGAGCCGGCGGTGGATCGCCGTCGGCGAAGAGGGTCAGCAGAGCGCCAATGATCGGACCAGCCATAATCGCCCCGTAGGGGATCAAGATCGGCGAAAAGGAAGCCGTTCGCGGTGGTGGCTCGGCGACGTGGCGGCGGATCCGCTCGTGGAGTAGAGAAGGGTCGACGCCCTGGATGGAAGAGGCCTCACTCCACTGGCGCTCGACGTCATCTTCGTAGATGACCTGGGGGCCGCTATCTTCATTGGGATTTTTAGTATCGCTCAAAAGAGTGTGGTCCTTTCCTGTAGATATAACGACTAGATAAGCAGCCGGAGCGGTCGGAGAAGATATCACGCACTATCTTTGCCGATCATCCCCATTCTTGACGGGCTTCACGAGGGGGGCTAATCATTCCCCTGCTGAGACAAGGCAAAGCCTTTGGAACCGCCCAACTAATTCCCTGGTTCGCTGGATTGATGATGGCTAAAAAAAAGAAGAAAGAAGAAGAAGAAAGTCAGGTCACCGCCGAAGAGCTCGACGCCGAGCTAGCCGCAAAGGCTCGTGAGAAGCTCGGCGATGAGACCATCGTGAAGATGCTCGAGAATATGGTGCTGATCCGCCGCTTCGAGGAACACGCCGGTCGGTCATACCAGCGACGCAAGATCAAGGGGTTTTGTCACCTCTACACCGGTCAGGAGGCAGTGGCCGTGGGCTCCATCGGCGCCGCCGGTGATGACGATTATATCATGAGCCATTATCGGGACCACGGCCACGCGTTGGCCGCAGGGCTGACGGCCAAAGAAGTGATGGCCGAACTCTATGGCAAGAAAACGGGCTGCGCCGGCGGCAAGGGGGGCTCGATGCACCTCTACGACGTGGAGCGCAACTTCATGGGCGGCTGGGGTATCGTCGGCGGTCAGGTGCCCATCGGCGCCGGGTTGGCCTTTGCCATCAAATACCGAGGCGATGAGGCGTGTTGTCTGGCCTATCTGGGCGACGGCGCCGTTCACCAGGGTGTCTTCCACGAAGCGCTGAATATGGCCAAGGTCTGGAATTTGCCCCTGGTGGTGATCCTGGAGAATAACCGATACGGCATGGGCACCGCCGTGGAGCGGGTTAGCTCCACGACCGACCTGGAGAAAAAAGCAGATAGTCATCAGATCTACAACGAGGTTGTCGACGGCCAGGACGTCTTCAAGGTCTATGACGCCGTGGCCAGAGCGCGCACGCGAGCCATCGAAGAGGGAGAGCCCAGCTTCCTCCATGTGCGCACTTATCGCTATTACGGCCACTCCATGACCGATCCGGCCACCTACCGGGGCAAGGACGAGGTCCAGGAGATGCGAGATCTCCGTGATCCCATCGTGCGATTGCGCAACTGGATCATCTCTGAAGAGCTGCTCACCCAGGATGAGATCGACGCCATCGACGACCGGGCAGAGGAGACGGTCAAGGAGGCGATCAAATTTGCCGACGAGTCCGATTTCCCCGACCTGTCGGCGCTGACGGAGAATGTCTACGTCGAGTGGCAGGGCGAGATCGATTGAGGATTGGATTTTGCTGATTTCGAAAATGTCTTCAATTCTGGAAGTGACGAGTTAAACGATGCGTGAAATTGCATTTCGAGAAGCCCTCAACGAAGCCCTCGCCGAAGAGATGGAGCGCGACGAAGACGTCTTTTTGTTGGGCGAAGAGGTCGCCGAGTACAACGGGGCCTATAAGGTGAGCAAGGGATTGCTCGACAAATTCGGAGCCCGCCGGGTGGTGGATACGCCGATTACGGAGGCCGGTTTTGCGGCCATCGGCGTCGGCGCCGCCATGGCCGGGTTAAAGCCGGTGGTGGAGATGATGACCTTCAACTTCGCCATCCTCGCTCTGGATCAGATCATCAACCACGCAGCCAAGGCGCGCTATATGTCGGACGGGCAATTTTCGATGCCCATGGTAGTGCGTGGCGCCGGTGGGGCCGGCGGGGCGTTGGCCGCCCAGCACTCGCAGTCGCTGGAAGCACAATACGCTCATATTCCAGGGTTGAAGGTGATGATGCCCGCCACCCCGAAGGACGCCAAGGGGATGCTCAAGACGGCGATTCGCGATCCCGATCCGGTGATCTTCATCGAGTCCGAAGTGCTCTACGGCTTCAAAGGTGAGGTCCCGGAAGAGAAATACCTCATCCCCATGGGCAAGGCCGACAAAAAGCGTGAGGGAGATGATTGTACGGTTATCTCCTGGAGCCGGGCTCTTCATTTTGCGGCCGAGGCCGCCGACAAGGTAGCCGAAGAAGAGGGCGTGGAGGTCGATCTGATCGATCTACGCACGATTCGACCCTTCGACAGGGAGATGATCGCCGAGTCGGTCAAACGCACCAATCGTGTGGTCGTCGTCGAAGAGGGGTGGCCCTTTGCGTCGGTGGGCGCGAGCATCGCCGAGTGGGTCTCGCGAGAGCTCTTCGATTGGCTCGATGCCCCGGTGGGACGGGTCCACCAGCGGGACGTGCCCATGCCCTATGCGTATAATCTGGAGGCGGCGTCGCTGCCGTCGGCCGACGGCATCGCCGATGCGATTCGCCGGGCCTGCTATATTGACTGAGATCGACGGGGCCAAGAACTGGCCGCGAGCCGACGACGAAGCAGAGATTTCTCACCGCGAAATATTGAAAATGGCGAGGCAGCGATGGCTGAAATAATGGAAATGTTGGCGCTCAGTCCCACCATGGAAGAGGGCGTATTGGCGGAGTGGCTCAAGGAAGAGGGCGACGCCGTCGAGGAAGGAGACGTCCTGGCCGAGGTGGAGACCGACAAGGCCACCATGGAGATGGAATCCTTCTATTCAGGCACGGTCCTAAAAGTCCTCGCCGACGCCGGGTCGACGGTCAAGGTCGGTGATCCCCTGGTGATCATCGGCGAAGAGGGAGAGGATATTTCGGATCTGCTCGGTGAGATAGACGGAGGAGGTGCTCCACCTGCCAAAAAGCCGGAAGAGGGAGAGGAGAAGGAAGCCAAAGAAGAAGAGGGCGAAGCAAAGGACGAAGGGAAGGCCAAGGAGGCTGCCGAGGCGACCACCGAAGATGGGGGGCGCATCAAGGTCAGTCCCCTGGCGCGGCGAATCGCCGAAGACAGAGGGCTGAATCTGGCCAATATCGACGGCAGCGGCCCCGGCGGTCGGATCATCAAACGCGACGTCGAGGGTGCAGAACCCGAAGAAGCTCCCCGGGCGGCAGCGGCTGCTCCTGCCGGCGAGCTCGTCGGCTCCGACGTAAGCTTCGTGCCCGGTGAGAAACAGCGTCTGAGCCAGATGCGAAAGACCATCGCCAAACGGCTGGTTCAGGTCTGGCAGAGCACGCCCCATTTTTATCTGACCCGTCAGGTCGATATGGGGCCCTTGATGGCTCACCGAAAGAAGATCAACGAACAGTTGGCCGCCGCCGAGGCGGGGCTCAAGATCTCGGTCAACGATTTTATCGTCAAAGCCAGCGCGGCAGCGCTGGCGGAATATCCGGCGATGAACGTGGCCTTCGTCGGTGACGGCATCTATGAGTTCGACGAGGTCAACGTAGGCGTCGCCGTGGCCATCGATCAGGGGTTGATCACGCCCACCGTGCGAAACGCCGATCAGAAGAGCGTGGGCGCCATCTCCCGCGAAATCCGCGAGCTCGCCGGCCGCGCCCGAGAGGGCAAGCTGGCTCCCGAAGAGTATAGCGCCCATACCTTCTCGGTGAGCAATCTGGGGATGTACGATATCGACGAGTTTATGGCGGTCATCAACCCCCCCGATTCGGCGATCCTGGCCTGCGGCACCGTCAAAGACGTGCCCGTCGTCGAAGATGGCGAGTTGACGGTGGGCACGCGCATGAAGATCAGCCTGGCCTGTGACCATCGCTCCGTCGACGGCGCCGTTGGCGCCGAATTTCTGCAGGCCCTGGTGCGTTATCTGGAGACGCCGATGATGCTCGTCATTTGAGTTACGTATCTCACGAAAATGACCCGTCGTGATTTGGTAGTTGTTTTTCTTCGAGGATATCGAAACTTTTTTGTGTCCGGTCTTGGGTCTTGGGTCTTGAACGACGCCCTGCGAGCATTGTCGTGGCTCGATTCTTCTTGGTTTTCGGAGCGCGCAGTTCAAGACTCATAACTCAAGACTCACGTCGTACAGAAAACTTGAGGGGACGTGCCGGGAGGGCTACACTTATGTGGCCACTTTCGGCGTATCTTCGAGGAGTTATCGATGAAGCGGTATTTTTCGGCCCCAATCGTGCTGGTCTGTGTCCTGGCAGTGTTGTCCTGCCTGGTCACGGCCGGTTGTTCGTCGATACAGAACCCCGAAGATAAGCCCGGTGACCCCAGAGTGTTGGAGGAGAGGGTCCGCGATTTTCATACGGCCATGAGGTGGAGCCTCTTCGAGGACGCCGCCGACCTGACCCACGACGCCTATCGGTACAGCTTCGAGGGAGAGTACGAGGAGCGCGGCGAGGATTTTCGGATCACCGAGCTCAACGTGCGCCGTGTGGAGTTCGTGGAGGACGGTTTCGCGGCCCACGTGGAGGTCGAGCAGGAGTGGTATCAACTTCCCAGCACGACCATGCAGCGCGAGCGATTTATGGAGCGCTGGGTCTGGGAGGACGACGATTGGTTATTGCGAGAGCGCATCCTTCGCGACGTCTACCGCGAACAGGATCGGCGCTTCGACAGCGAGCCCGACGACGATGAAGAAGATGCAGACGATGACGCCGTCGCCGACGAGAGCTGATGAGCTATCTTCCACCTTCAGAGGCGGGGTTTTTCGAGGCCGTGCAGGTCTATTTTACGGAGATCACGGGCCGGATGGCTCTGTTCGGGGCGCGAGACCAGGAATTATTGGAGCAATGGAAGGCCGAAGGACGCAGCGCTCAGGTGGTCTGCCGGGGCATCCAGCAGGCCGTGGCCGCCAAAGGTGACGATGGACCGCCGCCGCGCTCACTCTACCAATGCCGGGGCTTCGTCGACCAGGAGTGGGAGTTAGTTCAGACCAATACGGTGGGGCGCCACGAAGAGATCCGTGCGGCGGACGAGGAAAGAGAACACGAGGAAAGGGCAGAAGAGAGTCCCGAACCCGTGGGATTATACGCCCAGGCCCGACAGGTCATCGAACAAGCAGGAAAGGGAACCGGGCAGGATCGGTGGCGAAACGCCTATCGTAAGGGCTGGCGGGCGCTAGATCGGCTTCGAGAAGAGCGAGATGATTTTTCCTTTGCCGAACTCCAGGCCGTCGACGCAGCGCTCGTCGAGGCCTACCTGGACGCACTCGACGACGAGGAGCGCCGCCTGCTCGAGGAATCGGTGGCCTCCGCCAGCGCCGGCCTGGCCCGAGGCATGAGCCCCCAGGCCAAAAGGGACCACCTGCTGGTCCAGCAAAAGCGAGCCCTCGTCGAGCGCTACGGGCTGCTCGATTTGATGGAATCGCTTTTTTGAAGCTCGGCGATTATTGAAATTCCCAGTAGAGGCGGGGGCGGGGCTCTTCGTCGGCCGATAGCTGTGAGGCGTCGGGCATGACCCAGGGGCCGTCGTCGGGGGAGAAGTGCCAGGGATCATCGTTGTCTTCGTCTTCGAAGAAGGCGGGGTCGCTGAATTGTTGGGTGGTGATGCCTTCGCCGGTGTCCGAATCGTCATCGTCGTCGATGCCCGAGGTCTCGACGTCCCAGAAGGAGCTGTAGACGTCGCCGCCGTCGCGGCCGATGAGGCCGCCGACGTTGTCGCCGCCGGAGGCGGCGCCCGTTGAATAGGAACGGCGCACTTCGCCTTCGCGGTGATAACCGATGAGTCCGCCGGCGGAGACTCCGCCGGAGACGGTGCCCGTGGCGTAGGTGTCGACGACCCGATTGGAGTTGCGTCGCACGTAGCCGATGAGGCCGCCCAGATCTTCGGCGCCTGTGACGTTGCCCGTGGCGAAGCAGCGGTGGACCTCGACGTCGTGGTCGATTCGACCGATGAGCCCGCCGGCGCGGTCTTCGGTGACTGAAGCGTTACCATGGGCAAAGCAATCGCGAATGGTGACGCCGTTGTTGGCGCGACCGATAAGCCCACCGGCGTAGGTGGTGGCCGTGGCCGAGCCCAGGGCGTGGACTCCGGTGATCATGATGGAGTCCGGTTCTCCCTCGCCCTGGGCGCGGCCGACGAGTCCACCGGCGTAGTCGTCAGCCGATACGTTGCCCTCGGCATAGGAGTCGATGATCCGGGTTTCTTCCTGGGTATAACCGACGAGGCCGCCGACGTATTGGGAGTTAAGTGCCGTGACGTCACCTGTGGCGTGTGAGTTGAGGATCTGGCAATCGTGTCGGTGATGGCCGACCAATCCGCCGATATATTCCCGGGAGCCGGAAATATTGATATCACCGGCGGCGGAGGAGTTGTCGATGATGCAGGTGGAGTCAGTGTCGGTGTCGTTGAGGCCCACCAATCCGCCGAGGGCGTCGCCGTCACTTGTGACCTGAGCATGGGCGGTGGAGTTTGAGATCTGTCCCGTATTGCGGCCCACCAGCCCGCCTGTTTCGCCATCTCCGCCGGCGTGGACGATGCCCGAGGCATGGCCGCCGTCGATCTGACCGTCGTAATAATGATCGTCGAACTCACCGGAGAAATTAAAGCCCACCAATCCCCCGGCGCGGCTGTGAGAGGCGGTGACCGTGGCGTCGGAGCTGGTATTTTCCATCAAATATTCGTTGCGCCCGACCAGCCCGCCGATGGCTCGATTTCCCGACACCGTTCCCGAGGAGGTGACGGTGGTGATGGTTCCTGCATTGCTGCCGGTGAGGAGACCGACCCGATTTTCACCGGTGACGGTGGCGTCCGAGATATTGAGATTTTTCACCTCGGCGCCGGCGTGGATGATTGAAAATAGGCCCACATCCTCTGAGTCGTCGCTTATCTGGAAGCCCGTGATGGAATAGCCGAAGCCGTCGAGGAATCCCTCGAAGCCGATGGGGTCGAATTCAAATTGCGTGAGATCGATGTCGGCGCTGAGCGCGAAATGCTGATCTGCGTGGTGGCGAATATTATTTAAGTGTTCGGCGGTGCAGATGGTGTAGGGGGCATCTTCCGTACCCTCGCCGCCTCCGAAGTCGTCGTCATTTTCCGAGGAGTCGCAGTGCAGGGGATCGCATTGGCCGTCGGTGCAGCTTCCGGTCGCGCAGGACACGTTGCAGGCGCCACAATTTTCGGGGTCGCTCAGCAGATCCTTGCAGGAGCCATTGCAGCGCGTCAGGTCTTCGAGGCACTCATCGGTGCAGCTTCCCTCCTGGCAGACCGGAATCGCTCCCTCTACAGCGGTGGTGCAGGCCGTATCACAATCACCGCAATGATCGACGCTGGTCTGGAGGTCGTGACAAGCGCCGGAACAGATCGACTCGTGGGCGGCGCATTGGGGCCCCGTATCGTCGACGTCCCTTCCAGCGTCGGTATCGACATCTGCATCGGCCTCGACGTCAGCTCCGGCGTCTCGGTCGGTCTGATTGGCGCCTTCAGCGGCAGATTCGAAGGAGCTCGGGTCCTGGATACATCCGGTCAGAGCGGCCAGAAGTACCACCGTGGAGGAGATGGAGAGAATTTTAGAGAGGAAGCGAAGGTTTCGCATCGTGCAACTCCAAATATTTTGAGTTGGCTCAGTCGATGTTAAGAATAGTTCAGTTTGAGTCAGTTTTCCATCGCTGTGGCGTCGGCCCGTGATTGGCCCGCGGCCCCAAAGTCTGGTATACGGGCGGTCCCTGTTTTTGTGGTGTGAAGCAGTGCCTTAACCCTGACCAGTTGCTGGGAGTGTAGATATGCCGGTTTTTAAAGCGATCGCCAACAAATTGGCGATGCGACGATTCAAGAATCTCGAACAGCACCAGACCGAAGCGCTTATCGACGCCTTGGCCGGGGCCAAGGCCATCGACGGCAGGTTGCTGCCCGTGGAATTGGAAGAGCTTCTGGAGATCACGAAGAAGCTCGACTGGAATGGCGATATGATGCTCGAGCGCTACGTGGATCAGACCGTTGAGCGAGCGACCGAATTGGAGCCCACCGAGCAGAATATGTTGAGCTTCTTCGGCGAGATCGGAGAGCGCCTCGGCGAGGATTGGTTGCGCGAGGAGACCTATTATCTCTGCTCCCGTGTGGCCCTTGCCGACGACGTCATCGAGGAAGAAGAGCGCCTATTCCTCAAATATCTGGTCCAGGCCTTCGAGATCGATCCCCAGCGCCAGGCGTTGATTATTCGAAAGATTCGCGAAGAGATGTAGTTAGGGAACAGATAAGGAATTGGGAAGAATTTGACCGTCCGGCGGCGTTCGAACCTGTGGCGACGATAGAGTTGTCTCTTTTGACGAGGATTTGATGACGGGACCATCCCAAGAACGGCGACCCGATGAGGATTTGAACGACGACGATCTGAACGCCATGGTCGATCAGTTGGGGGCCATGGAGCGGTCGCGCAAGATGCGCACCGCCGTGATCTTCGTCATCGGCATGACGGTCACCGTGGCCGTCATCTGGTGGATGGCCACCAATACGGAAGCCCTGTTCAGGCCCGACCTGGACTATATGGAAGGGGAACTCCAGATGTTGGAGGAGTCCACCGATCCGGTGTGTCGAACCATTGAGGCCCAGGTTTTCGAGCTCGCCGATGATTTCGGCGAATACGATCTTCGCTTTGAAGAGGGGATCTTGAGCGACGACGAGCGAGAGGTGGAACATCTTCGGGAGACGGCCCGGGCGTTCCGCTCTCGTTTCGAGCAGGTGTCGACCAAGATGGACGACGCCGTTTTCAACGAGTCGCGGGCGCGGGAGGCGGGCAATCCGCCGATCGCAGAGCAGCTCGGCGAATGGTTCGGCTATATGGATAACGAGTTTCGAATTCTCGACGAGATGGCCGACCGTCAGTTGATGACCCTCCGCGGTGAAGAGGTCGAGCAACGGGGTCATAAGTGGGAAGATCCCGAAAACCTTCGCGATGTGGTGCTCATGACCATCGACGAGAACCTCGAGGAATTTAGAGTCTGGGCTCGACGGGGGGCCCACTTCTGTGGTGCCGCTCCCGAGGGCGTAGAGCCCTGGTCACAGTGAGCGATTGGATAAGCCGCCGCCTCTGTTCTAAGATGAGGCGGCAGGGAGTGATCGACTCACCACTTTCGAGGTATTCGATGGTAGAGAGCAAGAACTGGACGTCGCCGCTGTTGGCGCTGACGGGGGCGATGCTGCTGCTATTTGTAGCGGCGGGCTGTGACGACGACGTGATCGACGGCGACGGTCTGGACACCGGCTTGGAAGACGTGAGCGATGAGGGCGACGGTGGTCAGGACATCAATGGTGAGGAGATCTCCTGTACTCCCGGGGCGATCGTCGAATGCGTCGGGGAGGAACAATCGGGGATCGAGATCTGCAATGCAGAGGGCGACGGCCTGGAAGCCTCGTCCTGTCCGGGAGTGGCCGTATGTCGCGACGCCCAATGCGTTCAGGTCAATTGCACGCCCGGATCGGGGCGCTGCGTCGGCGATCAGCCCCAGATCTGCGAACCCGACGGGGAAGGGGATTACGAATACGCCGATCAGGAGGCCTGCGGCGATGGTGAGACCTGTGAGGCCGGGGTCTGCCTCGATCGCTGCGGTCTGGCAGAGCTGACCGATTCCTATATCGGCTGCGAATATTGGGCGGTGGAGACTGATAATTATCTGATCCATACGGACCCCGATTTTTCACCGGGGGTCGACCCGGATCATCGGCCGCCGTTTGCCATCGTTTTGGCCAATACGGAGGGCGACGTCACCGCCGAGATCACCGTCGAAGGCCCGGGGGGCGGGCTGGCGGAGTCCATCCCGGCCCGTGAGGTTCACTCCCGGCAGTTCAACCCCGCCCTGGAGTGGGAGACGGTCTACTCACAGACCGTCGACGAAGATGGCAATCGCATCGGCGGTCCCCACAGCGGCCCCATCGACGGGATCGAGCTTCCCCCGGGGGCGACGCTGACTCTGCTGCTGCCCAATCAGACCATCCCCTTCGGGGAGACCACGGTGACCTCGACGGCCTATCGGGTGACGTCGTCTCAGCCGGTGGTGGCCTATCAATTCAATCCCTTTTGCTGCAATTATAACTACTCAAACGACGCCAGCCTGTTGCTGCCGACCAGCGCGCTCACCGAAAATTATATGATGATCGGCCCCGGGGTGTGGGTCCATACATCGACGGGGACAGCGCCCAACCCGCGGGGGCCCACCCTGTCGGTGGCGGCCATGGAAGACGATACGAATGTGGAGATCCAACTGCGGGCCTGGCCGCCGGAGGTCAACCTGCAGAGACCCTGTGAGGTGGAGACGGTCAATCAGCAGGAGTCGTGCATGCTCTTTCCCTCTCGGGAAGGGGACGGGATAAGCGGTCCCGACGCTCAGGGTAGACTGACGGTGACTCTCGACCGCCACGAAGTGCTCAATGTGGCCGCCGGGGGAGCTAAACCGGTCGTCGACCTCACGGGAGCCAGAGTGACCGCCGACAAACCGGTGGCCGCCTTCGGTGCCCACACCTGTACGAACGTGCCCTTTACGCGGGCGGCCTGTGACCATGTGGAGTCTCAGCTCTTTCCGCTGGAGACCTGGGCCACCAGCTTCGTGGTGGCCCCTCATAAATTGCGAAATCCCGACGCCGGCTCGACCTCGCGGGAGGGCACGTATTGGAAGTTTGTGGCCCGAGAGGACGGCACGCGTATCGAGGCGGGGATCTCCATTGCCGACGGCGACGTGCTGGCCCCCAGCAGCGAGGGAGCCGCTCGATGCAGTACGTTTAGCGACGATCCAAGCTCGGGGGTCTTTGAGCTCAACGCCGGCCAGCATTGCGAATTCGGTACCCGTGAGCTCTTCAGCGTCCAGTCCTCTCAGCCCATCGCCATTGCCGGTTTTATGAGCGGGCAAAATACGGTTTTCGATCAGGTCAACTGGGGCGATCACGCAGGCGATCCGTCGATGTTTATGGTTCCTCCACGGGATCAATTTCGCCTGTCCTATACCTTTTTGACTCCCCCCACCTATCACGTGAGCTATATCACGGTACTCATGATGCCCGGGTTCAACGTGACCCTCGACGGAGAGAGTGTCGATCCCATGGAGCACGATTACCAAATGCTCGCTGACGGCTCGATGCTCATGGCCCATATCGAGGTTGAGCCCGGGCCGCATCAGATCAGCGCCGTCGTGCCCTTCGGGCTCATCGTCTATGGCTTCGACAATTATGTGTCCTACTCCTATACGGGAGGGCTGGACCTGACGAAGCTCAATCCGCTCGATTGAGCCCGTAACAATTTCGTCATTTGCATCGACTTCGGATCGCGATTATGGAGGGCCCGATGATAGCGCTGAGAGCTGTGAGATAGGCCCAGAATTATGCAAGGAAGTCCAACAATTAATGAGGTGATAGACGAGCGATTCGTGCTTCGTCAAAGCCTCAGCCAGGGAAGCGTGGGGTCGATCTGGAGCGCCACCGAGCTGCCTCTGGGGCGGCCGGTGGCGTTGAAGCTGCTCCGTCCAGAGGTGGCCAGTCTACCCCATCTTCGTCGGCGGTTTGCCCGGGAGGCCAGGGCGGCGTCCAGGCTCTTCCACCCCAATGTGGCCACGGTCATCGATTATGGGGTCGCCGAAGGGGGGCGGATGTATATCGCCATGGAGCTTCTCGACGGCCAGGTGGTCACAGAGCTTATCCGTCAGGGGCTTTCGCCGCACCATATCCTCGATCTGGCCGATCAATTGCTGGCAGGTCTGGCTCACGCCCACGCCCGCGGGGTCATCCACCGCGATCTGAAGCCGGCGAATCTGATGGTCGTCGACGGCGATCTGCCCCGCAAATTGGGAACGGTCAAGATCGTCGACTTCGGCATCGCCCGTGTGGAGAGCGAGCCCGATGACAGAGATACGGCCCATGGCGAGGTGGTGGGCACGCCGCGCTATATGAGCCCCGAGCAGGCCTCGGGGGTGCGAAGCCTGGGGCCGCGTACCGACCTGTATAATGTGGGGCTCATTCTATACGAACTCATCGCCGGGCGGGCGCCCTTTGGGGACCTGAAATCTCTGGCCGTGATGGCCAGTCACGTCCACGAGGAGATTCCCCCGCTGGTGCCGCGGGACGAGTTGGACGTGCCCCAGGAGCTCATCGAGTGCGTGGGGCGGGCTCTGGAGAAAGAACCGGCCAGGCGGTGGTCGTCGGCGGCCGAGATGCGAGGGGTGATCGCTCATTTGAGGCGTCGAATAGAGGCCGATCCGAAAGCGTTGAAAGTGCCGGCGCCGGTGACGGGCTCGATCGGTGAGGTCCACAGCACCGTCGAAGAGAGCGCCGTGGCCCGGCCCCTGGACGTGATCGATGAAGATAAGGGAGCCCTCGAGGTCGCCGATCGCCGAGCCTGGAAGGGAGCGGTGGTCAACGCCCGGCGGCGCACCCCATTTGTGGGGCGCCATGAGGAACGGCGTCGCCTCCAAAATCTTGTGGAGCGGGCATGCCGCCAGGGCCAGGGATCGCTGGTGCTGCTCGAGGGCGAAGCCGGGGTGGGTAAGACTCGACTGACCATGTGGCTCAAGGAATGGGCCGAGGAAAAGGGGTTGCTCCGCGCCCATATCGGCACTTTTACCCGCGGCAGCGCCGAGGGAGCGCGGGGGCTGCGAGAGGTGTTGGACAGCATCTTTGGCACCCGCGGTGTCAGCGGCGAGGTGGTGGCTGCGCGGCTTGCGGGAAGGCTCGAGCATTGGGGCCATGACGGGGCGGTCGACGCCGAGGGGATCGCCAATTTTATGCGTCCCGCCAGCGCTGAGGATGCAGCCCAGACGATGCCTCGGGGTAGCGCTCATCGGCAGGCGCCGACCAAGCTCTTCGCCGCCGTGGGCCGGGTCCTCGAGATCACCGCCGAGATCCGCCCCCGGCTCATCATCCTCGACGATCTGCATTGGGCCAGCCGGGAGGTGGGCGACTTTTTGGAGCGCCTGGCCGTGGAGATGCGCCACCGCCCGATTCCGCTGATGATCATCGCCACGGTGCGCACCGAAGATCTGAGCGCCAATCCGGCTCTGGCCACACGGCTCGACGGCTTGAGCCGCTACGTGGGAGAGACGGTGGAACGGGTGCCGGTTCGACGCCTCGATCGCCGGAGTGCGCGGCGCCTGGTGCGCTATGTATTGCCCGTCGAAGAAGATCTGGCCGATAGGATCTACGAGCGCTCCGAGGGCAATCCCCTCCACCTGGGATTATTGCTTCGCTATCTGCGCCAGGAGGGCTTGCTGCAGTGGGACGGAGATCAGTGGCAGCCCCGCGACGAGTCGGCGGTGCGAGCGGCCGTGCCCCCCAGCCTGGCCGATCTATTTCGAGTGCGGCTCCAGCAGATCGAGGGACGGCACGGCTCGAAGGGAAGACTCCAGGAGCTATTGCAGCGCGCCGCCGTGCTGGGCTCGCGCTTTAGTTACGACGTACTTCGCAAGGTAGTGATCCTTGAGGGACAGGCGGAGCGCCTGGAGCATTTCGACGATGATTTCGACCGATTGCTCGGTGAGGGGCTGCTCATCGAAAGTCACGGTCGTCACGAAGAGTGGTATGGTTTCGATCACGGCGTGGTGCGCGATTATTTCCTCAAGCAGCTGGGCGGTGCGTATCGGGCGCGTCGACTCCACAGGTTGGCCGCTCGGGCTCGAGAAGATGTCTACGGGGAGCGGGCCGACGTCCAGGCCTCGGAGATCGCCGCTCATTGGGAGGCTGCGCGCCATAAAAAGGCGGCCCTTCGGTGGTATCTTCTAGCGGCCCGCACGGCGATGCGGTCGACCACATTGCGCCAGGCGACCACTGCGGCGTCGGCGGCGCTGCGGCTAATGGACGAACTGCTGCACGCTCAGGAGGAGGGGACGGCTCAGAGCGGTATGGATGAGTTTCGTCGCCGCTGTCAGGACGCCGGCATCGACGCGCCGACCTATCTGCAGATTCTGGTCAAGTTGGGCGATCTCTACGAGGGGTTTGGTGAGTACGAGCGCGCCGAACAGCATTATAGACGGGTCGTCAAATTGGTGGGGGCAAAGCCGCCGGAGGTGGCCTGGGTGCGAGGGGGGCTGGCCGAATGTTGGCTGGGGCTGGGCCACGTGGCCTGGCAGCGCGGTGATTTCGAGGCCGCGCGGTGGGCCTTCGATCGAGTTCTGGAGTTGGTCAAAGACCGACCCTCCCTGGAAGATATGGGAGCACGCGCCCGGCGCGGTCTGGCCAGGGTGGCCTGGTTGCGAGGCGATTATGCTCGTGCTCAGGAGCTGGCCGAGCAGGCCCTGGAATCAGCCCTGGAACGAGACGATACGATGGGGCGAGCCAAGGCGCAGTGGTTGCTCGGTGAGATCTCGCGAATGCGGGGCGACGGTGAGTCGGCGCGGAAGAGATTTCAGGAATCGCAGCGGCTCTACACACGCCTCGATCATCATTCGGGGCTTGCGCGAAATCTATTGAGCCTGGCTCAACTGGCTCGATATCAAAAGGATTTCGATCAAGCAGTGGAGCTCTATGAACTAGCTCTGGAACGGTCAGAGCAACTCGATAATCGCCGCGATATGGGCCAATGTTACAATGGCCTGGGTGACGTGGCCCGGTTTCGAGGCGATCACGAGGAGGCGATCCGCTTCTATGAGCGAGCCCTCGAGATCTACGAGTCCATAGGCGCCGTCTTCGACGCCGCCGTGGTCTATACCAATCTGGGGTTGACGGCCATGCAGCGAGGCGAGGCCGCCGAGGCAAAGCACTTCCTCGAGGGGGCGCGCCACGTCATCGAAGACGGGGAGTACCCCTATCTACAGGCCGGTGTGGAGTTTAACCTGGCGCTCGTGGAGGCCATGCTCGGCCAGGATGAGCAGAGCGAGGAGACCCTGGAGCGAGTGCTCCAACTCTCGGAGCGCATTCCCATTCCGGAGCTCGATTATGCTCGTCCCCTCGAAGAGCTGGGCCGGCTGCGCTCGCGGGAAGGCCGCGACGAAGAGGCCAATAAGCTGTGGCAGCGCGCCCGCGATATCTACGGAGAGCTGGCGCTCTCAGACGATCGGGCGCGCCTTGAAGAAATGATGTCCGAGGAAAGCGACGATTGAGTCGCTTTCAGGCCGCCGCGCTCTGGTCGAGGATGCGCCGCACACCGGTGATCGCTCGGTAGAGTCCCACATCGCGGTAGACACCGGGGCGGCCGACGAGAGTCAAGTAGAGCTCCTCGCCGTCGACGACGAAGCGCCGTACGTGAATTGAGTCGAGGGTCATGGTGGGGATCACCGAGTTGACCCGGCTCAAGACCTGCTGGCGGTAGCGTTCGTTGAGCGATTGAGCCAGCATCGGGGCGTAAGCCGCCAGGACTTCCGATTCGTGGCGATCGCCTGCCTGGGCGACCACCAGCCCTCGTGTATCTCCCAACGTGAAGTTGTGGAGATTCTCCCGCTCGAAGATATGTTCCAATTGATAGGTCAGCGCCTGCAGGGTCTTGCTGCTACGGCGGCGCCGGCGCTCGGCGACAATATTCGTTGTGTTCATGGTCCACTCCTTGGACTGATTGACGTGTCGTCAACTCTCACTGAACCGACTGGCACTCCCAATCCCTGGGAAAACGTGGAGCTCATCCTTGAGCTCTCAAAGCCTGTTGCCTTCCTTGGCATGGCTGTGTTTCGCCTCGGTCTGACGTCAGATTACGGTGGATGTGGGAGAACGCAAAAAAATTCTCTGGTGGTTGGTAGTGGGGGGTTGGTAGTAGGTGGTTGGTAGTTAAAGGCGCCCTGCGGCGATCCAGGCCTTTCGAACCATCAAGATCATTGAACCACGAACCACCAACCACAAACCACGAACCACGAACCACGAACCA
>SLJM01000272.1 GCA_007135085.1 Myxococcales bacterium
AATTATGGTCCACAGGCCATCCCTGGCCTGGCAGTAGAATCAACTCGATGGCGCGACCGGTTCCCGGGGGGAATTTATTGCCCTTCACCGTAGATAAACCTACCATTGTTGGCGTTGCCTGTTGCAGGTCCCATATCCCCCGCCGTGATGATGGAAGTTCATGTCGCCGATCACTGAGAAGCTCGTCGAATACGACGTCAAATATCTGGTGCGCCTGCTGGCGCGCCGGGGGGTGCTCACCAAAGAGCAGGCCAAGAAGGCGGTGAAGCAGGAGAAGGTGGTGCGCCAGGAGATCTTGCGTGATACCGAGGCGGTCACCGAGGGCGTGCGGCGGGCCAAATATGCGGTGACCCCGGCAGAGGTGGTGGCCCGGTTGGAGTTTACGGGAAGTGACGGGGAGGTGGTCGACGAAGATGTGATCATGCAGATCGTGGCCGAAGACGCAGAACTTCCCTTTGAGAAGCCCGATCCCTTAGAGCTCGATATGGAGCTCATCGCCCGGACGATGAGCCGGCCCTTCGCGCGGCGCCATAGCTGCGTGGCCCTGCGGCGGGAAGATGGCAAGATCGTTATCGCCATCGACAATCCCTACGATCAGATGCTGCGCCATGAGCTGCGCACCTTGATCCCCGGTGATTTGAGCCTGGTGGTCAGCCCGAAGAGCGACATCCTCCAGATCATCACCGAGGTCTACGGTCTTCGCTCCTCGATCCACGCCGCTCAGGAAGAGGTGGTCCTGGGGATGGACCTGGGCAACCTCGAGCAGCTCATCCAGCTCAAACACGTCGATCAGATCGAGGCCACCGACAAGCCCGTGGTCAACGCCGTGGAGTATCTGCTCCACTATGCCTTCGAGCAGCGGGCAAGCGATATCCATCTGGAGCCAAAACGGGCCAACACCCTGGTGCGCCTTCGCATCGACGGGGTGCTCCACAAGATCTACGAATTTCCTCGGGGCATTCACGCCGCGTTGGTGAGCCGCATCAAGATGCTGTCCCGGATGGATATCGCCGAGAAGCGAAAGCCCCAGGACGGCCGCATCAAGACCCAGCATTCGGGCCGAGAAGTCGAACTTCGAGTGTCCACTCTGCCCGTGGCATTTGGCGAAAAGGCGGTGATCCGGATCTTCGATCCTCAGGATCTGATCCAGGAGCTGGACCATATAGGTTTTTTTAAAGACGATCTGAAGACCTGGCGAAATTTCATCCATCGGCCCCACGGGATGATTCTGGTCACAGGCCCCACGGGAAGCGGTAAGACGACCACCCTCTATTCGACGCTTCGCGAGCTGTCCGGTCCGCGGGTCAATATCACCACCGTGGAAGACCCGATTGAGATGATCTACCAGGAGTTCAATCAGGTCCTGGTCCAGCGGCGGGTGGGCGTGACCTTTGCCGCGGCGCTGCGCTCGATCCTTCGCCAGGATCCGGACGTGATCATGGTCGGCGAGATTCGCGACGGGGAGACGGCGTCGATGGCAACTCAGGCGGCGTTGACGGGTCATCAGGTCTTCTCCACGCTCCACACCAACGACACCTCATCGGCGGTGTCGCGACTTCTCGACATGGATGTGGAGCCCTTTTTGTTATCCTCCACCCTGGTGGGAGTGATGGCCCAGCGGCTGCTTCGCACGATCTGCAAGAAGTGCAAGACCCGCGATATGTTGACCCCGGAGCAGGTCGATCTGCTGGGCATCAAGATGCCGGCCCGTTCGGAGAAGACGCTGCCCGTGCACTACGGACAGGGCTGCGTCAAATGCCGGGGCACCGGCTATTACGGACGGACCGCCATTTTCGAGCTCCTTCCCGTCGACGAGGTGGTCCAGAAGCTGATCGCCAGAGAGGCCAGCGCTCCAGAAATCCGCAAAGCGGCTCGAGCCAACGGGATGATGTCGCTGCGGGAATCGGCGATCAAGAAGATGGCCCAGGGCCTGACCACCTTCGAAGAGGTGATGAGCGTCGTCTCCGATCGCTGAATTCATTTAGATCTCACTATCGCCCCACAGGACCTTCCAGACGGGCAGACCATGAAAAAAATTATAAATGTGGCGACCTTTTCAATCGTCCTCCTCGTCACGGCCGCCATGTTCATCTCCATCTTGATCTGGCCCACGATCAACGCCGTGGAGACGGGGATGACCCCGGAATATCCGGAGATTCAGCCCCACTATTATTCCACCGACCCGGGGCGGGTTCACGAGGAAGTGGTCGCCGCCGTGGACGCACTTGCTCGTTGGGAGTTGATCGATCAATCGGCCTCCGATCTTCGCGTCGACGCCCGCCGTCCCTCGACCATTCCCATGGTGGATTCCACCGTGGAGATTCGAGTGGAGCAATTTACTGATTATCTGACCCAGGTTCACGTGCGCAGCGAGGGGAGCCGACTGCGAGGCGATTTCGGACAAAACGCCCGCACCATCCGAGAATTCTTAGCCGAACTCGACGATCGCCTGGGCGCCGTCAAATTCGAGCCCCACCAGGGCGACGACGATGAAGAAGATGAAGAAGATGTCGGTGATGAAGAAGACCAGACCGCAGAGGAAGACCATTCCGATCTGGGAGAGGATTAGCCGATCTAGGCAAAAGCTTACTCCACCGGCTTCATAGAGCGGTCAGTTTCTGATCGACCTGATTCTGATAGATTTAGGGCAAAAAATTGCATTTTTCGTACTTGGCACGATATTTGAAGATAACTTCTGTCGTGACCGGCGGCCCACCTGGTGGCTGCCGGGACTGGCAGTCCCGGCTTCAATACTTTTCGTGCCAAGACGTCAATAATGGATTACCGAACTCACAGCGAATATCGGGGGCTGAGGCGTTTGATGGGAATCGTCAGCTTTGGCGGTTTGCTGGGCAGTCCGGCCGTGGCTTTTGCCAGCTCGGGCGGGTTCGCACCATCGGTGGCCATGTACACCCTATGGGCATTGGTGGCGGTGATGATCCTGGCAGTAGCGGTCTCGGTGGGATTGACCATGGCCCATCGGATGCGCTTTATCGGTGGCGAGCAGCGGGTCATTCTGGCGCGTCGGTTGCGGGTGGGGTTCGGAGCAGCCTTTTTAATGGCCGTGGTCAGCCCTTATGTGGCGCTTCATTTCTCAGTGGCGATGCTTATCCCCTTTTTGGTTGGCGGAGGCCTGGTGGTCACCGTCTGGGTCTGGGCAGCCAGTCAGCGAGATTTCGAATCAGCGGCCGACGGGGTTTGACCGGGTCAAATCGACGGCGTATCGTAAAACCAACTCGCCCCCTGGGCGCGCCTGTCGAAGCGATCAGATGAAATCACACTTGAAATACCTGAAATCCACGGGGTTGTGGCTCGGCGCACTGGCAGTGCTCTGCGCCGGCATGGCCAGTGTCACGGGCTGTCATTCCTGCCAGCAGCAGGTCGCCGAGGGCGACGCCTTCGTAGTGCTCCTGGATTCGTCGCCAGCCGGGTTGGATCCTCGCTTTGCGACCACCCACGCCAGCGCTCAATTGGTGGGGCTTCTCCACGAGGGGTTGGTATCTTTCGACACCGTCGATGGGACCATGGAGTATCGTCTGGCCCTGTCAGTGGAGCAGACCTCGGAGGTGCGCTACGAGGTGGTGTTGCGTGACGACGCCGTCTTCCACGACGGTCAGCCCGTCACGGCGGCGGACGTGGAATATACCTATATGTTTTTGCGAGAGGTGGGCTCCCCATACGGGGGCACCCAGGATCGAATTGAATCCTTCGAGATTATTGATGACCACCACCTGGTCATCACCCTCGAAGAACCGCACGCCCCCTTTGAGCAAGATCTGTCGATGGGTGTTTTGCCCCGGCATATCTGTGAGGGCCATGATACCTGTCCCGGCGATCCCATCGGCGCCGGGCCCTTTGCCTTTGTGGAACGGCAGGGCGATCTGCGCGTGGAATTTCGTCGCTTCGACGATTATTTCGGCGGGCCTCCTGCCATCGATCGGCTGGTCTTTCGAGTGATCCGCGACGATAACGCCAGGTTGTTGGCGTTATTGGGCAATACGGGCGATCTAAGTCAGAACTCGGTCTCGCCAATGATGATGCCCGTCGTGGAGAACGCCGAGGGCCTGCAGGTGGAGACGGCTCCTTCGTTTAAATATACCTATCTGGGGATCAACCTGGAGCATCCCATCTTGAGCGATCTGAAGGTGCGAAAGGCGCTGGCCCACGCCATCAATCGCGAGGAGATCATCGAATTTAAATTCGGCGGCGCCGCCCGATTGTCCACGGGAGTCTTCGTGCCTGAGCACTGGGCCTATGAAGAGGATGTGGCCACCTTCGAATTCGACCCCGAGCGGGCCCGGCAATTGCTGGACGAGGCGGGCTATCTTCCCGACGAGGATGGGGTGCGCTTTGAGCTGGAGTTCAAGGTGTCGGCCAATAATTTCCGGCGCTCTTTGGCGATGCTCATCGGCCAGCAGCTCGGGCAGGTGGGCATCGAGGTGCGAGTTCGCGCTTATGAATGGGGTACTTTCTTCGACGATATCCGAAGCCGCAATTTCGAGATCACCACCCTGCAGTGGCCGTCGGTGCTCGACCCCCACCTGCTGCATTGGATCTTTCACTCCGACAATATCCCCACCGCCGATGCCCGGGCTGCCGGAGCCAATCGCGGGGCCTACCGAAATGAACGGGTCGACCAATTGTTGGATAAGGGAAGGATGGAGACCGATCTGGCAAAGCGGCAGAAGATCTATGGAGAGGTGCAACAAATTTTGGCTGAAGAGCTCCCCTACGTGTCGCTGTGGCACGAAGATAACGTGGCGGTATTGCGCGAAGGGACTCAGGGATATTACACCACGCCAAACGCACTTTACGACGCCTTGCGGGTCACCAGGCCAGCTCCACGCAGATAGATTATGACCAGCCAAAATAATTCATCAGATTCCGATTCGGCTCCCGATGGGACGGCGGCGCCGCAACCCTCGAAGGCCCGCGATATCGTCGTAGTGGCCGTGGTGGCAATCATTGCCCTCATGCTGGGGGTCAACCTCTTTGTGTGGCTCGATGACGGCGATGATTCGCCGATCGAGGGAATGGAGTTGCCGGCGCTGACCCTGGAGGTGGCCCCAGGGGAAGGGGAGGCCATCGACCTCGCCGATTTGCGGGGCAAAGCGGTGGTCATGGACTTCTGGGCCGAGTGGTGCACGGCCTGCAAGGCGCAGATGCCCCTATTGGAGGCCCTGGCGGCCGATGAATCGTTGGCTCAAGACGTGAAATTTCTCTCGGTCAACGTCGACGTTGAAGATCAACGGGAAAAAGTGGAAAGATTTCTTGGGGATAGACCGTTAGCTATGAAAACGGTGCTCGATACGGGAGCCGCCCAGCAATGGTTTCGGATCGTTCGATTGCCCACATTGGTCTTCGTCGACTCCTCCGGGGTGGTCGCTCATGTCAGTGAAGGAGTTCATGACGAAGGAGAGCTTCGCAGCCTTATCGACGATACGGTCCGCCGTTGAGACCGGCAGGGTTCGTGAGTTTTTACCCACGGGCCAATGAGCCATAGTACGGGCCAAGAAGCCCGCTTGGCGCGACGATCGTTGTAGGCTAGACTGAACGAACCATTTGTAAAGATTTTCACCCAGGGAGTCACCCGGATGGGCGAACAAGAAGTGAAGGGCAAGGTCGATGGCGAGGAGTTGCGCCATTTTATGCGCCATCTCCTCAGAGACGTGCATGCTTTAGAGAAGATGCTCGATGACGGGATGATCGAGTCCGACATCCGTCGAATCGGCGCCGAACAGGAACTTTTTCTTCTCGATTCGAGCTTTCGACCGGCGCCGCTGGCGCTGAAGATGCTGGAAAATATCGAGGACTACCGGTTCACCACAGAGCTGGCCATCTTCAACCTGGAGTTCAACCTGGAGCCCCTGGTCTACGGAGGCAATTGCCTGGGGGAGATGGAGCGCTCCATCAACGAATTGGTGGAGGTGGCGCGAGGAGCGGCGGCCGAGGAAAATGGCCACGTCATGCTCACCGGTATCTTGCCGACCCTCCAGAAGTCGGATCTGGGCATGGACTCGATGACCCCCATGCCCCGTTATCGGGCGCTCAATGACGCCTTGAGCAGGCTCCGCGGCAGCGACTACGAATTTTATATCAAGGGCGCCGACGAGTTTATCGTCAAGCATGACTCGGTGATGCTCGAGGCATGCAATACGTCGTTTCAGGTCCACTTTCAGGTGGGCCCCGACGAATTTGCCAGACTCTATAACGTGGCCCAGGCCGTGGCGGCGCCGGTGATGGCCGTGGCCTGCAACAGCCCCCTCTTATTCGGCAAGCGCCTGTGGCACGAAACCCGGGTCGCCCTGCTGGAGCAGTCCATCGACACCCGGCCCACGCGCCACCACCTTCGGGAGAATAACCCGCGGGTGACCTTCGGAAATCAGTGGATCGACGATTCGGTGCTCGAGATCTTCCGCGAGGATATCGCCCGGTTTAGGCTCCTCTTCGCGACTCAAATCGACGAAGACCCCTTCAAGGTCATGGAAGAGGGGGGAGTGCCAAAGCTCAAGGCCATGCGCCTTCATAACGGCACGATCTATCGATGGAATCGGCCCTGCTATGGCATCCTCGACGGCAAGCCCCATCTGCGCATCGAAAATAGGGTGCTCCCCGCCGGCCCCACGCCGGTCGACGAGGTGGCCAATGCGGCATTCTGGTTCGGTCTGATGGCCGGCACGGCCGAGACCTACCAGGATATTCGCGGCCATATGGATTTCGATGAGGCCAAGCATAATTTCTTCGCCGCTGCCCGCCACGGTCTGGACGCTCCCATGTCCTGGGCCGACGGCTCCAGCGGGACGGCGCGAGAGTTGATCCGAGAGACCTTCTTGCCCCTGGCAAGAGAGGGATTGGTCAATAGTGGCATCGAACAAGGCGATATCGACCGCTATATGGGCATTATCGAGGCCCGCGTCGAGAAGCGCCGCACCGGCGCTACCTGGCTGCTCAACTCCTTTAACGGGCTGGCCAATAGTCTGCCCACGGCGGAGAAGTTGAGCGCCCTCGTGGCAGCTACGGTCAACCGACAGACCGAAGGCCTTCCGGTCCACGAATGGGAGATCGCCTCCGTGGAGGAGCGCACCAGTTGGCGGGAGAATTACCTGCGGGTCGAGCAATATATGACCACCGATCTGATCACGGTCAACGAGGACGAGCTCATCGATCTGGTGGCGAGCGTGATGGACTGGCAGCATCTTCGCCACGTGCCGGTCGAGGACAACGAGCATCGCCTGGTGGGCCTGGTGACCCGTCGCACTATGATGCGCCTGCTGGCGAGCGGGAAATTCCGAGAGGACGAGCCCGTGCCCGTGTCGTCGATCATGGAGGAGGACGTGATCACGGTCACGCCCAAGACCCAGAGTCTGGAGGCTATCTCCTTGATGCGTGAAAAGAAGATCTCCTGCCTGCCCGTCGTTCAAGACGAGAAGCTGGTGGGGATCATCACGGAGCGTGATTTTATGGGGATCGCCCGAGATCTTCTGGAAGAGCGGCTTCGCGGCGACAGCGACGATTAACGTACTGTGAAATCCAAAAATCCGGTTTCCGTAGAGATACTGGTTTACCCACGATTGGTACTGGGTGGTATTAGATCGTCAGATAGATGTTGGCCGGTTTAGCCACCGTTTCTGCGGCCTCGGCACAAACTGCGCTACGCAAACGACGTGCTGTCTACGACGCGTCGTTCGCGCCGAGGCCGCAGAGACGGTGGAGCTATCGACATCGAGTAGGTGGTTTAGATATGGGGACTAACTAGATTTTTTAATCGGCCGGGAGGCGTCACCGTCTTCCGGCCCTGTTGTATCGTCGGGCTGTTTTCCGGCTTCGATGGCGCGGCGAATATCGTCGAAGATCATAAAAGTGCAGGGGGCGAAGAAGAGGCAGACCACGGTGCCGAAGAGAATCCCGAAGCCCATGCTGATCGCCATGGGGACCAGGAATTCGGCCTGGACGCTGGACTCGAAGATCATGGGCGTGAGGCCGATGAAGGTCGTCGCCGCCGTGAGCACGATGGGCCGAAACCGTCGACAGGCACCGGCGACGATGGCCTCACCGGGCGCAAAGCCCTGACGTAAGTAGGCGTTGGTCGTCGAGAGCAGAATCAACGACGCGTTGACCACGATTCCACAGAGGGCGATCATGCCCATGACGCTCAAGAAGCTCAGGCCCATGCCCATGACCAGGTGGCCCAGGATAGCGCCGATACAGGCGAAGGGGGCGACGATCATGACCACGAAGGGCTGGAAATAGGAGCGGAAGGCAAAGGCGAGGAGCACGTACATGGCGAAGAAGGCCAGGAGCATGGTGGCGATGAGTTGGCTTATCGCCTCTTCTTGCTCTCGCTGCTCTCCGTCGAGGGACCAATCCAGGCCGGGGTAGGCGGACATCAAATCCGGCAGCGGCCCGGCGCGCAGACTGTTCATGACGTCATTGCCGGTGGTCGTCTCGGGCTCGATGGAGGCCGAGACGTTGACTACCCGTCGGCCTTCATGGCGGCGGATCATGACTGCACCGCGGCCGCGCTCGATGGTGGCGGCCTGAACCAGGGGCACCTCCCCGCCATCTGGTGTTCGCAGCACCATCTGCTCGATGGCGTGCTCTGACTGACGCTCTGATAGGGGGCGACGCACGAAGACGCGAAGCTCATCGTGGCCGCGATACATACGAAGAGCCTCGACACCGACAAAGGCCGCCCGCAATTGGTTGCCCAGCGACGTCTCGGTCAGCCCCAGGTGGCGCGCCTCCGGTCGAAGGCGTATGTCGAGCTGCTCTTTGCCGTGGCTGACGCCGCTGTCCACGTCGGCCACCCCCTGAAGCTCCCGAAGGGAGCGGCTCAGATCTTCGGCGGCGCGCTCCAGTTGTGCCCGGTCGGAGTGGTGGAGGTTGATGCTGATCGCCGCTCCCGTATCGAGGCCCGACGAATAGTCGAAGAGCAATGCCTCCACGCCGGCGATCTCGCCCACACGGTGGCGCCACTTCTCGGTAAACTCGGCGGTCGTAAAGGGCCGCTCATCGGCGGGGACGAGTCGGATCGATTGCTTGGTGATATGACTTCGCGCTCCCGGGGCATTGCCCGTGGGCCCCGATCCGGGGGCGCCCCGGCCATATTCGGTGAGCGTGGCGTCCTGATAATCATCGTCTTCACTCATCTCGGCCAGGACTTCCTGACCGATTCGAAGAATCTCGTCGGCCACGCCGTGGGTCAATTCGGCGTCCGTGCCAAAGGGCATGCGAAGGTTGACCGCCGCCACGTCACCTTCGACGGGGGGAAAGAAGGTAAAGGAAATTCTTCCGCTCATGACCAGGGCGGTCATAAAGAGCAGGATCGCAAAGCCGGCGGCCATCGTAAAATAGCGGACTTCCAGAACGCGACTCAGCCAGGGGCGGTAATGGGTGTCGATGAAGTCATCGAGCCCTTTGCCAAAACGCTTCTGGAAGTTCATCACTCCCGCCAGAGCGCTGGGCCAACGGGCCGGTTTGGAGCGGGCCAGGTGGGCGGGCAAGATCAACAGCGCTTCCACCAGAGCGAGCACCAGGATCAGGATCACAACCACGGGGAGGGTGGCAAAGAGCTGTCCCGTCGTGCCCGGAATGGCCAGAAGTGGCAAAAAGACGGTGGCCGTGGTCAACAGTGAAATACATAGTGGTCCGGCGACCTCGCTGACGCCGGCGATGGAGGCGGCCACCCCGCTCAGACCCTCTTCGCGCTGCTTGTAGATCGACTCGCCGACGACGATGGCGTAGTCCACCAAAATCCCCAGGGTGAGGATAAAGGCGAAGAGGCTGATCATATTGAACGATACCCCGAAGAGGGGCATGAAGATCAGCGAGCCCAGCACAGCGATGGGGATCCCCAGAGTGACCCAGAAGGCCAATTTGACGTTGAGAAATAAGCCCAGCACCAAAAGGACCAGGATCAAGCCCAGATAGGCGTTGCCCAAAAGCAGGTCGATGCGCTCGGAGAATTCCTTGGATTCATCGTCCCACACGTCGTAGTAGACGCCCGGCGGCAATTGGTCCTGATATTCTTCGAGGTAGCGGTGGACGGCCTTGGAGACCCGCAACGGGCTCTGGTCGCCGACGCGATCGACGTTGAGGCGGGCGGCGGTCTTGCCGTTGAATTTGGTGATGCGGTTGAGCTCCTGAAAGCCGTCTTTGACGTCGGCGATATCAGAGAGCCGAAGGTTGGCCCCGTCGGCGCCGGCGACGACGACGATATCTTCGAAATCCCGGGCCTGTTCTTTGCGCTCGTCGGTGCGCACCAGAATCTCGCCGCCAGGGGTGCGCAGCCCTCCGCCGGGGACTTCGACGGCGGCCTCGGAGATGGCGTCGGCGATCTCATTGATGGTCAAGTCTCGAGCCCGCAAGGTCGTCTCCGAGACTTCCACATGCATCTCGGGACGCCGCATGCCGACCAGGGCCACCCTGGTGATATCCGGATCGGCGAGCAATCCCTCTCGGGTTCGGGCTGCGATCTCACGGATCGTACGCTCGTCGGCGTCGCCGTAGACCACCACCTCGAGGACGCGGATACGGGCCGAGCGAAGGGAAACATTCGGGGGGTCGACGCCGTCGGGAAAGGTGCTGATCGAGTCGACGGCAGCCTGAATCTCGCCCATCACCGTCTCTTCGTTGGCGCCGGCGACGAGCTCCACCGTCACCCGCCCACCGCCCTCGCGGGCCAGGGACTGCATATTGTCGATCCCCGGGATATTCTGGATGGCCTCTTCCACGGGCCGCACCATGGCCCGCTCGATATCGTCGGGGCTGGCGCCGGAATAGCTGACGTTGATGCGAATTTCGTGGAGCTCGTAGTCGGGGA
>SLJM01000434.1 GCA_007135085.1 Myxococcales bacterium
CCGCCACCTGTTTTCGCACTCCCCCCTGGGTCCTGGAGGATTGGAGCCAGGCGATCGGCACCGCCGAGTTATCGTCACCGGAGATGGCCCGCCACTTCGACGAGGTCGAAGCGGTGGTCAATGTCCACACTCCGCCGCCGGTGGCGTTGGGGCGGGCGGCAGAGATCTTCGGCCGCGGCTGCGACGAATTGGGCTTTAGACACGGGGCGATACGACGAAATGTCAGCGGTTGTAGTGGCGAGGGGGTCTGTGAATTTGGCTGCCCCGCAGACGCCCGGCAGAGCACGGATATCAGCTATATCCCTCGGGCCCTGCGTCGAGGAGCGATGGTCTATTGCGGCACTCGCGCCCGGAGGGTGACCCATCGAAACGGCAGCGCCACCGGCGTCGAGGCGGTCACCGTCGAGGGGGCGAGGATAAGATTTAATGCGCGGGCCACCATTCTGGCCTGTGGAGCGGTGCCGACGCCGGCCTTTTTGCTCGACCAGGGAATCTGCAACTCCAGCGGCCAGGTGGGCCGAAATCTGTCGCTCCACCCCGCGACCGGGGCGGCAGGGCTATTCGACGAGACGATTCGTGGGTTTGACTCGGTGCCCCAGAGTTATTTTAGCGATCAATTCTTAAGGGATGAGGGCTATCTTCTGGCGGGCTCTCAACTGCCGCTGGACGTGGGCGGGGCCCTGCTCCCGATCTACGGGCGCGATTATACCCGGGTGGCCCGGCGGCTCGACGAGCTGGTGGGCTCGACGGTGATCACCCACGACGTCTCCCAGGTCGGACGCGTCCGCTCCGTCGCCGGCGGTCGTCCCCTGATCACCTATCAAATGGACGAGAAGACCTGCCATAAGCTCCACCGGGGAGTGGTGCGCCTGGCCCAGATCTATTTCGCCGCCGGCGCCGAGAAGGTCTATCCCCTCATGCCCGGGATGCCCATTCTGGAGTCTCCAGACGATATCGAGAAGTTGCGGGCCCTCGACGTGCGTCCCAGCGATTTTATCACCACCAGTTGGCACCCCCTGGGCTCCTGTCAGATGGGCTCCGACCCGGGCAGGTCGGTGGTCGATCTGGATCACGAAACCCACGATATGAGGCGGCTGTTCGTCGTCGACGGCAGCACCCTCCCCGGTCCGACCGGGGTCAATCCCCAGATCACGATCATGGCCCTGGCCAACCGGGCGGCGGAGCGCATCGCCACGCGGCTTGAGCAGATGAGCTCGCGGAGCGTGTAGTTCAAGACCCAAGACCCACATCGAATGTAATCCGCGTCGATCGGTAATCCTGTCTTTGAGGAGCATCGAATCTTCTGGAGTCTCTGGTCGTGAGTCCTGGGTCCTGGGTCTTGAACGGCACCCTGCGATGAATGTCTTGTATTGGACGCCCTCGACCTGCGGAGGGCGAAGTGTCGTTCAAGACCCGAGACACAAGACTCAAGACCGCTCCCGAGTCATCACCGAGGTGGGATGCTGGAATATTTGCGATAACCGACCAAAACCGATCACACCTACGTCGTTTCTTTTGACAATCGTCGTGGACGTGATTAGTATGCGAGTGAGCACTCGCTTGCGTCGGAGAAGTAGTGACACGACGATTATCGACAGAACAGCGGCAGCGCCAGATCGCCGAGGCGGCTCTAGGGCTCATCTCCCGGGGCGGCGTCGGCAGTTTTACCACCTCGGCCATCGCCGAAGAGGTGGGGCTGGCAGAGGGGACCATCTTTCGCCACTTCTCCAATAAGCAGGAGATCGCTCTGGCCGCCATCTCGCTGCTCGAGGAGCGCCTGGAGGAGAGCTTTCCCGACGAGGATCTGCCACCTCTGGAGCGGCTGGGGCTATTTATGCGCCACCGCCTGGAGCTGGTGATCGCCCATCGCGGGGTCTTTCGAGCCTTCTTCTCCGATCAACTGGGCATGGCCGCCGGGCCGGAGGGGGTGGCGCGAATGGAGAGGATCAAAAATAAGTCCCTCCAATTTTTGCGCCAATGCCTCAGCGAGGCCAGAGCAGAGGGCGAGCTGGGCAGCACGCTGGCGCCGGAGTTTTTGCTGCGAATCATCCAGGGGACGGTGCAGGCCTTCTTATTTGGCACACCGACGCCGACATCGGAGGGCGAAGAGCCTCCGGAGATCGCGCGCAAGACCTGGTCCTCTCTCTTCGATCTGATCCGGAAATGAGGGTGGTGCGAAGATGAACTCCTGCTTGGGGAAGCTCCCCACTTTTTTTTGCCTCCAATTGACCGGTAAGCGAGTGAGTACTTGCTTGGTAGTCGGGCTCGCAGCGGTCTTCATATTCGGTAGCGCCGGCTGCGGCGATCGAAGCGAGGAGGAGCAGGCCACGGCCGAAGCGCCTCGGGAGGCGCCGCAGGCGGTGCGAGTGATCGCTGCGGAGGAGAGTTCGATTGCGCGCACTCTGGACTACGTCGGCACGGCCCGGCCCGTACGGGAAGCTCAGGTGGTGGCCCGGCTGGCAGCCACGGCGGTGGAGGTCAACGCCGACGAGGGCGATCTGGTGTCGCGGGACACGGTCTTGTTGCGCATGGAGGCTCCCGAATTAGAGGCCAGCCTACAGCGACTAGATGCGGAGGTGGAGAGAGCGCGTCGAGAGCATCAATACCTATGTGACACCTTCGAGACCCATCGCCAACTCGCCGAGGCCGGCGTGGGAACCCAGGCCACGGCCGACGCCAGCGAGTCCAGATGCGTGACCAGCGAGCAGGC
>SLJM01000276.1 GCA_007135085.1 Myxococcales bacterium
AGTTGGGATTTGTGGGCGCGGGTCATCGGCGCCGGGGCGGCGGTCTTTATCATCGCCGAGTTCGAGAAAGCCATCTGGCGTGCTCTGGGAGGGCGTCTTCAATCGGCCAAGAGCGGGGATGCATAAAAATTTTACTGTGGCCGTCGAAGTTGGGTATGCTGGCCGCGTTGTGAATGCAAATTGCCGAAATCATCTGAGCAAGAGGTAGATATGTTCTCGTCTCGCACTGTCGTCGTTCTTCTGGCCGCCATCGTCGGTCTTGGCACCGTGGCCTGTGAATCGCGGATCACCGGAAAAGAGGGGAATCTGCAATTTGCCTATTACGGCACGGGCGATCCCTTTGATTTTAATAAGCCCATCGCCGTGGGGGCCAACCTGGATCTTCGGGTCTACGAGGCGCCCGGTGGGGAGGACGTGATCGTGCTGGAAGCCGACTTCGATCCAGAGGGGGTGCTCGGCGTGGAAGAGATCGAGGGTAATACGATCGTCCTTGTCGGTGAGGGTCATGGGCGGAGCGAGATTCGCGTCGAGGCAGAATTATTAGATGGCGAGGTGGTCGAGGATTTCGTCGATATGCGCGCCCGCGTGGCCAGCCGACTCGACCTGGGTCATTATTGCACCGACGAGGACCGGGCGATGTATCTGCTGGAGCAGGAGATCTGGCTTCCCTTCTCGCTCTACGACGATAACGACGAGCAGCTCATCGGCTACGGCTATCGGCCCGTGGAGTTCGAGCCGGCGGGGATGGCGGTGTTGCAGGAAGACAATAAATACCAGGCCCGATTTCATATCGACACCGGCCAGGATGCGGGCACGGTCCAGATCAGCTCCACCATCGACGGCACCGAGCTGGAGCTAGAACTGGTCGACGCCGATGATATCGACGGCATGGAGGTCAAGGTGGGCGCCGACCCGAGGGTCAACCACACGACGACCATCCATTTTCAGCCCCAGGTCGACGGCCAGCGGGTCTGTCAGCCGATCCTCAATTTCCAGGTCGAGAATCTGACCCCCGACAATTGTGAAGTCCAATTTGCCGATAACGACGAAGAATCGTCGCTCTTCCAGGAGCTTGGCGTTGTCGTCGTCGAGGGTCGTCAGGCCGGCGAGTGCACGGTGGTGGGGATGCTCGAGGACGTCAACGACGGCCAGGGCGTGTCCGTGGAAGCGACGGTGAACATCGAGCCTTGAGGGGCGACATCTCAGAAAATCTGAGTGATCCCCAGCGCCGTAAGCGGGAAGACGAAGAAGACGCCGGCGATATAGCCGAAGACGTAGGCTTTGTTTTTCTGAGCCAGTCCGGCGAGCATAAGCGACATCTTGATGGGGATCTCGCGCAATATGGGCAGGCCGTAGATGATGGCGATGGCCAGCAGGTTGAAGAGGAGGTGCACCGCCGCGATCTGCATGGCTAAGATCGCCGTGGGCCCGGAGATGGCCGTGGAGGCGATGATGGCGGTGATGGTGGTGCCGATATTGGTGCCCAGCGTAAAGGGGTAGACCTGGCGAAGGGTGAAGACGCCGCTGCCGGCCATGGGAACGATGAGGCAGGTCGTGGTGGTCGACGATTGGACCATGACGGTGATCGTCGCCCCGGCGCCGACGCCGGAGAGGGGACCGCGACCGACGACGGTCTGCATCAAGGCCAGGGCTTTGCCGACCATCACCTTCTTGAGCAATTTGCTGAGCCCGGTGACCACGCCGAGGATCATGGCGATGCCCAGACCGATGAGGATGGTGCCCGCCAGCTTGTCGGGCAAAAATGCCGGGGCAGCCGAGATCGCATCGACCGTGGGGGATAGGACCAATTTCAGCGGGCTGAACTCAAGGAGGCTAACGTCCGTATTCTGGGGCAGTAGGCTGACGACGAAGCGGGACATTCGCTCAAGTGGCGAAAATAAGACCTCTAGCGGAAAGAGAATCGCCACGGCCATCAGATTAAAATTGTCGTGGACCGTGGCCGCCGAAAAAGCGCGGTGAAATTCGGCGTTGTTGCGGATATGGCCGAGGCTGACCAGGGTGCTCGTCAGTGAGGTGCCCACGTTGGCGCCCATGATCATGGGGATGGCGATATGCATGGGGAGGCCGCCGGCGACCATGCCGACGATGACCGATGTGGCCGTGCTCGAGCTCTGCATGGCCGAAGTTGCCACGATGCCGATGATGAGCGCCACCAGGGGATTGGAGGCGAATTCAAAGAGCGCCTCTGCCCCTTCGGCCGTGGCCAATCCAAAGCCGTTGCCCACGACGTTGACCGCCACCAACAGAGCGTAGACCAACAGGGCGATCAAGATCCAACTGCGCCATTTCTCGGCGTTGCTCGGCTCTTGAGTTTCGACGACCGCTTGCTCGGGTTCACCGCTCATTGTGGGGCACTCACTTCTAAGTCGCGCTGCCCATCTCAGCCATGAGAACCGTGGCGGCGCCTGTTGGGCATCCTACACCTTGATAGGCGAAAGATGCCCAACTGACCGCGGTGCTGCAAACCCATTGGGGTGACAAGTGCGTGACAGTTTGAATTCGTTGCTATTGCTGGGGGAACGGTGGGTGTTTTGAAAGGTGGAAGACATAAAAAAACGGGACGCCAAGGCGTCCCGTTTCAGAGGTGTTTCGTTACTGCCCCTTATCGAAGCTCAGGCCCTTATCGAAGCTCAGGCCGGCCGTTCTTCTCGTGTAGAGCTCGGAGCACCGCTTCCGGTTCGTGCTCGA
>SLJM01000373.1 GCA_007135085.1 Myxococcales bacterium
GGATCGGGGGGGACACCGGTCTTGTCTGCTTTTTCTCGAAGGCGAATAAGCCCCACCAGCGGCGGGCAGGCCGTCTCGTCGCGATAAGTGGCCTCACACTCCATGCAGGACAGGCATTCTCGTGGGTCGATGGTGCCGTCGGGGCGAATGGCCCGGGGTTCACAATCACGAGCGCAGATCTTGCAACTGGAGCAGAAGTTGCGCCGTCGCGGCCCGGAGAGGCGAAAGCTCGAGGGGATCGCCAGGGCGGCCCCCAGGGGGCACAGATAGCGGCAGAAGGGGCGAAACCACACCAGGGACAACCCGGCCAGCAGGAGCCACCAGCCCAGGAAATACCACTCTCGGGTCCAGAAGCTGATGAAAAAGGTGGACTTAAAGGGCTCGACCTCGGCCAGCTGTTCTCCCAGAATTGGCGAGTAGACAAAGGCGGCCAACAGGACGACGAGCACCCCGTATCGGATATATCGCGACCACCGATGGAGGCCGTCGGGAAGCTCGAAGGAGGGCAGCCGCACGAGCCGTCCCAGCCGATAGAGTAGCTCCGAGAAGGCCCCGTAGGGACAGACCCAGCCGCAGAAGACACCGCGGCCCCAGAGGATGATGACCAGGGCCAGGAAGATCCAGGATACGAAGAGCATGGGCTCGGTCAAAAAGAGCCCGAAGCGCCACTGACCGATAACCCCGTCGAGCAAGGTGAAGAGCTGGGTCACCGAGGGCTGGGCGCTGAGCCATAGCCCGAGGACGACGAAGCTGGTCAATAAGACGCCCAGGTGCAGCTGTTCCAGGCGCCTGGGGTTGCCCGTCAGCCACCGTCGGCCGATGAACAGTCCCATGATGCCCAGCAGAAAGCCGATTAAGACGACGACCCTCAAGCGCTGGTTATACCAGGCCTGGCGCCAGATCTCCTGTTCGGCGCTCAACCCCTCGACGCGATAGACCGAGCGCGGCAGTTGGTGAGGGCCCTTGAAGGCGCGAAAGTCGCGGCTATATGCGCTCTGGCCATCGTAGCTGCTGGCGATGAAGACCAATTCGAATTCCGATCCCGGGTCCAGTCGGCCGTCGCGCACGATAAAGACGGCGCCCTCGCGAAATCGCGGCGCCCCTTCGGCGCGCACGTCTGGCAGATTGGTATGGTCTCGGTCGTAGAAGACGGCCTGGCGCAATCCCTGCTCCAGGCGAATACGGTCGAACATGCCGCCGCGAACGAAGCCGGAGCCCTTAAAGGAGCTGGTCCCCTGACCGAAGACGGCCAGCAGGTATTCTCCGGGCTCCAGGCGGTCCATGAGGCGCTCGTAAATATTGTCTCCCATCAGGGAGCGGCCGATATGAGCGGAGTTGGCGATGGTAAACCACAGGTCGACGAAGGGTTCGTCGCCGTCGAGCCCCATATCCTGTTGGGTGACCGTGAGGCGACCGAAGACGTTGCTTCGTTCCATTTCCTGCCAACTCCAGGGCTGGTCTTCGTGCAGAAAACGCCCCTGCCGCGCATGATCGACGGTGACCACTCCTTCGGCACGGCCTACCTCTCGGGCGGCCTCGAGGATGGTCTGATTCTGAGCCAGCACGGTCACGGTGGCTCCCGAGACCACGTCGACGGAGACGGCGTCGGGATCGCGCGATGATCCGACGGCTACTTTCGTATCGGCGGGCAGGCCCGGGTAGTAGGCCACGAAATCGGTGAGCGCCGATTCGGGAATGCCGATGAGCAAGATCGGTTCGGAGTGATAGATGAGGGTGGCCCCGGTGATTAACCCCTCGGTGTCCAGCCCCACCAGAGTGATCATGGGTTGACCGGAGTAGGCGACGATGTCGACGACGTCCGTGGACAATACCACCCAGCCCACGACCTGGTCGTCAGCGTCGTAGCCCGCCTTATATGGGGTGTCCTCGACGCGCTCGAAGCGCTCGGCGCCGGGGAGTACTTCGCTGCAGCCCATGGTCTGGCAATTCAGCGTATAGGGATCGCCCTCCAGGGGGTGCGCCAGGGCCGAGGAGGTCCATGCCATCGCCAGAAACGACGTGGCGAGGACCGCCAAAAACAGACTCCGATGATATGGTATATTGGTTTCCACGACGTCGAAAATTCCTGGTGAAATTGGAGAGAGGAATGGCGACCGAAGCCTGAGCTGACTTCAGTGCCCGTCGAGATAAAAATTGAGGTGACCGGGGAGCGCCGATGGAGGAGATGGTATCGGCGCTCCCCCTTCATCAGGCCTCGGCGGGCTCGACGATCATGCGCCCCCGCATCTCCAGGTGTAAGGCGTGGCAGAACCAGGGGCAGTAGTACCAGTACACCCCGGGGTTCTCGGCCTTGAAGGTCTGGCTCTGGGTGTCCATGGGGTTGACCAGAAAGTTGACGTCGTGATTGGCCACGCAGAGCCCGTGTGCCAGGTCTTCCACGGAGTCCAGGTTGGTCAAGATGATCTGTACCGTGTCGCCGGCGCGGACCCGAAAGTCATTGAGGCCAAAGGCCGGGGCGGTGCTGGTCATATAGACTCTGACGAAGTCGTCGCTCTTTCGGATGACTTTGTTGGCCGTCATCAGATCGACGCCGTCTTCTCGGGCCCACTCATCGTAGAGATCGAAGCGGTCGATGGTCCGGGGCTGAACCTTGACGGGCTCGATGAGATCCCGTCGCACGAGCACGCAGTCGTGGGGCTCGGGATAGGTCGGCCCATCGTGGATGAGCTCCA
>SLJM01000035.1 GCA_007135085.1 Myxococcales bacterium
CTCGTCGAAGAGCACATAGGGCGGCCATTGATATTGATGGGATCTGTCGGCAAAGCGTCGGGTGTCCTCGTAGGACTCGAGGAGTTTCATCAACCGATCGACGATGGGCTGATCGTAATAGCCGCGGTGGGGATTGGTCTCAAACCACACGTCTTTCTCAAAAGCCGCCCGCGGCGAGATGGCCTGAATCATCCACTCTCCGCGGCCTGGCTCCTGAACGAGACGATTGAATTTATGGCCGCAGGCCATGCAGGATTCGAGACCGTCGATGACGGGCGCCTGGCACTCCTCGCAGGTATTTGCCTCTCGAGCCGCCCAGTCCTGCCACATAGCCTCGTCGTAGCTGCCTGCCAATGCCCGGGCCATCTGCTGGGCTGTGGCAAAGCGGGCCGATGGATCGCCCACCAGTGAGCGCTCGAGTATATAGCGAGCTGATTCTGGCAGATGTCTGGGAAGCTCTTCGAGGGTCGCCTCCTCGTCGGCAGCGCGCAAAAAAGCGGCGTGCATCGTGCCGTCTACCGGCGGGTGACCCAAAAGCATCTCATGTGCCACGGCGCCCACCGAATACAGGTCGGCCCGGCCGTCGTACTCCATGCCCAGCACCCGCTCCGGGGCCATAGCCTCCAGGGCGCCGAGCACCCGGGTATGCATGGTCAGAGCCACCAATTCGTCGACCCGGGCCATTCCGAAACCGACGATACGCCCCCGGCCGTCGCCGTCGATCAAGACGTGCTCGGCGTTTAAGTCGCGATGTAAGATCCCCTGGTCGTGGGCCGCTTTCAAACCTTGGAGGACGTCCTCCAAAACGGGCCGGGCCGCCTCCCAATCCAGCGCTCCCTCTCGCTCGACTCGACGACGCACCGATTCGCCGTCGATAAATTCCATCACCAGGGCGACCACGCCTTCTTCTTCGATGAGGTCGTCGACGCGCACCACCGCCGGGTGGTCAATACGGCGAACCGCGGCCAACTCACGGCGCAGACGCCGGCGCACGGGCTCGCTGTCGATGAGGCTTTCGTGAAGAATCTTCAACGCCACCTGGCGGCCCGAAGATATCTCCTCGGCGCGCACCACCCGGGACATCCGTCCCGCGCCCAGATCTTCGACGGCCTGGAAGCGCTCGGCCAGGCCCCCGGGAAGTTTTAGTTTTACTTTCGTCATGGCCGGCGGATTCTACCACTATTTTTCGCCCAGATTCACCCGCCGAGTTTCGGGCCAGGTCACGGTCTTGCGCAGGGGCTTTCCGTCGACGACGGCGATGATCTCATAATCACCGGGCTCGACCATGATAACCACCCGCGGTCCCGTGCCGACCATCACGTCGTCCACGAAAAGCGGTACACCCTCGGGGAGCTCGACGATCAGGCAATCGCAGCGCTCGGCCAGCGTCTCCAACCTGGCCACGGCCTGCTCGACGGGGATGGCCAGGTTGAGGTTCTGGGCGTGTAGGGCGCTCAGGGTGACGATGCCGATGGCCCGTCCATTCTTGTCGACCACGGGACCGCCGGAGTTGCCGGGATTGACGGGAATCTGGGTCTGGAAGAGGGGCCGCTCCTCACCGTCGGGATAGATATTGGAGATCATCCCCGTCGTATAGGTCCAGATAGCTCCGTAGCCGTGTCCCACGGCGGCCGCCCAATCGCCGACCTCCACGTCGTCCATCGGCGCAAGGGGCAATGCATCGACGTCGTCGATATCGACTCTGACGATGGCCAGATCCCAACTCTGGGAGCGGTCGACCACCTCCCCGGTGGCCCGCCGGCCGTCGTGAAGGACAACCTCGACGTGGCGCGCCCCGTCGACGACGTGGGAGTTGGTGAGGATGTCGCCCTCGGAAGAGACGAAAAACCCCGAGCCCAGGGAATCACCATGGGTGATAAAGACCACCGAGGGGGCGACGGCCTCGAAGATGGCGCGCTGCTCTTTTTGGAGCTGATCGATATTGGGAGTCTCCGCCCCGGCCGTGGCAGGTACGAATAATAGGGCGATGATGCTCGCCAGGCATAAAAACTGTCGCATCGCCGCTCCTACCATCGAATTTGCAGTGCGAGACCGGCGCGCCGATCGTGGGCGACGTCGAGGAAGGGCGAAATCCGAAAATCCAGGCCCGCCTCTTCGTCGGCCGCCTCTCGCTGTCTTTCTTCGAACTTCTCGTTGACCTCGTTCGTTAGACGATTGACTTCTCGACGACTGACGGGATGTGGATTCGTTATCATTCCCCGTCTCCAGATACCCAGGCTTACCAGGGTGACGAGAAGCCCTCCCAGTCCGGTGATGACTCCCCATCGAACCTGTCGTTGATCAAAGTTGCTGTTACCGCCTTCGAATTCGTGGCTACTGACGAGAAATGCCCCGCCTACTCCCACGCCGGCGATGCCAACGACCATGCCCCATCCGCCCATTCGTCGATTGCGTTGGTTCCTGCGCTCTGCAATTCGATATTTTTCGGCCAGATCAGGGCGACCTAGATGACGGTAGATCTCGTCTCCCCGAATCGTACGTCTCGTAAGTCGGTCATAAAGTGCGAATGATACAGACCTCAAGCCTCGTCCCCGGACCTGAACCAGACGATACCGTTCTCTATGATCGCGTTGTCGAGCCTCCGACGTCGCATCGAGCGCCTCCTGAGAGATGCCCCTCCCCACCCGCCGTCGCTGCTCCCGCGTCAAGGGCCGGCCGGGATAGACCATAAA
>SLJM01000029.1 GCA_007135085.1 Myxococcales bacterium
AATCGGCGGCGATGGTGGCATGGAGATTACCTATATCTATTGGGTAAAGGCCATTTACCCAGAAACCGAAAGCCCACTGAGTGACGGGGCCGACATCCAGGTGGTGACGGAGCCGGAAATAGAGGGTTATCAGATCCAGATAGACGGTGGGGAATGGATCGATGTGTCGGAAGCTCAATATATCGATACCGATGCTGCTCCACCGGAGATTGTAGCCGATTTCTATGCCAGCCAGGGTGAGTATTTCGGCTTTGTAGAGCTCACGGTGGATGAAGGAGAGATCGAATCCTTCGATGGCGAGGAGCGAACTTATATAGTCCGCGTCGTTGGCCCCGGTGACGAGGTGGGGCCGCTGTCAGCGGATGTTCATGGGAGGCGAAGCCCATATACGGACTTCTCTGCAGCCAATTTTGTCTGGATGGCTCCATCTGACGCCGGAGTGGCTGAGCCGGTCTTACCCGATGGCGAAGAGAATGTGCGACATTTCGACGCCCCCGATGATGGCACGCCTGTCGAGTATGAACTGTGGGTTTTTCTCCCCGAATACAACGAGGAAGTGCAGCTCGGAACCGTCGAAGGTTGGCGACGTCCACCGGTGGATTATTTGCACCTCGCTGTTTTTGATCCCGGTGGGGGGGCGATTCCCGGACAGACCTATGATTTTGAGGGAAGCAACGTAGGAACGAGTTTTGGGGGCGACGACGTCGTCTACACGTCGCTGGCTGCGGACCCGGAGGGTAATATCTATGTCGCCGGCGTGGAGTTTATTGGAGGCGTTACTTCCGGCTCAGGTTATCCCGATCGTTGGTTCATACGTAAAAAAGACTCTTCCGGCGTCGAAGAATGGGGATGGGCTTCTGATATCGTCAGCGACGGTGAGGACGTGGCTATGCCGTACGTTGAAGTCACCGCCTCCGGCGAGGTCTGGGCAGCGGCGACCGTTATTTACGACGACGGAGATCAGACGATGTACAGCTATGAAATGCGTCAATTTGACTCCAGCGGTACTACCATTTTCAGTGGGGGAGAGTCCGGTGAGATGTTTATCAGTATGGCAGCTCACGGCGACGATATCTATTTCGGAACCACTGAGTTTGACAGCACGGGAGAGCAGAGTCACCGGATCCACAGAATCGACTCCGCTTCAGGCACCATGCTTAGTTATTCCATGGACGCCATGGTGCGCAGTATCGCCGTGGGCGACGGATCGAATGCCGTGTATGTGGGACTTTCAAACGGATTGATCCGCGTCGATTTTTCGCATCCAGACCTGATTGTCTGGGATACCCGGGAGTTCGATGACTCTAGTGAGGACTTCAATCACTCCTATATAAGCCTCGCCGTCGACGCCGATTATGTCTATGCCGGCACTGCTGGCGGCAAGGTGCAGAGGTTTCCCTATCTCAGCAATAACTTCGACTTTATCGAGATCGAAGACGATCCAGGGAGTGGCGCCGTCGTCGCTGTAGCCTCGGAGCCGATGGGAAAATTCTTCGCTGTCTGGAGGGGGGACGAGCATGACGCTATTGGTGGGGGGGTGGTTCGCGGCTATCAAGAGGACGGGGAATCAGATCCCGATGAGGGACCTTCGACGTTTATGGAGGTCGACCTGGGGGACAGCGTTCTCTTCTTTGATCTGGCGATCGTCCCCGGTGTCTGGGGTGTCTTTCCCGACAATTGGCAGTGAGCCTAAGGCATGGGCGTGCCACCGCCGGGCTGGACGCCCCGGCAGGCCAGGGCCGCTTCGTCGGCCAGTCCGCAGATGGCCAGGCCGCCGCTCCACATCTGCTCCGTATGCTGCAGGGCCTGGCTGGGGCGGAAGAAATAGCCCTCCCCGGTTTCGCGGGCCACCTCGACGGGCCTCAAGACCTCGCCGGCGCAATAAACCTGGTCGTCGATGCGGGCGCAGGTCTGGCCGGCGGCCACGGCCAATTCGTCGGCGTAGGCGATGTCGGCAATCTCGACGGGCTCAAAGCGGGGCTCCAGATCGTCGAGCCCAAATTGGCCCTGTGAATTATCGCCCCAACAATAAAGCCGCCGCCGCTCACCGACGAGAATGCAGGTGTGGCGAAAGGCCACTTTTAGATCGACGACGGCACCGGGCAAAAAGACCACCGGCTCCGGCAGGGTCACGGCGGCCACGTCGTCGAGGGCGATGCCCAGTTGACCTTCGGCGTTGGTGCCCCAGCAGAAGAGCTCCCCCGTTTGGTTGACCGCACAGCTATGGGCGCCGCCGACCTGGATTTGGTGGACGCCGCCGGGGATGGTGACCTGTTGGGGAGTGTGGATAACGTCGCCCTGACGGCCGCCGACGCCGATCTGGCCCTTGTCATTTCGCCCCCAGCAATAGGCCTCGTCGTCGTCGGTGACGGCGCAGGCGTGGAAGCCGCCGAGGGTGACATCTTTGACCGGCGGCAGCCCGTCGATGCGCACCGGTGTCGAGCTCTGGTCCAGATCTTCGCTGGCGAGCACGCCGAATTCGTTGCTCCCCCAGCAAAAGAGGTCGCCTCCCTCGTTCCAGGCGCAGGTCGTATCGAAGAGACCCACCGCCAGCCCACTCATCTCACCAATGCCCGTGACTCTGGTCAATTCGTCGCGATCGTCGTCGCTCCCATCGCCGAGCTGGCCTCTGGCGTTGCTGCCGGCGCACCAGACCTGGTTCAGATCGTCGAGGG
>SLJM01000213.1 GCA_007135085.1 Myxococcales bacterium
CAGGAAGAGCGCATCGTCACCGCCGAGGAGCGGCGAAAAGCGCTGGAGTACGAACTCTTCGAGGAGCTGCGCCGACATGTGGCCGACGCCATCGGGCGGCTTTTGCAGACCGCCAGCGCGCTGGCCGACGTGGATGTCATCGCCGGGCTGGCCGAGTTGGCGCGGCGCCGTGAATATTGCCGCCCCACCGTCGATGACGGCACCATGCTTCGCATCGACCAGGGACGCCACCCCGTGGTGGAGACCACCCTGGAGAACGAGCGCTTCGTCCCAAATTCGGTGACCCTCGACACCGAAGAGGGTTATCTGATGATCATCACCGGTCCCAATATGGCCGGTAAATCGACGGTGATCCGTCAGGTGGCGCTCATCGCCCTGCTCGCCCAGATGGGCTCATTCGTCCCCGCAAGGAGCGCTCATATCGGCGTGGTAGACAAGATCTTTAGCCGCGTCGGCGCCAGCGACAACCTGGCCCGCGGCCAGTCGACGTTTATGGTGGAGATGACCGAGGCAGCCCATATCCTCAACAACGCCACCGATAAGAGCCTGATCATCCTCGACGAGATCGGCCGCGGCACGGCCACCTTCGACGGCCTGTCCATTGCCTGGGCGGTCGCCGAATACCTCCACGATCAGATCGGCGCCCGCACCATGTTCGCCACCCACTATCACGAATTGACCGAATTGGATCGCACCCTGGACGGGATGCGCAATATGAGCATCGCCGTCAAAGAGTGGCAGGACGATATCATCTTCTTGCGAAAGCTCGTCGAGGGCCGGGCCAACCACTCCTACGGCATCCAGGTCGGTCGCCTCGCGGGCCTCCCCGACCAGGTCGTCGAGCGGGCCAAGCAGGTGCTCCAGAACTTAGAAGACGGTCAATTCGACGATATGGGCCTGCCCGCTCCGGCGGCCGCCCCCGACGGCCAACCCCGGGTCAGCGAGCGCCACAACCCCAACCAGATGTCCCTCTTCCACACCGGCCCCGCCCTCTCCCCAGCCGAAAAACAGGCATTGGCCACCCTTCGCGACTTAAACCTCGACACCTTAAGCCCCATCGAGGCCCTCAACCTGCTCCACAGCCTGTCGGAAAAACTCTAATAAAGACTGACTGCCAGCACACGGCCCGACCTTTGCATTGAGTGTGCCCATCGGTGACGACGCCCGCTGGGGACGTTTTTTTGCAAAATATTGGTCCAACAATGGATAATTTTCTATCCGAATGGAGGCTGTGATGTTGAAGTTTTCATACTTGAATAAGAGTCGCGTTCTACTCCTCTCACTCTGCGTGGCGCTGCTTTTTTGTGCCGGCTGCGTTCAGATCGAGGGAGAGGAGGGGAATTTGACCTTTCGCTATCTCAACAGCGTCCTCGTCGGCGCCGATCGCGACGGCGATATCGCCGTCGGGGCAAAAGTGGACATCAAGGTCTACGACGCTCGTAACTCCAGCGGACCGGCCCTCCACATCTACGACGCATTCTCCGACGACGCCCAGACTTTGGATGTGGTACGCGTCGAGGAGAATAGTTTCACCGTCGAGGCCCTCGACGAGAGCCTGCCCGAGGGTACGCGAATCCACGCCGAGGCCACCGACGAAGACGGCGCTCCCCTGGCCGACGCGCTCTCAATTCGCACCGCTGTGGTCTCAGAAATTGAGATTGAGGCCTGTGACGAGGACGCGGTCTACCTCACGGAGAGCAGGGCTCGCTTTACCTACCGCATGAGAGACGCCGCAGGCTCAAGGCTCACAGGGTACGGCTATTATCCCCTGACCATCGAGCCCATCGAGGGAGGAACGGTCGACGCCGACACGGGGCTTCTCGAACTCCTGGAGATTCACACCGGAGATACACCGGGCACCTACGATTTCAACTCCGATCTCGACGGCACATATCATTCCTTTGAACTGATCGACCCGGCCGATATCGATGCGATCAGGCATGTCGCCGAGGAGTCCCCCGATGATGATGACACTGGCTCGATTGGGGATGTAATCGAACCGGATGAGGAGGTCGATGTAGGAGAAAAATCGATTGTCGCAGCGTTTTTACTCGAGTCGCAGGGTAGATTGGTCTGTCCCTTTGCCGAGCGGGCCTTTGAAATCACCACGGAGACCCCTGAGATCTGTGAGCCCTCCTATGATATGTGGTGGTCACTCCATATCATAAGCGCCGAGGGAAAAGCCGAGGGCACTTGCCAGATCAATTATGCCATCGTCGACACAGACCTGGAGGAAACGCTGACCGTCCAGATCGTGGCCGCCGAAGAAGACGACGCAGAGTAGCTCAACGCCGGGCGCGCTGGCGCACCTGCTTGGCCGCCTCGCGCACTTTGTCGAGACCGCCCACTTTGTCGATCTTCTCCATGAGATCGTCGAGCCCCTGTTGGACCTCTTCGCGGGGAAGGTTGCCCGCCTCCAGCCTGGCGTCCGCCTGCTTGCGGCAGGTCTCGTAGAACATCACCCCCCGCTCCAGGATTCGTGGGTCGTCGCCGGCCACATCGAGGGCCTTCCACAGACAATCCTCGGCGTCGGCGAATTGACCGAGCTTTTCGTAATAAGAGATCAGGTTTATCTGGCTGATAATATAGACGGGCAGCACGCCGCGGCCCATGGCTTCATAGGCCCGCTCAGAGAGCTCTTCAGCCTGTCGGCCCCACTTCAGGGCACTCTCAAAGTGCTCGTTATCGAAGAGGATGACGCTCAGCTGCTGGCAGCCCTGGGCTAGCTGGGCCTGGAAGCTCGGTCGGCCGTCGTCGGCCAACTGATCGGCCAACTGCCGGGCTCGCTCCATGACTTCGTCGGCTCTCTCCCAATCTTCGCGTCGGGCGTAGATGACGGCCAGATTCTGCCGGGCTCCCAATTCCAGGGGCTCTGATCCGCCCTTGCGCTCTTCGCCGTCGAGCTGGTCGAGCAGATCCAGGGCTTTTTCACCACAGGCCAGCGCTTCGTCCGTATTGCCCATGGCGAGCTCGATGCTCGACAGGTTCAGGTTGGTCGCCGCGCTATTGGCCGCAAAATCCTCACCATCTTCGATGAGGGCATCGCATATCCTGGCCGCCTCATGATGATAGTGGCGCGACTTCTCCAGATCGTTTCGGCGCTGGTGGACCACGCCCAATTCGTTGAAGACCCGGGCCCGCATCTTATTGAGCCGGTTGGTCTCGATCTCGGCCATATCCAGGATGGCCTCTGCTTCGGCCAGGGCCTCTTCACCGCGTCTGGTCTGCCCCTGACGAAGGGCGTTGCTACCCAATTGTACCAATTGTCCGGCGGCATCGATCTGGGCATCCAACCATTTTTCCCTATCTTGCATCTCTGACATTTTCTTCCTTCTGTTGTTACCTGCGATGAATAGCTGTGCTTTTTGTTCTCCCTCGATCAACGGAGCGCGCCGTTCAAGACCCACGACTCAAGCCCCAGTCGTTAAGGACAGCGACCACCCTCGATATCTCGCAACATTCTGCGGGCGTCTGAGGCATCGTCGGAGCCGGGATAATCCTCGACGACGATCTCAAAGAATATCTGGGCCTGATCGCAGCGCTCTTCGGCGACGAAGATCTCGCCCAATCGACGTGCCGCTCGAGCCTGCCGGGCCTCCGATGCCGGGTCGTCGAGCAGCTCTCGATATTGAGCCGTGGCGTTATGCCACTGCCCTGCATCAAAATAGACCTCACCGAGCTCGAGGCGAGCCTCCCAGACCAGATCGTGATCGTCGTATTCGGAGAGGAAATGCTCCAAAGCGCGGCGGGCCATGTCCAGATCGCCCTCCTCACGGTACTGCTCGGCTCGTTCCAAAAGCTCTGCTGCCTCGATGCCCTCGAAGCGCCGGTCCATGTCGCGGCGAAAGGTGTCGAAGGACTCGGCAAACCGTCGGTGGCGAAACTCGATCTCTTCGACCTGGCCTCGCAATTGGTCTATATGACGCCGGGTGGCCGCTAATTCGGCCTCCAGATCGGCACTATCTCGGGCCAGGATTCGCCGCGCCTCCTCCATGACCTCTTCGAGCTCCTCGATCTCCTCGCCGAGCTCGGTGATCATCTGGGCCATGGTCTCCTCGCGAACCTCGGCGTCGGCCTCCAACTGCTCCTGGCGGTGTTCAAGCATGGCCACCTGCTCTTCTAATTGCCGGCCGTCGGACAGGGTCATGCAACCGCTCAACCCCACCCCCAACACCAACAGCCCAATTCCCTGGAGCCATCTGCGCCACATTCTCGCTATGGGCTCGTTCATCACTCTACCTCAAAATGGCGAAGGCCCTCTGCCGGAAGCATCGGGCCTTCGCTCTCTCTTTACTTAATACCCGTCAATCCCAACCTCAGCGAAGGTTGAACTCGGCTCGACGGTTGTCTCCGTGGCAGCTCTCCGGTCCAGTCTCACCACAGTTGCGGCGCAGCCGCTGATCTCCATAGGAGGTGGTCGAAATCTGGTTACGGGGAACGCCCAGGGAGGTCAGGTAATCCCGTACGGCGTTGGCTCGACGCTCGCCGAGCGCCAGGTTGTACTCCGTGGTGCCTCGTTCGTCGGCGTGACCCTCGATCTGCACCGAGGCGCTTCGTTCCTGGATGCAGTCGGCGTTGCGCTGCAGTGCCGATCGCGCCGTCTGAGTCAGGTTCGAGCTATCGAAGGGGAAGTAGACCGTCTCCAGGTTGCAAGCCGACTCAGGAGCGTCCACACATTGGTTGCCTCGGCAGACCTGACCGGGACCGCAATCGGCGTTGGTGGTACATTCGTCTTCCACCTCTTCCACACAGCTTCCGCCTTCGCAGACGTATCCGGCTTCGCAGTCGCCGTCGTCGAGACATTCAGGGCCACATTCGCTGTCGCGGCAAACCTGATTGCCCGGGCAATCGGCCGTGGTGGCACACCAGCCCGGAATCTCTTCACAGGCATTTCCGACACACTCAAAGCCCTGATCACAATCGCCGTCGTCGCGGCATTGCTGGCAGAGATTATTGATGCAGTAAAGGCGTCCAGTCTCCTGGCCCTCTTCGGAATCCTGACAATGGTCGTCATTCTTACATTCCGGAAAGTCGGGCCGACAGGCTACGGCGGTCAACCCCACCAAAAAGACGACGGAGATCAACGTAAAGAAACGGCTCCAAGTCATGACGGACCTACTCCTCGAAAGAAGGGTGATGATGCTCTTTTGGAATTTGTGACTCTAAACTTCGGAAAACCCCAGCCCACCATGGGCTCCGGCAAACGGCCGCACACTACGGCCCATCTCCGATGTCGTCAAGCCTGTCGGTTGCGCTAAAACAGGCGTCAATGCGCCACTATACGGGGTCTTCTTCGCTTGCCAAGTCAAGTTTTGAAACGATTGTCCCCCTTGAGCCTCTCCTCGTGGTAGAGTAAACCTGACAAAGGGCTCTAATCCCGCAGCAAGCCTCAGTTTTCTACTTTTTCACTTCCTTCACAGAGTTGCCGATGTTCAGGGCAAAAAATTTAGCAGCCGCCCTTATTTCCGTTGCTCTGCTATGGAGTTTGCCGTCCTGCGGCCCTATCGAAGAAGAGCCCCTTTTGGACTCGGAAGGCGAACCATTTGCCCTGCCCGGCCCCTACGACCAATGGTTGACCTTCAGCTCCGTGACCCCGGAAGATGAAATTTCGCTCCGGCCCACGATGGCCGTCGAGTTCAACGCCTACCTCGACGCCGACACATTCAACAGCTACGGCGCCCTTCGTTTTCAATCGGGGGACATCCTGGAGTGGGGACGGGTTCAGTACAGAATGACGAGAAAGACGATTCTCTTTCGCCCCAATCGCGACCTGGAGGGGAATCTCAATTATATTCTTCGCTGGACCGCCGACGACCTGCGCAGCGTGACCGGCGCACCGCTGCACCCCTATGCGATGCTTCCCACCTTCGACACCAATGCAGAATTGGAGGCCACGCCGCCTCTGGACAGGCCCACCGTCAGCTGGGAGGAGGTGGAAGAATTATTCGACGGCCATTGCAATTTTTGTCATGCCGATCCGGGCTGGCAATTGCCCTCCCTCGAGCGCGACGAACTCATCGGCCAACGCTCCCGGCAGGTCGACGCCTGGCTGGTCGAACCCTTCCACCCGGAACGTTCCTATTTGATGCACAAGATCCTGCCCGACTATCCGGTGCGCCGATTTACGGAGCAGCCTCCTCCCTGGAGTGGGGCCGAGCCCCTGTCGCTGGACGAGATCGAACGGATCGAACACTGGATCGCCGCCGGCGCCCCACGGTGAGCCCAGATATTGCACTGATGCGCGGCCTGCCAGGCCGTCTCTCAGCTACCCGAGAGCAGATCCTGAACCTTCGCGCTCAACGCCGGAGCAGTGACGATCCCCGTATAGCGCTCCCCGTTGACGTAGACCGTGGGCGTTCCCATCACACCGGCCTGCTCGCCCTCGGCCCGGTCACGGGCGATATGACCGGTGACCTGTCGGCTCTCCATATCTTGTTGGAAGCGCTCGAAATTGAGCCCCAGCCGGCGTGCGTGCTGTTCGACGTCACTTCGACTGATCTGTCGTTGGTTTTCAAAGATCAGATCGTGCATCTCCCAGAACCGGCCCTGATTATGAGCGGCCATCGAGGCCTGTGCCGCGAGCTGACCGGCCGGGCTGCCCAGTGGAAAATTCTTAAAATAGATGACCACGTCATCGCCGAAGCGCTCCAGCACCTGCTCCATGACCCCTGCCGCCCGGCGGCATTCACCGCAGCTAAAGTCGGCAAATTCCACGATGACCACCTCGGCCTCGGGGTTGCCCTTATAGGGTACATTTTCGAAAACGAAGTCGTGAGTCTCCGTGCGCTGTGCGCGCTCCTGGGCCAGAGCGTCGAAGGCCTCGTCAGCCCCGCCCCCTTCGCTGACGGCGCCGATGAGTGTCTGCGCTGCCTGATCGGCCTCTTCGCAGCGCTCCTCTTCCTGCATGCACTCGTGAAGGCTGACCACCGAGTCCTCGCAGGGACATAGCTCCGCTTCGGCGAGCCCTGCCAACTCTGCGAGCTGGGCCGCCGTCAGATCGAGGTCGACGCCGGGGTATTCGAAGTCCACAGCCTCCAGGCTCTCTTCGTCCCGGGCCTGCTCGTCGGAGGCGGCAGCTTCATCGCCTTCGGCGGTCTCATCGGCCTCATCGGCCTCATCTTCTTCTTCAGCCTCGTCGGCCACCGCTTCCGGCTCCGCAGAGTCCTCTTCGCATCCCACCAGGGGGACGGCCACCAACACTAATAAAAATAGAGCAAGTCCTTTGTTCACGTTTTATCTCGTCTTTCGGCTGAAATTCGTTTGGCGATCAATACACGGGCTCTATGTAACTCATTTCGCACCAACAGACAAAACGTGTCTATTATTCGGACTTTCCCTTTACGACCGATCCTCATTCATCATATCTCTTGAGCCGAAAGCAGTAAGCTTTGTTGCGCTCCACCGTTTGAACTCGAGGAGAGACCATGGCCGCCGAATCCGAATCCAACCGCGCTGACGAACTCTACCGCATTCGTCACTCCACGGCGCATATTATGGCCGCCGCCGTCCAGCAGATGTTTCCCGACGCCAAACTGGCCATCGGGCCCCCCATCAAAGACGGCTTTTATTACGACTTCGAATTGCCCCGTCCCATCAGCACCGACGACTTCGGGCAGCTCGAGGGCCGCATGACTCAGCTCGTCAAACAAGACGTGCCCTTCGAAAAAGAAGAATGGCCCAAAGACAAGGCCCGCCAATTCTTCGCCGACCAGCCCTATAAATTGGAGCTCATCGAGGGCATCGAGGGCCCCACGGTCTCCATCTATCACAGCGGGCCGCTCACCGACCTCTGCGCCGGCCCTCACGTGGAATCCTCGGCGGAATGCGCCCACTTCAAGCTCCAGAAAGTGGCCGGCGCCTACTGGCGGGGTGATGAAAACCAGCCCATGCTCCAGCGTATCTACGGCACGGCCTGGTCCACAGAAAAAGAGCTCAAGGACTACCTCCACGCCTTAGAGGAGGCCAAACGTCGGGACCACCGAAAGCTGGGCCGCGAGCTCGATCTCTTCGACTTCCACGAGTTGTCGCCGGGAAGCGTCTTCTGGCGCCCCAAGGGCTGGACTGCCTATCGCCAGCTCAAGGATTATTTTCGCGAGATCGAAGCCGCCCAGAACTATGAAGAGATCTGTAACCCCTCGTTCTATCACGAAGATCTCTTCGCCAAATCGGGCCACCTCGAGCACTATAAAGACTCCATGTTCACCATGGACGTCCACGGCCAGACCTTTTGCCTCAAGCCCATGAATTGCCCGGATACGATGTTGTATTTCGGCAGCAAGAAGCGCTCCTATCGCGAGCTGCCCCTGCGGGTCGCCGAGTTTGGCCATCTCCATCGAAACGAGCGCCCCGGCGCTCTCGGCGGCGCCACAAGGGTGCGCCAATTCGTCCAAGACGACGCCCATATCTTTTTGGCCCAGGAAGATCTCTTCGACGAGATCGGCCTGCTCCTGGACATGGTGGACGCCACCTACGGCATGCTCGGCATGGACTACGAGATCGAGCTCTCCACTCGCCCCGACGACTATATGGGCGAGCTCGAGATGTGGAATGAGGCCGAAGAGGCCCTCAAAGGGGCGCTGAGAAATGCGGACAAGCCCTTTCGCATCGACGAGGGCGACGGCGCTTTTTACGGCCCCAAGATCGACTTCAACGTCCTCGATTGCCTGGGAAGAGCCTGGCAATGCGCCACGATCCAGCTCGACTTTCAGCTCCCCCGGCGCTTCGAGCTCACCTATACCGACGCCGACAACGAGGAGAAGACGCCGATCGTCATCCACCGGGCGCTTGCGGGAAGTCTGGAGCGATTCTTCGCCATTTTGGTCGAACACTTCGCCGGCGCCTTCCCGACCTGGATGGCCCCCGTGCAGGCCATGGTCATCCCCATCACCGACGAGCATCACGACTACGCCTGGCAGGTGGCCGACAAGCTCAAGGCCGCCGGCGTGCGCGTCGAGGTCGACGAGCGCGTCGAGAAAATGGGGCTTAAGATCCGCGACGCCGTCACCCAGAAGACTCCCTATATGCTCGTCGTCGGCGGACGGGAAGAAGAAGCGGGCACCGTCGCCCTTCGCACCTATAAAGACGGCCGCCGCGGCACCCTGCCCGTCGACGAGGTCTTAGAGGAGATCGTCGACCATATCGAAAACCGGGTCCTCGATGTCGACGCCGACATGCCCGCCTTCGCCCAGGCCGGCCAAGACGGTCAGGTCGGCAAAGATATGGAAGAGCGCGGCTATTGAGATCACGAGGGGGGGTGGTCCGCCAATCGCCTCGGTTCATCGAGGATATGGCGAAGGAGCCTGTTGAATCGCCGCGCGTCGGCGACCTGTGGCGAGTGACCCAGGCCGGGCATCAGGTAGAGCCGGGAGTTTCGAAGTTTTTTCTGCAATTCGTAAGCGTGGGAGTGGGGGATCAACGTATCTTCAGTGCCCCAGATGATCTCTGTGGGCACCTCGATATCGGCGAGTCGGTCGCCCACATAGGGCGGCTCGCCACTATACTCCAACGCCCGGGCGATGGGGCTGCAATTGGCCTCGCGAATCAGAGCATCCAGCATAAACCCCGGAACTCTGGGGGCCTCGTCGCCGAATACGGCCCCGATGATCTGCCGGGCATCCCGGCGGGTCCGGGGCAGCAGGAGCCGTGTGGGATAGTCGAAGCGAAGCCCGGCGCTATTGACCAATATTAGCCGACGAACCCGCTGCGGATAATGAAGGGCGTAGAGGATCGACAGCCAGCCGCCCAGTGAATTTCCCACCATAATCAAAGGCCGATCGTCAGTAATCGCATCGATCTCGGCCACGAAGAGCTCGAAGAGCTCATCCGGGGTCCACTCCAATTGCTCCAGCCGACAATCACCGTGGCCGGGAAGATCGGGGACGGCCACGTCGTAATCATCGAGGGCGCGCACCGTATAAAACCAGTTCCCCGCGTGGCCCCCCAACCCGTGGATCAACACCACCGTCTCCTCTGACGGGGGATGATCTTCGGCGCGCTTGAAGACCGAAAACACTCCTTGAGGCCCCTCCAGAAAATATTGGCGAAGCCCGGCGCGGCTCAGCCTGTGGCGAGCATACCAGTTCGCCAACTTCAGGGGATGGCGCACCAGCGCCAGCGTCACCCCCAGGCCGATCCCCATACCCAGCGCCCCGAGAAGGAGGAGCCGCCGCTTTTTTTTCCGCTCGTCGTCGCTCATCAGCCAGAAGTTAGGAACCGGACGGCTCCATTCCACCCCCTGGCTTTCATCGATGGAGCCTCCAAAGAATCGGCTCCTTTTGCCGCCGGCCACTCTGGTCTATGCTCTCGGTGACTTGTGAGTCATACTTTCTTTTGTCAATAAAGAATGAGGATTTTGAAGTGAACTCGAAGGCTCCCTCAATTCAAAAAGCAGACGTCGCCGTCATCGGCGCCGGGTCGACAGGCTCGGCGGTGGCCCTCCACTGTGCTCGTCGACATCTGGACGTCATCTGTGTGGACCGTCGGCCCATCGACCAGTCCGGCGCCCGGTGGTCCAATAATATCCCGGCCTGGAATTTCGACGCCGCCCACCTGGCCAGGCCTCGACAACCGGAATTAATCGGCGGATCGACCCCTGTCCATATGCTCGCCGGATGGGGCCC
>SLJM01000296.1 GCA_007135085.1 Myxococcales bacterium
CGAAGGCGCCTCCATCCCGGCGCCGAAGGCGCCTCCATCCCGGCGCCGAAGGCGCCTCCATCCCGCGCCCTCCGGGCGCTACGAGGCGACCGTGGCGCCCACGGCGGGAAGATAGGCGCGCTCCAGATAGTCGAGCAACATGCGCTGGGCGTTATAGCGCCAGCCCATGCTCAAGATGGCCCACTTCATCCTCTCGATCCAGCCATGGGGCAGGCCGTCGGCATCGACGTCATAATAAAGAGGTATCACTTCCTTTTCGAGAACTTTGTACAGGTCGGCGGCGTCCTGTTGGTCCTGGCGGCCCGGGTCGGCGAATTCGCGGCCTCGGCCGATGGCAAATCCGTTGAGGCCGTCGAAGGCCTCGGCGTACCAGCCGTCGAGGATCGAGCAGTTGAGCGCCCCGTTGAGCACCACCTTCTGGCCGCTCGTGCCGCAGGCCTCCTGGGGGCGGCGCGGATTGTTGAGCCACACGTCGACGCCCTGGACGAGGTGGCGGGCCACGTTCATATCGTAATCGGCCAAGAAGACGACGCGGCCGCAAAATTCTGGGTCCGTCGTGCGTTCGACGATGCGTCGGATCAGGGCCTGGCCCGGTCTGTCGGCCGGGTGGGCTTTGCCGGCGTAGATGATCTGCAGCGGCCGCTCCTCATCGCTGACCAGAGCCTTAAAGCGCTCCAGATCGCTCATGATCAGGTCGGCCCGCTTATAGGTGGCGAAGCGCCGGGCGAAGCCGATGGTCAAGACGTCCTGTTTGAGGCCGCTCCCCGGCGTGATCTGGCCCGCCTTGTCGCCTCTGGGGGCGTCCTGGGTGGCCACTCGGCGCTCCACGAAGTCCAATAATTTTGCTTTCAGGACCTGGTGGGTCTCCCACAGCTCCCCGGGGTCGACGGCGGCCAGACCGGACCAGGCTTCGGGCATCTCCTTTTCCAGGGTCCAATCGGCCCCCAGATAGCGCTCGTAGAGGGTGCGCATCTCGTTGGCCAGAAAGGAGGATACGTGGACGCCGTTGGTGATATGATCGATGGGCACCTCCGACTGGCGTCGGAAGGGCCACAGATCGTTCCACATGCGGCGGCTGACCCGGCCGTGGAGGTGGCTGACGCCGTTTCGATAATCGCTCATCTTCATGGCCAATACGGTCATACAGAAGGGCTCGTCCGGATTATCGAGGTTGATTCGACCCAGGCCATGAAAGGAGCGCAGATCGAGGTCCAAACGATGGCGCAGGTGATCGAGGGCTTCATCGATCATTTCCGGGGCGAAGCGGTCGTGGCCGGCTGGCACCGGAGTATGAGTGGTGAAGACGGTGCGCTTCGAGACCAGCGTGCAGGCCTCGTCGAAGTCGATCTCCTCCTCCTCCATCAGCCGGGCGCATAGCTCCAGGGTGGCAAAGGCGCTATGACCCTCGTTGAGGTGGTAGACCCCGGGGTGAATGCCCAGGCGGTCCAGGGCGATCACACCGCCGACGCCCAGCAGCACCTCCTGTCGAATCCGTGTGCGCTGGTCGCCGCCGTATAATTGGGTGGTAAGCTGGCGATCTTCGTCGGGATTTTGGGGGATGTCACAGTCCAATAAGAAGAGATTGGAGCGACCCACTTCCGCTTGCCAGATGTGCATGGCGATGCGGCGGTTGGCGACTTCGACGTGGATGGTCAGGGGCTCGTCGTTGGCGTCGTGGAGCTTTCGGATCGACAGATTCTCAACTTCGGTGCGGCCGTAATATTCGCGCTGCTGACCGTTCTCGTCGATGCCCTGCTGAAAATAACCCTCGGCATAAAAAAGGCCCACACCGACCAGGGGCACCGCCAGGTCGCTGGCCGCCTTGAGATGATCGCCGGCCAAGACGCCGAGCCCACCGGAGTAGATGGGCAGCGATTCGTGGAGGCCGAATTCGGCGCAGAAATAAGCCACCGGCGCCTGGTGGAGTGGTCCGGCCAGCATATTGGCCTGGGGGCCCGAGGCGGCCAGATATTCTTTTAATCGTCTCGAGGCCTGAGTAACCCGGCTGGCCAGTGCACCGCTCTGGAGGCGGTCGGCCAGCAGAGCTTTGTCGACGTGGTCCAAAAAGGCCACGGCGTTCTGGTTGGTCTCCCGCCATAGCTCGACGTCGATGGCCTCGAAAATCTGCCAGATCTCGGGATGCCAACACCACCACATATTGCGGGTGATCTCTTCCAGTTGTGCCACCAGTGTATCTGTGCTGACCATAAGCCTCTCTCTAGGGGTTGGGAAAATTCACTCAGAGCCATATTCGCACATCATGGTCGTCATGGGCGCTCACGGCAAGTTCGAAACAACTCGACGGCTGGGTCCTGGGTCCTGGGTCTCGATTCCTGGGTCGTGGGTCCTGGGTCTCGACTCCTGGGTCCTGGGTCCTGGGTCTTGAACGGCACCCTGCGATGAATGGCTTGTATTGGACGTCCTCGAACTGCGGAGGGTGTGTTTAGTTCAAGACTCAATGACTCAATGACTCAAGACATGACTACGGAGATTTCTGCGACTGGTCTCTTAGAAAAATGCTGGATTACCGACAGGCGCCGATCACACTTGTGGCAAACTGAGCGATTGCCAACCCGAAGGCGGCGCTGGTATCGTGATTCGACTAATCCCCAGACGCCGTGACCGGCAGGTGGCCATGGACCATTGGTGGACATCAAATCTGATAAACCCCCAGGCTCTGCGCGGCCTCTATGACGAAGAGCCCCCGCTGCAGGGGTTTCACCTTTTGGCGCTGAGCCTCGAGGAGCGGGGGCCCAATTGTCTGATCCGCGGCCAATTTTCGAAATTTCCAGATCACCCTCGACCGACCTGGGATGTCGACGCCGATCGCCTCAGAGTTCGCTTTGGCCTGTCGGCGGTAGAGCAATTTCGAGCCAGCGGTCGGGTCGTGGGCGGGGCGATCGACCTCGATATCGAACGCGCCGAAGATGGTTTTGGCATCATCGTCTGCGGCCGCGGCCAAGACTTCGAATTTCAGACCCGGGGCATCGGCCTTCAGATCATCGGAATGACCGCCGACAAAGCCTGATCCTCCCCAAGCCCTGCACCAGGAGCCTCTACCGTGTGGACCAAATTCCTCGATCGCCCAGAGCTCATCGAGGGGCTGTATCAATACGGCCCGGTGCTCACCGATTTTCGCCTCTCCGAGATAAGCTGGGACCACGACGAGGGGATCTGTCTTCTGCGCGGTACGTTATCGCAATTTGCCGACTATCCCCGTCCCCACTGGGAAGACGACGCCAATCGAGTGGGAATTCGCCTTCGCCTGGAGTCAGTGCGGGAATTCGAATTCGATGGGACCCAATTCTACGAGCCTCTGGACCTGAGCGTCGATTCCGACGACGGGGGCGCCACCGTGGTGGTCACCGCCCGCGGCCAAGACCTCGTCTTTCGTGCCGTGTGCTCCGGTCTATCCGTGGACGACGTCTTTGCCTACCATGCTCTGGACAGGGATCGGCCCAATTAAGGGAAATTATTGTCAAATTTCGCGGGCTCGTTAATGGAAGTTAATTAAGGGCGGGCAGATAGATCTCGAAGCAAGCACCCTCTCCTTCCTGGCTAGTGACCCGTACAAAACCCCGACCTTCTTGGACGATATCGTAGACCGTGGAGAGACCCATCCCGGTGCCCTCTTCTCCTTTCGTGGTGAAAAAGGGCTCGAAAATATGGGGCAGCAATTCACTGGAGATGCCCTTGCCGGTATCGCAGATACGCAGCTTGCCGTAGCTGTCCTCCTGCCGATCCTCGATATCCGACAATTCCGGATCGTCCGAGCTGACCAGGCCGGTCTCGATCTGAATCGTGCCGCGGCCGTCCATCGCCTGTCGGGCGTTGATGAGCAGATTGACCACCACCTGATGGAGGCGCACTTCGTCGGTGAGAACCTGGGGGGGGTTGTCTTCGAGGGTGACATCGAGGGAGAGCGTCGAGGGGAGGACGCGGGAAAAGGTAAACTGCACCTCTTCGATTAATTCGTTGAGGTTTACTGAGCTGATCCCTGAGGACTCTCGTTTTCCCATCTTGAGAAGGCGCTGAGTCAGCTCCTGTCCACGATCGCAGGTGGCGAGGATTCGCTCCAGGGCCTGGGTTCTAATCTCATCATCATCGGGATCGCTTTTTATGAGCTCGGCGAAGCTCTTGACCACGGTCAACATATTATTGAAGTCGTGAGCAATTCCGCTGGCGAGCAGACCGAGAGCGTTCATCTTCTCGGTCCTGCGCAGTTTTTTCTGCAGGAGGAGGCGCTCCGTAATATCGACGACGAATATCAAGATCGATTGACCGTGATCATCGGCCGGGTGGGGATGGAGCATGCGCACCGGTGAACCCCACACAAAAGTTCCGTCTTTGCGCTGATATCGAGTTTCCATCTCGAAATATGGGGTCTCCTTTTGGAATAGCCGGTCGATCTTATCTTCCAGCGATTCCGACGGTGAGGCCGTGATCTCTTCCAGGCAGGAGCCCTTCAATTCGTCGGTTTCATACCCGGTGAAGTGGGCAAATGCCTCGTTTAGATAGAGAATTTCATGTTCTCGGTCGACGATGAGGGCGCCGATCGGGAGGCTGTCGAGGAGCTGTCGAAGAGTCTGTTTCACTTCTCACCCATCTGGTGAAGTGAGCGGTATATATAGGAGCTGAATCGTCATCTCGTCGGCTACGATTTAAGTGGAGCCCGACGAACCCTAAATTAGACACGGATGGGATGAACTCGAAATTTGGGGGCTCTTCCTACTTGTCGCGCCGCTCGCTGCGCTCAGGTTTGCCGCTGCAATTGGCTCTTGATTGAGGGAACCCATGAGTGATTCGACGACACTATCCCGCGGCGACTACGACGCGTTGATCTTCGATCTCGACGGGGTGATTACCGACACGGCTCAGACCCATCGAAAGGCCTGGAAGGAGGTCTTCGATCAGGTTCTGGAGGAGCACCTGGGCGCCGACTATCGACCTTTCGACGTCGACGACTATCGGCGCTACGTCGACGGGAAACCCCGTTTTGAGGGGGTGCGCAGTTTTTTGAGCTCCCGAAACCTCCACCTCCCCGAGGGAGAGATTGGCGAAGGTCCTGACCTGGAAACGGTTTACGGGATCGGAATGGAGAAGAATGAGCGTTATCAGGAGAGGGTCGCCGAGGGCCAATTAAGCGTATTCGACGACGCCCTGGAGCTATTGGAGGCCGCCGAGCAGGCCCGGTTTGGGTTGGGGCTGGTGTCATCGAGTCGCAACGCCGGGCTGATCCTGGAAATTCTGGGGCTCAGCGATCGCTTCGGGGCCCGCGTCGATGGTCAGACCCTGGCCGAGGAGAATCTGGCCGGGAAGCCGGCGCCCGATATGTTCGTCGAGGCGTCGCGCCGCCTGGGCGTCGAGCCCCGGCGGGCGGTGGTGATCGAAGATGCCGAGTCCGGTGTCCGGGCAGGCCGCGCCGGAGGGTTCGGACTGGTCATCGGCCTCGGCAGAGGAGGTGAGGAGGAATGCAGGATCCTCCGCGAGCACGGCGCTGATCTGGCCCTGACTTCCCTGGCCCCTCTGAAGGTCGTCGACGAAGAAGGGAAATACGGTTGAATCTCGACGCAAAACAAGTCAATATGCCCTTATTCTTGCGCGACCCACTAAGCTGATGACTGCCGAGCCGTCGTTTCATGACCCAAGAACGAACCATAGAGCGAATTTGCCCCCAATGTGGCGAGAGCTATGGTGAAGAGCACGAGTTTTGTCCCGACGACGGGACCCGGCTGCGTGACTTCACTATCCGCGCCAATGCCGTCGAAGATCCCCTGCTTGGCAGCGAGATCGACGGCCGGTTTTCCGTGGAGCGTGTCCTCGGCGAAGGGGGGATGGGCAAGGTTTATTTCGGCAAACAATTGTCGGTCCACCGCGATGTGGCCATCAAAGTGCTGCACTCCAAGCTGGCGGGCGATCAAAAGTTGGTCAAACGCTTCTTTCGAGAAGCCCAGGTCATCTCCCAATTTTCCCACCCCAATATCGTGGGCCTCGTCGATTTCGGGCAGGATATGGAGCACGACGTGCTCTATCTGGCCATGGAGTTTATCGACGGCACCGAATTGGGCGATCTGATCGACGGCTATAGCCTCCACCCGGCGCTGGCCACAGAGATCGTCATTCAGGCCTGTGACGGCCTGTCCGAACCGCACTCCACGGGAGTGGTTCACCGCGATCTGAAGCCGGAAAACCTGATGCTCCTGGCCCGTTCCGACGGGCGAATTCAGGCCAAGGTGGTCGACTTCGGTATTGCCCACGCGCTGCAGACCGAGACTCGCCTCACCCAGACGGGATCGGTCTTTGGTACGGCTCATTATATGGCGCCCGAGCAGGCCAGCGGCGGAGAGGTCGGGGCCTTTACCGACGTCTATGCCATGGGGTGCATCCTCTTCGAATTGCTCACCGGGCATGTGCCGTTTGACGGCGATACGGCGATGCAATTGCTCATGGCTCACGTCCAAGAGGAGCCGCCGCTGCTGACCCAGTTTCTGCCTCCCAGCGACGAAGTGGACGAGCTCTCAGAGCTCATCTACTCCATGATGAAAAAAGATCCTCAAGATCGCCCGGACAGTGTTCTGGCGGTGCGGGATCGACTGGAGCAGATTCAGAGAAAATACAATCATCCATCACTTCGAGCCGATCGGAATGCCTCGAAGGACCAGATGTTCTCTAAATGGCTCTTTCCTCCCGCCAGCCCGGGAGCTACGGGAGCGACCGTCAATCGAGCGACCAACGCTCCGATGTCGGCCTATCAGACCGGCGACCATGGAGTGCCGGCCACCTCGGACACCCTGGTGTCGGGCCATACCGATCAGGAGATGGCCTTTGGTTCGACCCAGGCGATGAGCACCACTGGCGAGCAGGCCGCGGCCACAGGAACCGCTCAGGTTCAGGCCACCGCCCCTCAGGTGGAGCATCCGGACCGAGCGACCATGTCGACGGCGGCGATCGCCGCCCAGTTCAACGACGGCCGCTCAAAAAAGATCTTGTTTATGGTCGGCGGCGCTCTGATCCTGGTCTTGACCCTCGCCGTGGCCGTGTTGGCCACGACCCTGGGCGGCGACGGCGGAGACGATCCGGCGGAAGACCAGATGGTGGCCATCGATGACGATCAGCCCGTCGAAGAAGAAGCGCCGGCGTCGCCCGAAGATGACGATGAGCCCGTCGACGACGAGGAGTTGGCTGACGATCAGGAAGGGCAGGAAGAAGAGGACGAAGAGTTGGCCGCCGATGAAGATGAAGAAGAAGCAGAAGAAGAACAGGCCAGCGAGCCCGTCGCCGAGCCGGAGCCCGCTCCGACGCGGCCCCGTCCCACCAGACCGGCCCGTCCGACTCGTCAGGTGGAGACCCAACAGCAGGAAGAACCTCGTCCCACGCGCCCGACCCGTCCGACGCGCCCCGAACCTGAAGAGCCTCCTCAGCCGGCCGAACCGGACAAGCCGGACGACGATGACAGCAGCAGTCGCTCGCCAAGCCTCGATATCTTCGGTATGTAAATTCAATTGTAGATTTGCTCAAACCTCATAAGCGGTGAAAACGATGACCTTTAAATCAATTCCTCGAGTTCTCTTCGTTGCTCTGTTGATGGTCTGCCTTAGCGGCGGCCAGGCCCTGGCTGACTCCGGTCTCGGCAGCGACGACGTCGATCCAGCTGCCGTGGAGCGAGCGCAACAGGCATTTAATGACGGCGCGGCCTATTTTTTCGAAGAGGAATATGCCCGAGCACTCGTGGAATTCAGGCGGGCCAACGAGGCGATGCCTCATCCCGTATTTTTGTTCAATATGGCCCTCTGCCACAGCGAGTTGGGTCGCACCGATCGCACTCTGCAGGCCGCTGAGGAGGCGCAAGAACTCTTTCGTGAATTTCACGAGCGCGGCGACGATGTCCCCGCTGATCTATGGGCACGCAACGACGCGTTGATCGCCAGCATCCAGGCCGTGATTCGGTCGCAGAATACGGCGGACGCACTGGCTCCCGAGGCGGTCGCCGAGCGGCCCGACGTGGAGCCCGCCGACGACGGCTTCGGAATTCTGGGGTGGGCCGGTGTGGGTGCGCTGGCCGTGGGCGCCGGCGCCCTGGGTGGTGCAGCCGTCATCGATCGTCAGGTTGCCAGCGGCATCGAAGACCTGAGCGCCATCAGCGACGAGAGTGAATTCAACAACCAACGTGACGCCCTGCGCGGTCAACAGACCTCGGGACAAGTGCTCCTTTTCTCCGGTATCGGCCTGGCCACTGTGGGGGCCTCCCTGGTGGTCTTGGAGTTGGTCAGCGGAGGCGGCGGTGATAGCGACAGCGGTCTGGCGATCGCTCCCTCCCTGCATCGCCCCGGGCTGGATATCATGGTTCGCTGGTGACCTATTCGGTTAAGGAAATCTACTACACCCTGCAGGGGGAGGGCGCCAATACGGGCCGTCCCGCTGTCTTCTGCCGGTTTTCGGGCTGCAATCTGTGGACCGGCCGGGAGGCCGACCGACACAAGGCGATCTGTCAATTCTGTGATACGGACTTCGTGGGCACCGACGGCCCCGGCGGTGGTCGCTTCGCCACCGAAGTAGAACTGGCCCAGAATGTGGCCGAATATTGGCCCACTGAAGAGGGGGAATTGATCGGTCAGCCCCTGGTGGTCTGCACCGGCGGCGAGCCTCTATTGCAGGTCGACGAAGCCCTGATCGAGGCCTTTCACGACCAGGGATTCCAGGTGGCCGTGGAGACCAACGGAACCCAGCCCGCTCCACAGGGGTTGGACTGGATCTGTGTCAGCCCCAAAGCGGGCGCTGAATTGGTCCAGACCAGCGGCGATGAACTCAAGCTGGTGGTCTTCCAGGACGAACTCCCTCCGGAGGCGGTGGCCCACCTGGACTTCGAGCATTTCTATCTGCAGCCCATGGACGGTCCGGAGCGCGACGAATTTACGAAGCGCGCCGTCGACTATTGCCTGCGCCATCCTCAGTGGAAGCTCAGCCTTCAGACCCATAAATTTATCGGGATTGATTAGTCCAGCATCAGGTTCATAAACCGCCTCATCTTGCTTGCTCCCGCCTCGCCCCTACGCTACATCAAAGCCAGTGGAGGTAGGATCGACTATTGAGTTTCGCTGGGAGTGAGCTTTTATGACCAATCTTCGGGTCGGACAATTCGTCAGATCCCTGGCCAATGATCTGGGGCTGGGAAAAGTGGCAAGTGTCGATGGCGAGTCGGTCATCGTCGAGTATTTCGACGGGCCAACCGCCGGGGAGCAGCCCACGAGGAAGCTGCCCGCCGAGCTGGTCGAGCCCGCCGAACTCCGTCAGGAAAGGCGGGTTTATTTTCGTCATCCCGCCACTCATGTGTGGTTTGTGGGGCGGTCACTGATAAAGACCGGCGATAGCTACCGGGTCCAATTTCCGAATCGAAAAGTCGGCGAGTTGCCCGAAAGCGCGCTCTTTGTTCGCTGGGACAGACCACTCGAAGATCCCACGGAGCACCTGGCTCACCGGGTCAATGAGACGCCCTATTTTCACGAGGGCCGCGCTCCCTTCAGACAATCCTTGGTCGCCCAGCAGGCGGGATGTGCGTCAATGACCGGGCTCTTCTCATCGGTGGTGGAGCTCGAAGAACATCAGATCGAGGTGGTCCGACGAGCCCTGGGCGATCCGATTCGGCGCCATTTGCTGGCCGACGATTCGGGCCTTGGAAAGACCATCGAGGCCGGCGCCATCATGCGCCAATATGCCCTGGAAAAGCCCTGGGAGTTCGGAATTTTGGTCGTCGTGCCCAGGCCCCTATGTGCTCAGTGGGAGGAGGAGTTGGCCCGTCGCTTTCTCTTCGAACAGGAGCTGGACGAGCGGGTCTTCGTCGTCCCCCATGGGGAGGTGGCCGAGCTCGAAGAGCGGGCCAAGACGGTGGGGATGGTCGTCATTGACGACGCTCATGAGGTGGCCAGAGCTGCGCACGCCCAGGAGTTGGAAGAACGGGAGCTCTTCGAGGTCTATCGTCGGCTGACTGGCTCGGTGGACCGCCTGTTGCTGCTTTCCTCGATGCCCGCCGCCGAAGAGGAGGCGACCTATCGGGCCATGCTTCATCTTCTGGACCCCGAAAAATATGAATTGGACGCCCAGGAGCCTCCGGGGCCTTCACAGCGAGTCCTGCGAACCCGTCGCACCGAGGAGATCGACTGGTTATTTCCGGGGCGAAGCGAAAAGTCGGTCATCGATGTCGACGTCGCCGGGCAGGCCGATATCGAAAACGCCCTCGAGTCGTGGCGCGAAGGGGCCTCCGCACAGGCCGCAGAGGATGGGCACACATCGCAGTGGACCGGCTTATATCGAAGGTTTGTGGAGGTCGTCTGCGGCCCGAGTTTGGCCCTGAGCCAGGTCATCGACGATCGGTTGAGCGATATCGAAAATTCCGCCGGGCTGGCCACCTTCGATGGCGAAAAAGGGGCGCTTGAGAAACTAAAAGAAGTGGCTGTCACCGCACAAAAACAAGGGGCTCGGCAAAAAGCGCTGCTCGAAGAGCTGCGATCCCTGGAGGAGGGAGAGCGAGCCATTATCTTTGCCGGCGACGAAGTTTCGGCTGATGTGATCTGGGAATTTCTCGACAACTCCCTGGACATAGGGGTCGTGCGGCA